>NZ_BAAHAA010000016.1:0-95750 GCF_054777915.1 Nocardioides marmoraquaticus | reverse complement strand
GGGGTCAGTCTCGAGGTGGGTCACACCACCAGCCGTCGACCCGACCCCACACGATCCCGGGGCCGATGCCAAGACTCACAGTCTCGAGGCTCGTCGCTTGCGCTCCTCGCACCTCGACCACCCAGGTCGGTCGGCGCTCCTCGCACCTCGACCACCCAGGTCGGTCGGCGCTTTTCGCACCTCGACCACCCAGGTCGGTCGGCACTCCTCGCACCTCGACCACCCCAGAGCGGTCGGCGCTCGTCGCACCTCGACCACCGAGGTCGGACGGCGCTCCTCGCACCTCGACCACCCAGGTCGGTCGGCGCTTCTCGCACCTCGACCACCCAGGTCGGACGGCGCTCCTCGCACCTCGACCACCCAGGTCGGTCGGCGCTCCTCGCACCTCGACCACCCAGGGCGGCCGGTGCCCTCGACCACCCAGTCCGGCAGGGGTGGTCGAGGTGCCCGAGCCCCTGGGCGAGGGCCTCGAGACCCCGCAACCGGGGCCAGAGCCTGGCCCTTCGAGACGGTCGCTGCACAACCTTCTCAGGGAGCAAGGGCGGCGTACGACGGCACCGGCGGCGCCGGTGGGCGTCAGCGGGCGGACCAGGCGGCCCAGAGGTCGGCGTAGGGGCCGGGGCGGGTGAGGAGCTCGGCGTGGGTGCCGTGCTCGACGATGCGGCCGTCGGCCATGACGACGACGCGGTCGGCGCGCTCGGACTGGGTGAGGCGGTGGGCGACGACGAGGGCGGTACGGCCCTCGGTGACGGCGTGGGCGGCCGCCTCGAGCTCGCGGGCGCCGGCGGACCCGGCCTCGGCGGTGGCCTCGTCGAGCACGACGACGGCAGGGTCGCGCAGGTCGACGCGCGCCAGCGCGAGCTGCTGGGCCTGCGCGGGGGTGAGGGGGTGGCCGTCGCCGCCGACCACGGTGTCGAGGCCGTCGGGCAGGGCGGCGACCCAGCGCCAGGCGTGCACCCGCTCCAGCGACCGGCGTACGGCGTCGTCGGACGCGTCGGGGCGCGCGAGGGTGACGGCGTCGCGGACGGTGCCGGAGAAGACGTGCACGTCCTGGCTGACGAGCACGACGTGGTCTCGAACGGCGCGCTCGCCGAGGTCGTCGTACGCCGCGCCGCCGAGCGTGGCCGTGCCGGTGGTGGGGGCGAGGACCCCGGCGACGACCTGGCCGAGCGTGGTCTTGCCGGCGCCGGTCGCGCCGACGACGGCGACGCGCTCGCCGGGCGAGAGCTCGAGGTCCACGTCGCGCAGCGCGGGGGTGCCCGCGACGTACTCGTGGCCCAGGCCCCGCAGCACGACGGCCGGCTGCGCGGGAAGCGCGGCGGGAGGGGCAGGCGCCGGTGACGGCATCGTCGCGACGCCGGCGAGCCGGGCGAGCGAGGCTCCGGTCGACTGCACCTCGTCGAAGAGGAACATCAGCGCGCCGATGGGGTTGAAGAGCCGGTGGAAGTACAGCGCCGCGGTCGTGACGGCACCGACCGTGACGGCGTCGGCGCGCACCAGCCAGAAGCCGGTGGCGAGCACCACGGCGAGGCCGATGAGCTCGGAGCGGTTGGTGCGCGAGCCGAAGCGGCACAGCATCCCGAACACCGTGATCGCGATGCCCATGGTGCGCCGCGAGCGGGTGTCGACCTCGGCGAGGTGTGCCTCCTCGCGCGCGAAGGCACGCACCGACGGCGCGCCCTGCAGCCCGCTGACCATCGCCTGGGCGCGCTCGCCCTGCGCGACCCGCTCCTCGCGGTAGAGCGGGCCGGAGCGGGGGAGGTACCACCGCAGTGCCAGCACGTACGACGGCGCGGCCGCGAGGCCGGCGAGCCCGAGGCGCCAGTCGAGCGCGAAGAGCCCCGCAGCGGTGAAGACGACCGCGACGAGCGAGCCGATGACGAGCGGGACGACGTCCTTCATGGCGGTCGCGACGGTGCGCACGTCGTCGCCGACGCGGGAGAGCAGGTCGCCGGCACCGGCCTCCTCGAGACGACCGGTGGGCAGCCGCAGGGTGCGGGCGAGCACGTCCTCGCGCAGCGAGGCGAGCGCCGGCTCGGCGGCGCGGGCGAGGAACGACAGCGACAGGGCCGCGGCGACGGCCCCGACCACGGCGGCGCCGGCGATGACGAGCCCGAGCCGCACCACGTCGACGGTCGAGCCGTCGCCGGCCTCGACCTCGTCGACGACGAGCCCGAGCACCCACGGCGGCACCAGCGCGGTCAGCCCGGCCACGAGGAAGGCGGCCACGGCGGCGCCGAGGGCGCCGCGGTGGGGGCGCAGCAGCGTCCAGACCAGGCGCGTCGTGGCCCGTCCGTCGGCGACCGGGAGGATCGCGCGCGCCGGCGCCTCCGCGCTCATCGCAGCACCGCCTCGCGGTAGTCGTCGCGCGCGACGAGGTCGGCGTGGGTGCCCGCGGCCACCACGCGCCCGTCGACGACGAGCGCGACGCGGTCGGCCTGCGCGAGCAGCGCCGGGCTGCTGGTCAGCACCCACGTGGTCAGGCCGTCCCGCGCGGTGCGCAGCCCCCGCGCCATCCGGTGCTCGGTGACGGCGTCGACCGCGGTGGTGGGGTCGTGCAGCACGAGCACGGGGGCGTCGGTGGCGAGGGCCCGGGCGTAGGCGACGCGCTGGCGCTGGCCCCCCGAGTACGTCGCCCCGTCGGGCGTCACGGCCCGGTGCAGGCCGTCGGGGTGCAGCCGCAGCACGTCCTCGACCGCGGCCGCGCCGACCAGCACCTCGAGACGCGCCTCGTCGTGGCGTCCGTCGGGGTCGATGTTGTCCGCGATCGTGCCCTCGAACAGGTCGACGTGGTGGGGTGCGACCAGCAGCCGCCGACGGCGCGAGCCGACGGTGTGGTCGGCGAGGGGGAGGTCGTCGAGCCGCACCGAGTCCGGGTCGTCGGGGATGACCTCGCCGGCCAGCACGCCGACGAGCGTGGCGGCCTCGGCGGCGTCGATGACGACCACGCCGAGGAGCTCGCCGGGCCGGGCGGCGAGGGTGAGGCCGCGCAGGCCGCCGGCGTGCAGGTCGAGCAGCTCGAGCTCTCGAGCTGGCTCGCCGCCGTCGGCGTCGCCGGCGGGCACGAGGGGCGGCGAGGCGAGGTGGTCGACGATGCGCTGCGCCGACGCGCGCGCGGCGGCGAGCTCGGCCAGCAGGTCGCCCAGGATGCGCATCGGCTCGGCGAGGAACTGGGTCAACCCCACGATCGCGACCAGCTCGCCGACCGAGATCCGGCCCTCGACGGCCAGCACGCCGGCGAGCACGGCGACCACGGCGAGGAACAACGCGGCCGCGCCGGTGGTGAGGCCGGCCATGACGCCGTAGGAGTTCGCAGTGCGCACGCCGGCGTCGCGCGCCCGGGCGCTCTCGCGGCGGTAGCGCTCGGCGGCGACCTGCTCGGCGCCGATGCCCTTGAGGCTGCGGAAGCCGCGCACCAGGTCGGTCGCGACGCCGGTGGCACGCGCGAGCAGCGCCTGCTGCGCCGAGCTGCGCCGGGCGATGACGGGCGTCAGCACCTGCAGCAGCACCAGCACGACCGGCACGCCGAGCAGCACCACCAGGCCGAGCACGAGGTCGATGCGCAGCAGCAGCACGGCGCTGACGACGACCGCGACGGCCGAGGCGACGGCGTACCCCACCACGCGCAGCGTCACGCCGATGAGCTCGACGTCGGAGGTCGCCAGCGACAGCGTCTCGCCCGGCAGCAGGCCGTTGCGGGTGCCGCGGGGGTCGAGCGCCTTGCGGGCGACCCGCATGCGGAGGTCGTGCATCGCCTCCTGCCCGACGCGGAACGCGACCTGGGCGCCGATCCGGTAGGAGTAGCTCAGCACCGCGAAGAGCAGCACCAGCACGACCAGCCACAGCGCCAGCTGCCCCGCGTCGCCGGTGGCGACGGCGCGGTCGATCGTGACGCCGATGAGCACCGGCACGAGCGCCTCGCACACCTGCCAGGTGCTGATCAGGACCAGGAACAGCGCCAGTCGGCGGCCGCGCCCGCGCAGCACCTGCAGCAGGAGCCGACCACCCGTCGACGGGACGGGATCGGGGGACGGCACGTGGAGTGAGGCTACCCTTACCTGCTCAGCAGCAGCGCCCCGGCGGTGCACCCCGCCAGGGCGAGCGACCAGGCGAGCCGCGCCCGGTCGACGAGGAGCAGTCGGCGCAGCAGCACGGGCCGCTCACCGGGCCCGCTCCGACCCAGCCGGCCGTGGGTGGGTGCCGCCAGCAAGGCCGTCGTCGCGAGCAGCCCGAGGCAGCAGGCGCCGGCGAGCGCGACCCACCCGGACGGTGCGCTCAGCCAGGCCCACGGCAGCGCCAGCAGCAGGCCGCCGTACAGCACGACCACCGGCGCGACGATGCGTCGGGAGTGCCGGTCGTGCACGCCCTCCCAGTCGGCGTCGGGCGCCTCGGTGAGCGCGGGGTAGACGAGCAGGGTGACGGTGACCTGGAAGCCCAGCTGCGCCGCTGCGAGCAGCGCGAGGACGGCGAGGCTCGCAGGAAGGCTCACAGGGACTCGGCGAGCGCCTGTCCGAGCCGGTGGCCCGAGACCCAGGCCGTCTCGACCTTCGACGCCGGGCCCCAGCCGTCGCCGCAGACGCCCAGCCCGTCGCGGAGCAGGTACGGCGCCTCGCGCTCGCCCGCGGGCTTGGCGAAGGTCCACCGCTGCACGAGCGAGTCGAGCGGCTCCTCGATCCCGAGCCGCTCGCGCAGCGCCGCGACCATCGCCGGTCCGGCCGCCGCAGGGTCCTCCAGGTGCTGCGCGGCGAAGCCGGGGGTCGAGTGGGCGGTCAGCACCGGGGCGTCGTCGCCACGACGCCGGCCGTCGTCGGCTACCCACGCCACCACGTCGTCGCCGTTGACGAAGGCGCCGTGGAAGGTGCCCGACGGGCTCAGGTCGTCCCAGGTACGCCGCTCCCACCGTGCGGCCAGCGCGAGCACCGGCTCCCACCCGCGCTGCAGGTCGGCGGCGTACGCCTGCGCGCCGGGGCTCAGCAGCCGGAGGGCCTGCGGGTCGGGCATCGCCAGCACCACCGCCCGGGCGGCGACCCCGTCGACGGTCCACCGGTCGTCGGCACGCTCGACCCGCTCGACCGCGGCGTGCTCGACGTCGAGGTCGGCCGCGAGGTCCTCGACGAGCGCCCGCAGCGACGGCGTGGCACCCCAGCGCACGGGCCCGTCCTTGTCCTCGGGGGCCGCGTCGGCCGCGAGCACCGTGAAGGTGTCGGTCCACTCCCGGGCCAGCCCGCGTGCGGCCCAGTCGTCGACGACGGCGCGGAAGTCGTCGTCACCCACCGTGAGGTACGACGCCCCCAGGTCGACCGAGCGCGAGCCGTCGGGCCAGCGCCGCGACGCCATGCGCCCGCCCGGCCGACGACCGCGGTCGAGCACTCGCACCGGCACGTCGGCCTCGCGCAACGCCCTCGCGCAGGCGGCGCCGGCGATGCCGGCTCCGACGACCACCACGGGCAGGTCACTGGTCTCGCTCACGACGGAGAGGTACCCAGCGCCTCCACGGCCCCGTCGCTCGCGATCCGGGCCGGGTCGTGAGAGCCTGCGGCGCGAAGCCCACCAAGTCGACCGACTTGGTGATTGTTGAGAGGTCTCGGACATGACGCAGCAGCAGGAACGACCCTCGGGGGCGCCGGACGCGCCGGCCACGCCCGCCTCGATCCGGCAGGTCGCGGGCGCGAGCCTGCTGGGCTCGGTCGTCGAGTGGTACGACTTCTTCCTCTACGGGACGATGGCCGCGCTGGTCTTCAACTCGCAGTTCTTCCCGACCTACGACCCGCTCACCGGCACCATGGTCGCCTTCGGGACCTTCGCGGCGGGCTTCGTGACCCGGCCGCTCGGCGGTTTCGTCTTCGGGCACTTCGGCGACCGCATCGGCCGCAAGCGGATGCTCGTGCTGACCATGCTGATCATGGGCCTGTCGACCTTCGCGATGGGCCTGCTGCCGACCTACGCGCAGATCGGGGTCGCGGCGCCGCTGCTGCTCCTGCTGCTGCGGATGCTGCAGGGCATCGGCCTCGGCGGCGAGTGGGGTGGTGCGGTGCTGCTGTGCGTCGAGCACGCGCCCGGCCGGCGCCGCGGGTGGTACTCCAGCTGGCCGCAGCTCGGCGTGCCGATCGGCCTGCTGACCAGCACCCTCGCGGTCACCGCGGTCACGCAGCTGCCCGAGGACGACTTCCAGTCGTGGGGCTGGCGCGTGCCCTTCCTCGTCTCGATCGCCCTGGTGCTCGTGGGTCTCGTGATCCGGCTGCGCGTCGAGGAGCCGCCCGCCTTCCGCAAGCTCGAGCAGGCCGACGAGCGCGCCACGCTGCCGCTCCTCGAGGTCTTCCGCCGCCACCCCAGGGTCACCTTCCTGGCGATGGGCGCCCGGGTCAGCGAGAGCGTCACCTTCAACATCTACAACGCCTTCCTGCTGACCTTCGTCGTCACCGTGCTCCAGCTCGACAAGTCGATCGTGCTCGACGCGCTGCTCGTGGCCTCCGTGGTCGGCATCGGCGTCATCCTGGCCGCCGGTCACGTCTCCGACCGGGTCGGACGGCGTCCCGTCTTCGCCGCGGGGGCAGCCCTGGCCTTCGTCTCGGCGTTCCCGATCTTCGCCCTCGTGCAGACCGGCGACCCGCTGCTCGTCACCCTCGCGGTCGTCGTGGGCTGGGGCGTCGCGGCGTGCTGCATGTTCGGCCCCGAGGGCGCGCTGTTCGCCGAGCTGTTCCCGACGCGGGTTCGCTACTCCGGCATGAGCGCGGTCTACCAGATCGGCGTCATCCCGACCGGTGCGGTCGCCCCGCTCATCGGCACCTCGCTGCTGTCGGCGTACTCCGGGTCGGCCTGGCCGGTCGCCGTCTACGTGATGGCGATGGCCGCGATCACGCTGGTCTCGCTGTGGTTCCTGCCGGAGACCCACCGGCGCGACCTCGAGGACGACGCGACGCCGGAGCGGGGGTCGCGCCGTGGTTGACGCTCCTCGACGGCCCGACGTGCTGCTCGTGCTCGCCGACGACATGGGCTTCAGCGACGTCGCGCCGTACGGCGGCGAGATCAGCACCCCGTCGCTCGACCGGCTGGCGGCCGGCGGGGTGCGGATGACGCAGTTCTACAACACCGCGCGGTGCAGCCCGTCGCGCGCGAGCCTGCTCACGGGGCTGCACCCGCACCAGGTCGGGATCGGCATCCTCAACTTCGACGACGCCCCCGACGGCTACCCCGGCGACCTCGCCGACGCGTGCGTGACGATCGCCGAGGTGGTGCGCGAGGCGGGCTACGCGACGTACCTCTCCGGCAAGTGGCACCTCTCGGTCGACATGGAGACGCCCAACCACTCCTGGCCGACCCGCCGCGGCTTCGACCGCTTCTTCGGCACCCTCGAGGGCGCCGGGTCGTTCTACCGGCCCCGCACCCTGGTGCGCGACGAGACGAACGTCGAGCACGAGGCTGAGGAGGCGGGCTGGTTCTACACCGACGCCATCTCCGAGCAGGCCGTGCGCTTCCTCGCCGAGCACGACGAGCAGCGGCCCGACGACCCCTTCTTCTGCTACCTCGCCTACACCGCGCCGCACTGGCCGCTGCACGCGCACGACGACGACGTCGCGCGCTACGAGGGCCGCTTCGACGCCGGCTGGGACCGGCTGCGCGAGGAGCGGCTCGAGCGGCTCGTCGACGAGGGCATCATCGACCGCTCCTGGCGGCTCACCCCGCGCGACGAGCGGGTCCCCGCGTGGGACGACGCCCCCGACCACGCCTGGGAAGCCTCCCGCATGGCGACCTACGCCGCCCAGGTCGACCGCATGGACCAGGGCATCGGGCTGGTGCTCGCCGAGCTGGAGCGCACCGGCCGCCTCGACGACACCCTCGTCGTCTTCCTCTCCGACAACGGTGGCTGCGCCGAGGAGATGCCGCCCGGCCCCGGCGCCCGGGAGTTCGTCACGGCGTTCGTGCCGGTGCAGGACACCACGCGCGAGGGCGAGCCGGTCACGGTCGGCAACGACCCGTCGCTGCGGCCCGGACCCGAGTCGACGTACATGTCCTACGGGCGCAGCTGGGCCAACCTGTCCAACACGCCGTTCCGCGAGTACAAGCACTGGGTGCACGAGGGCGGCATCGCCACGCCGTTCATCGCGCACTGGCCGCGGGGCCTCGAGGGCGGCGGCGGGCTGTGCCGGACCCCCTCGCAGCTCGTCGACGTGCTGCCCACGATCGCCGAGGTCGCCGGGGCGGCGTACCCCTCGCGTCGTGGCGAGCACGACGTGCCGCCCGCCGAGGGCCGCAGCCTGCTGCCCGCCTGGCGCGGGGAGGACGCGCCCGAGCGCGACCTGTTCTGGGAGCACGAGGGCAACAGCGCCGTACGACGCGGCCGCTGGAAGCTGGTGCGCAAGCACCGCGGCGACTGGGAGCTCTACGACCTCGAGGTCGACCGCACCGAGCTCGACGACGTCGCGGGGGAGCACCCCGACCTGGTCGCCACCCTCGTCGCGGCCTACGACGCCTGGGCGGAGCGGTGCGGGGTGATCCCGCGCGAGGAGGTGCTCGCGCTGTACGCCGCCCGCGGCCACGGCCTACCGGAGGAGTAGGCCCCGTCGTAGGCTGTGTGACGCAGGTCACGTGACGACCCTCGGGGGGACCATGATGCTGACCATTGCCTCGCGTCGCGCCGCGGCGCTCGTGCTGGCGCTGCTCGCGCCGCTGCTGCTCGTCGGCGGGCCCGTGCGCGCGGCCGACGTCGACCTCGACCCGGCCCTGCTGCCGCAGGGTGCCGCTCCGGCGCTGCCCCACCTCGACCAGGAGCGCCGCGTCATCGTCGACGGCAGCCGCCGGGTCAGCCTCGCCGGGCTGGTCGGGACCCCGTTGTGGTTCGTCAAGGTCAAGGGCGGCTACCTGCTCGACCGCGGCCGCGACGACGTCGTCCGCGTCACGACGAGCGGCGCCCGGTCGGTGCTCACCTACCGCCGCACCTCGGACTATGACGGGGCGCCCGCGCTGGCCGTCAGCAGCGGCGGCGACAAGGTGGCGCTGTCGATCAGCGACCCCCGTCCCGACGGGTCCGCGACGTACCGCGAGACCCGCGTGCTCGACGCCGTCACGGGCCGCGTGCTGGCGCGACGGTCCTTCAGCCCGTCCGACGGCCAGGTGCCGGTGGCGTTCGGGACGCAGCGGGTGCTGCTCGGGAACGTCTGGTGGAGCTTCGCCGGCAACCGCGTCGAGCGGTTCCGGACGACCGTCGTCGCGGCGCACCTTGCGTCGTGGCGCGGCTTCGGGTTCGACGTCGACCCGGCCCCGGGTGGCGAGCCGCGGTCGGGTGAGCTCTTCACGCTGCCGCCCGACGGCGGCAACCCCACGGCGATCGCGCCGCCCGACACCGGGCGCCGCGTCTTCTCCGTCGCGGGCACCCACCTCGGCGGGCCGGCGACCCTCGACGAGAGCTCGGGCACGACCGACCGCGTCGTCGTGCACGACGCCCGTCACGGCGTGGTGCTGCTCGACGTGACGGGCGTCGACGCGGCACCGGTGGTCACCTGGGAGACCGACGGCACCGTGCTGTTCCTCGCCCGCCGCGCCGGCGGGGGCCCGGACGCCCTCGTGCGCTGCACCGTCGCGGGCGAGTGCGAACGAGCGGGCCCGCTCGAGCAGGGCGACGTCGAGGGGCCGTACCGGTCGAACTACCGGCTGCTGCCCGTCTCGCGACGCGACGGGTGAGCCGGGCTCAGCGCAGCGAGTACGTCGCGATGCTGGCGGCGACGTAGTGGCACACGAACGCCGCGATCGTCAGCAGGTGGAAGACCTCGTGGAAGCCGAACCAGCTGGGAAAGGGGTCGGGCTTCTTGAGCCCGTAGACGAGCCCGCCCAGGGTGTAGAGGCCGCCGCCCACCACGAGCAGCGTGGTGACGGCGGGGCCACCTGAGCCGAGGTCGCCGGCGTAGAAGATCGCGACCCAGCCGAGCGCGACGTAGATCGGGGTGTACAGCAGCCGCGGGGCGTGGCTCCAGAAGACCCGGAACAGGACGCCCAGCGCGGCGCCCGACCACACGATGACGAGCAGCGCGTCGCGCTGCGGTGGCTCGAGCAGGGTGATCGCGAACGGCGTGTAGGAGCCGGCGATCAGCAGGAAGATGTTGGAGTGGTCGAGGCGCCGGAGCACGGCGTTCATCCGCGGGCCCCAGTAGAAGCGGTGGTAGAGCCCGGAGACCGCGAACAGCACCAGGGCGGTGCCCGCGAAGATCGCCGAGCCGACCCGGGTCGCCACGGTCGGCGACAGCACGATCAGCACGATGCCGGCGGCCAGCGTCAGGGGCGTGATGCCGGCGTGCAGCCAGCCGCGCAGCTTGGGCTTGACCTCCTCGGCGACGTCGCGCACCCGCTCGCGCACCTGCTCGGCGGCCTCCTGGCCGCGCTCGGCGACGCGCTCGTGGATGCGCGGGCCACGCTCGGAGGACGGGACGTCGGGAACCATGCACCGAGGGTACGGAGGAAATCGCCCGCCGCCCCAGTCACGACGGTGAGGCCGTGCTCACAGCCTCTGCCCGACGTGTGACCCGAGTAGGGTCGCGACTCGTGGCGGACTGGAAGCGGGGCCTGCGGCGGGTGCTCTACCCGGCCTACGAGGCCCGCGTCGTACGCCGCCTGCCCGCGGAGCGGCTGCCGCGACACGTCGGCGTCATGCTCGACGGCAACCGCCGCTGGGCGAAGGCGGTCGGCGCCGACACCGCCCACGGCCACCGTGCCGGAGCCGCCAACATCGAGCCGATGCTCGGCTGGTGCGAGGAGATCGGCGTGCAGGTGGTCACGTTGTGGCTGCTGTCGACCGACAACCTCAACCGCCCCCGCGCCGAGCTCGAACCGCTGCTCGACATCATCGGCGAGGCCGTCGACACGCTGGCCGAGCAGCGGCGCTGGCGGCTCCACCCGGTGGGCGCGCTCGACCTGCTGCCGGAGCGCACCGCCGAGCGGCTCGGGTCCGCCGCCGAGTCGACCCGGGACGTCGACGGCATGATCGTCAACGTCGCCGTCGGCTACGGCGGTCGCCAGGAGATCGCCGACGCCGTCCGCTCGTTGCTCCAGGAGCACGCCGGGCGCGGCACCACGCTGGAGGAGCTCGCCCAGGTGCTCGACGTCGAGCACATCGCCGAGCACCTCTACACCAAGGGCCAGCCCGACCCCGACCTCGTCATCCGCACCAGCGGCGAGCAGCGGCTCGGCGGCTTCCTGCTGTGGCAGAGCGCGCAGAGCGAGTTCTACTTCTGCGAGGCCTACTGGCCCGACTTCCGTCGCGTCGACTTCCTCCGCGCCGTCCGCGCCTACGCCCAGCGCCAGCGGCGGTTCGGGGCGTAACGCAGCGTTCACGAGACCGCCGGGCGTGTCGCGGTCGGCGTACGCCGGGGTCGGCTTACGTTGCCGGTGTCGGCCCGTGGGGAAGCGGGCCGGTGCCAGGAGGGCGACTCCGTGACCCGTCACGACCGCAGCACCTGCAGGCCCGCACTCGGGGCCTGCCGTCACTCCCGGTCCGAGCACCAGTAACGGACCGGGCGCCGAGTGCGCGTGCGGTCCATCGAAGGGGAACCCCGTGGCACCTGGCACCAGCACTCCTGCCCCTCGCTCGACGTACGTCCTGGACACCTCGGTGCTCCTGGCCGACCCGAAGGCGATCCAGCGCTTCGCCGAGCACGAGGTCGTGCTCCCCGTCGTGGTGATCACCGAGCTCGAGGGCAAGCGGCACCACCCCGAGCTCGGCTACTTCGCCCGCTCGGCGCTGCGCATCCTCGACGAGCTGCGCGTCGAGCACGGCCGGCTCGACCAGCCGGTGCCGGTGGGCCTCGAGGGCGGCTCGCTCCGCGTCGAGCTCAACCACACCGATCCCACCGCGCTGCCCTCGGGCTTCCGCCTCGGCGACAACGACACGCGCATCCTCGCCGTCGCCCGCAACCTCGCCGACGAGGGTCACCGGGTCACGCTGGTCTCGAAGGACCTGCCCCTGCGCATCAAGGCCTCGGCGGTCGGCCTCGACGCCGCCGAGTACCGCGGCGAGCAGGTCCACGAGTCCGACGCGGGCTGGACCGGCATGACCGAGGTCGACGTCACCGGCGCCGACCTCGACGCCCTGTACGACGAGGGCACCGTCGACCTCGACGAGGCCCGTGACCTGCCCTGCCACACCGGTCTGGTGCTGCTCTCCGAGCGCGGCAGCGCGCTCGGTCGGGTGCGCGCCGACAAGCGGGTCCACCTCGTGCGCGGCGACCGCGAAGCCTTCGGGATCCACGGACGCTCCGCCGAGCAGCGGATCGCGCTCGACCTGCTGCTCGACCCCGAGGTCGGGATCGTGTCGCTCGGCGGCCGCGCCGGCACCGGCAAGTCGGCGCTCGCGCTGTGCGCCGGGCTCGAGGCGGTCATGGAGCGCCGCCAGCACAAGAAGGTCGTCGTCTTCCGCCCGCTGTTCGCCGTCGGCGGCCAGGAGCTCGGCTACCTGCCGGGCAGCGAGTCCGAGAAGATGTCGCCCTGGGGCCAGGCGGTCTTCGACACCCTCGGCGCCATCACCACGCCCGACGTCGTCGACGAGATCCTCGACCGCGGCATGCTGGAGGTGCTGCCGCTGACGCACATCCGCGGCCGCTCGCTGCACGACGCCTTCGTCATCGTCGACGAGGCGCAGAGCCTCGAGCGCAACGTGCTGCTGACCGTGCTCTCGCGCATGGGCGCCAACTCCAAGGTCGTGCTCACCCACGACGTCGCGCAGCGCGACAACCTGCGGGTGGGGCGGCACGACGGTGTCGTCGCGGTGGTCGACCGGCTCAAGGGCCACCCGCTCTTCGCGCACGTCACGCTGACGCGGTCCGAGCGGTCGCCGATCGCGGCGCTCGTGACCGAGATGCTGGAGCACGTGACCGTCTGAGGGGCGGTCCGGGACGCGTGTGACGGGCGTGGCGCCTGTGGTGTGAGCCTGGCCACGACCGACGCGCCGGGCGGGTGGTTCGAGTTGCCACCACCCGCCCGGCCGTGCTTCGGTGAAGCCTCTTCCCTGCGCGTTCCCGCGCCCCGGGTCTCGGTTCCCGGTGGTGCACCCCGTTGGTCGGGGCGTCGTCGGAGCGCGGTTGACGTTGTCGCCAACCCCCCGGGACCACCGTGCCTCACCTCGCCAAGCACCGGCTCGCGCCTGCGCGCCGGACCCGTCGCCCCGTCATGGCCACCGCGCTCGCGGCCCTCGTCCTCACGGGCGGCGTCGTCGGCGCCGGCTCGCTGTCGGGCGCCACCCCCCTCGACGCCGAGGCCGCGACGCTGGCCTCCTCCGCCGCCGGTGACGTCACCGGGGTGGGCGCCCTGAGCGAGGAGGAGATCGCCGAGCGCGAGGAGCGCGTCTCGCGCTCCACCGACCGCACCGCCGTCGCCGAGGCCGCGAAGGCCGAGCAGCTCGCCAGCGACGCGGGTCGCGCCGAGGTCTCGCGCCAGGACCTCGCCGACGCCGACCCCAAGACGCTCGCCCGGGCGCTCATGCCCGAGTACGGCCTGTCCGCCGGCGAGTTCTCCTGCCTCGACTCGCTGTGGACCAAGGAGTCCGGCTGGAGCACCACCGCCGACAACCCGACCTCGTCGGCGTACGGCATCCCGCAGGCGCTGCCCGGCTCCAAGATGTCCTCCGCGGGGCCCAACTGGGAGAGCAACCCCGAGACGCAGGTCCGCTGGGGCCTCGGCTACATCCGCGACCGCTACGGCTCCGCCTGCGGCGCCTGGGGCCACTCCCAGGCCAACAACTGGTACTGAGCCCCGACCTGCGAGGTCGCAGACGCATCAGTGCGGTGCTGCGGTGTCACCAGGTGACACCGCAGCACCGCACTGTCGCGAGGCGTCGACTCAGACCCGCGGCGAGGTCATGGCGGCGACGTCGAGGGCGTCGTCGAGCTCGGCCTCGGTGAGGTCACCGCGGTCGACGTAGCCCATGGCGAGCACCTGCTCGCGGATGGTGCGGCCCTCCTTGAGGGCGGCCTTGGCGACCTTGGCCGCCTCCTCGTAGCCGATGTGCTTGTTGAGCGGGGTGACGACCGAGGGCGACGACTCGGCGTAGGCGCGGCAACGCTCGACGTCGGCCTCGATGCCGTCGACGCAGCGCTCCGCGAGCACGGGGGCGACGTTGGCGAGCAGCCGGATCGACTCGAGCAGGTTGCGGGCCATCACGGGCAGCATGACGTTGAGCTCGAAGGAGCCGCTGGCGCCGGCGTGGGCGACGGTGGCGTCGTTGCCGATCACCTGGGCGCACACCATCAGGGTCGCCTCGGGCAGCACCGGGTTGACCTTGCCCGGCATGATGCTCGACCCGGGCTGCAGGTCGGGCAGCCGGATCTCGGCGAGTCCGGTGGTCGGGCCCGAGCTCATCCAGCGCAGGTCGTTGCAGATCTTGGTCAGGCCGACCGCGATGGTCCGCAGCTGGCCGGACAGCTCGACGAGGGCGTCCTGGGAGCCCTGCGCCTCGAAGTGGTTGCGGGCCTCGGTGAAGGGCAGGCCGGTCTCGGCGGCGATGTCAGCGATGACCTTCTCGGCGAAGCCGGGCGGGGTGTTGATGCCGGTGCCGACGGCGGTGCCGCCGAGCGGCAGCTCGGCCACGCGGGGGAGCGAGGCCTCGATGCGCTCGATGCCGTAGCGCACGATCGCGGCGTACCCGCCGAACTCCTGGCCGAGCATGACCGGGGTCGCGTCCATCAGGTGGGTGCGGCCCGACTTCACGACCTCGGCGAACTGCGACGCCTTGGCCTCCAGCGAGGAGGCGAGGCGCTCGAGCGACGGCACCAGGTGGTGGGAGGCGGCCTCGACGGCGGCGATGTGGATCGAGGTCGGGAAGGTGTCGTTGCTCGACTGGCTGGCGTTGACGTGGTCGTTGGGGTGCACCTCGACCCCGGCGCGGCCGGCGAGGGAGGCGAGCACCTCGTTCATGTTCATGTTGGAGCTGGTGCCGGAGCCGGTCTGGAAGACGTCGATCGGGAACTCGCCCACGTGGCCGCCGGCGATGATCTCGTCGGCGCCCGCGGCGATGGCGTCGGCTCTGTCCTGGCTGATGATGCCGAGCTCGGCGTTGATGCGCGCCGCGCCCTTCTTGACCCGGGCGATGGCGACGAGGTGCGATGGCTCGAGGGTGGAGCCGCTGATCGGGAAGTTCTCCACCGCCCGCTGCGTCTGCGCCCGCCACAGCGCCTCGCGAGGCACCTGGACCTCGCCCATGCTGTCGTGCTCGATCCGGAAGTCGCCCTGCTCAGTCATGGCTCGGAGGCTATCGAGCGCTACGTGCGGGCGACCAGCCGGATCGGGGCCCCGGTGGCCCACGCGGCGATGTCGTCGACGGCGTCGCCGTAGAAGAGCCGGTAGCCGCCCTCCGTGACGTAGCCCAGGTGGGGCGCGAGCACGGTGCGCGGGGCGGTGCGCAGCGGGTGGTCGGCGGGCAGCGGCTCCTCGTCGTGGACGTCGAGGCCGGCGCCGGCGATCCGGCCCGCGTGCAGGGCGTCGAGCAGCGCGGCCTCGTCGACGAGGGGTCCGCGCGAGGTGTTGACGAGCACCGCGGTGGGCTTCATCAGCGCCAGCTCGTCGGCGCCGAGGACGCCCCGGGTGCGCTCGGAGAGCCGCAGGTGCAGCGAGACCACGTCGGAGTGCCGCAGCAGGTCCTCCTTGGCCACCGGCAGCACGCCGAGCGACTGCGCGAGCTCGGGGTCGAGGTGCTGCGACCACGCCAGCACCCGCATCTCGAAGGCCAGCGCCACGCGCGCCACCCGCTGCCCCAGCCGACCGAGGCCGACGAGGCCGAGGGTCGCGCCGGCGAGGTCGCCGCCCGGCAGCACGTCGTCCTGCCACCCCCCGGACCGTACGGCGGCGTCGGCCGCCGGCACCTGCCGCACCACGGCCAGCAGCAGCGCCCAGGTCTGCTCGGCCGCCGGGCCGGGCAGGCTGCGGGTGCCGCAGACCGTCACGCCCTGCGCCCGGGCCGCCGTCACGTCGATGGCGGCGTTGGCCATGCCGGTGGTGACCAGCAGCCTCAGCGCGGGGAGCCGCCCCAGCAGGTCGGCGTCGAACGGCGTGCGCTCGCGCATCGCCACCACCACGTCGGCGTCGCCGATGCGCGCCACCAGGTCGTCGCCGAGCAGGTGCTGCTGCACGAAGTCGACGCGCGCGCCGAACCTCGACTCCAGCTCGCCCCAGTCGGCGTACGACGCCGCCACCTGCTGGTGGTCGTCGAGCACCGCGATCCGCACACGGGAGAACCTAGCCGCTACGACACCACGGTGACGGTCACGGTGCGGCTGCACTGCGACGCGAGCGACCGCATCGCGGTGCGCTCGCCGGTGTCCTGCGACAGGCCCCAGCGGATCTTGGTGGCCACCCACTCCTCGGCGTAGCGGCAGCGGCTGTTGACGGGCAGCCACTCGGCGGGGTCCTGGTCGCTCTTGGACTGGTTCTGCGAGCCGGTCACGGCCACCAGCGGACGGCGGTCGCCGAGGTCGTTGGCGAAGGACTGCCGCCGCGTCGAGGTCCAGGAGCGGGCACCGGAGTCCCAGGCCTCGGCCAGCGGCACCATGTGGTCGATCTGCAGGTCGGCGATGTCGTACTGGGACACGGCGTCGTAGTAGGAGTACCAGCGGCCACCGGTCAGCGAGCAGCCCGAGCCGCGCACGGGCGCCTCCTCGGCCTCCTCGAGGAGGACCTCGCGGCGGGTGTCGCAGCCGTCGCCGTCGGCGTCGACCCAGTGCCGGAAGAGGTCGCGGTCGTAGCCGGTGCGCACCTCGGTGGCGACCGGCACCCGCTCGACGGCCTGGGCGAGCGAGCCGCTCCACTGGTAGTCGGCCTGGGCCGGCGCGGCGGCGAGCAGCGGCGCGGCGAGGGCGCTGGCGAGCAGGGTGGTGGCGAGGGCGCGACGCATCGAGGTTTCCTTCCCGAGAGGCCCCGCGGACGATGCCCGCGACGGTGGCCGCGGCCATGGTGCGGCCCGGAGGTGGCCGGACGGCCCGTTGCGCGGCTGCACGTCCGCGCGCTACACGTACCTGCAACCAGGCGTGACGACGGTCACGGCCGCGACGAGGAGGTCCGATGACGACGAGCACGACGCTGCTGGAGGGCATGAGCTTCCTGGAGGCACCGCGGTGGCACGAGGGCCGGGTCTGGCTCTCCGACTTCTACACCCACCAGGTGGTGTCGATGCGCGAGGACGGCTCCGACCTCCGGGTCGAGGCCGAGGTGCCGCAGCAGCCGTCGGGCCTCGGCTGGCTGCCCGACGGCCGGATGCTCGTCGTCTCCCAGCTCGACCGCCGGGTGCTGCGTCGCGAGGCCGACGGGTCGCTGGTCACCCACGCCGAGCTGTCGTCGTACGCCGCCGGTCAGTGCAACGACATGGTGGTCGACGCCGAGGGACGCGCGTACGTCGGCAACTTCGGCTTCGACCTCATGGGCGGCGCACCGGTGGGGCCGACGGCGCTGCACCGGGTCGACCCCGACGGCACCGTCACCGAGGTCGCCGACGGCCTGCACTTCCCCAACGGCATGGTGCTCACCGACGCCGGGGTGCTCGTGGTGGCCGAGACCTTCGGCAACCGGCTCAGCGCCTTCGACGTCGCGCCCGACGGCTCGCTCGGCGAGCGGCGCACGTGGGCCGAGTTCGGCCCGCTGCCGACCGCGACCGACCTCGGGGAGGTGCTCGGCTCGATCGCCGTCGCGCCCGACGGGATCTGCCTCGACGCCGAGGGAGCGGTGTGGGTGGCCGACGCGACCGGGTCCCGGCTGCTGCGGGTCGCCGAGGGCGGCGAGGTGCTCGACACCGTCGAGCCGGGCTCGCCCGTCTACGCCTGCGGGCTGGTCGGTGACGACGGCACCACGCTCGTCGCGTGCGCGGCACCGGACTTCCACGCCGAGGCCCGCAAGGCCGCTCGCGAGGCCCGGCTCCTGGCCATCCCCCTCTGAGACCCCGCGGCCCCCTTCGTGGCTCGCTTCGCTCGCACCTCAGGGAGCGTCCTCCCGCTCGCTGCGCTCGCACCTCAGGGAGCGGGGGCTCGCTCCCTGAGGAGCCCCGCGAGGGACGAGCGGGGCGTCGCGAAGGGCGCTCGCACCTCAGGGAGCGTCCTTCCGCTCCCTGCGTCACGAAGGGTGCTCGCACCTCAAGGAGCGTGCTCCCGCTCCCTGAGGAGGCACGCGAGGGACGAGCGGGGCGTCACGAAGGGCGCAGGCGGCCGGGTCAGGCGCGGGCCAGGTAGAGGTAGTAGGACGTCTCGCGCTGCTGCAGCGTGACGGGGAGCTCCTGCTCCTCGGCCGCGCTGAAGACGTCGCGGAGCGTCGCGAGCAGGTCGGGGGCGGGACCGGCCGACCAGACGACGAGGCAGCCGCCGGGGCGCAGCAGCCGGCGGACGCCGGTGAGGAAGGCGGGGGAGTAGGCGGCGGCGTTGCCGGTGTGCACGAGGTGGCCGGGACCGTTGTCGACGTCGAGCAGCACCAGGTCGTGCTGGTCCTTCGCCTCGGCGACCGCGCGCACGACGTCACCGACGACGACCTCCACCCGCCGGTCGGCCAGGACGCCCGGCCCGTGCGGCACGGTGCCGTCGCGCATCCAGCCGACCAGCGACTCCTCGACCTCCACCACCCGCACCCGCTCGACGCGCGGGTCGGCCAGGACGGCCTGCAGCGTGAAGCCGAGGCCGAGCCCGCCGACGACCACGGCGCGCGGCTCCTCGACGAGGTCGAGCGCGGCCGTGGCCAGGGCGAGCTCGGTCGAGGTCTCCCGGGTGTCCATCACGAAGATGCCGTTGACCCGCAGCTCGAGCACGGGCGCCGCGTGCTCCGACGTACGCCGCCGCAGCACGACCTCGCCGCGCTCGGACTCGGCCCGGGCGACCTCCTGCAGCTCCATGCGCCCAGTCTGGTGGTCTCAGGCGCGGCCGGCTGACGGCGGGGCCGTCGAGCCGCGCACCACGAGCTCGGTGGCCAGCTGCACGTGACGCTCGGGACGGGGGCCGTCGGTCGCCTCGCCGAGCAGGTCGAGGATCTGCAGCGCGGCCAGCCGGCCGAGCTCCTCGACGGGCTGCCGCACGGTGGTGAGGTCGACGTACTCCGCGAGCTCGTGGTCGTCGACGCCGACGACCGAGAGGTCCTCGGGCACCCGCACGCCGCGCTCGCTGGCGGCGCGCAGCATGCCGATGGCCATCTCGTCGGAGGCGCAGAAGACCGCCGTCGGCCGGTCGTCGAGGTCGAGCAGGGCCTGCCCCTCCTGGCGCCCGCTCTCGACGGTGAAGTCGCCGAAGCGGTCGAGGTCGGGGTCGATCCCGATGCCGGCCTTCTCCAGGCAGCCGAGGTAGCCCTGGTGGCGCGCGCCGGGCGTGGAGAAGTCGAGCGCCTGCGCCGTCGAGCCGCCGACGTAGGCGATGCGCTCGTGACCGAGGTCGACGAGGTACTGGGTGGCCAGCGTCGCGACGTGCTCGTCGTCGATCGCGACGCCCGGCCACTCCTCGACGAGGCTGCCCACGAGCACGACCTGGGCGTCGTGGCGGTCGAACCACGCCCGCTCCTCGGCACTGGGCAGCAGCCCGAGGACCAGCACGGCATCGGCCCGGGAGAGCGTCGTGTGCGTGCGCATGACGCGGTGCCGCACCTCGCGGTCGCCGGCGAGGTTGAACAGCATCAGGTCGTAGCCGTGCTCGCGCAGCACCTGCTCGGCGCCGTGCACGACGGTCGCGAAGTACCACCGGGTCACGTGCGGCACCACGACCGCGATGGTGCGGGTGCGACCGGTCGCCAGGCCCACGGCGGTGCTTGAGGCGACGTACCCCAGACGCGCAGCCGCCTCCTGCACCCGGCGGCGGTTGTCGTCGCTGACACCGGGCCGCCCCCGGAGAGCTCGCGAGACCGTCGCCATGGACAGCCCGACCTCGTCCGCGACCTGACGGATGCCGCTGCTCGGCCTCACGACCGGCTCCCGCGCCGACCGGACGGCGAGCCGATAGCGTCGGCGACATGACGCGCAGCTTCCCTGCCCCCGGCGAGTTCGTCCTCGGCGCCGCGACCGCGGCCTTCCAGGTCGAGGGCGCCAGCACCGAGGACGGCCGCGGGCCGTCGATCTGGGACACCTTCTGCACCGTGCCCGGTGCCGTCGTCGACGGCAGCGACGGCAGCGTCGCGTGCGACTCCTACCACCGCCTCGACGACGACCTCGCGCTCGTCGCCGGCCTCGGCGTCGACTACTACCGCTTCTCCCTGGCCTGGCCCCGCATCGTGCCCGACGGCACCGGCCGGGTGGAGCCGCGCGGGCTCGACTACTACGACCGCCTCGTCGACGGCCTGCTCGAGCGCGGGCTCGCCCCCAGCGCGACGCTCTACCACTGGGACCTGCCGCAGCCGCTCGAGGACGCCGGTGGCTGGCTGGTGCGCGAGACCGCCGAGGCCTTCGCCGACTACGCCGCCGTGGTCGCCGAGCGGCTGGCCGACCGGGTGGCGCTGTGGGCGACGCTCAACGAGCCGTGGTGCGCCGCCTACCTGGGGTACGCCGCCGGCGTGCACGCCCCGGGCCGGCGCGAGGGCGGCCGGGCGCACCTCGCCGCCCACCACCTCAACGTCGCGCACGCGCTGGGTGCCCAGCGCCTGCACGAGGCCGGCGCCGAGCGCGTCGGCGTCGTGCTCAACCTGGCGCCCGTGCGCAGCGAGCGGTCCGCGGCCGACGGCCTGCGCGACGGCATCGACGCCGTGCGCAACCGGGTCTGGCTCGACCCCCTGGTCGACGGGGCGTACGGCGACGCCGTCCTCGCGGTGGCGCCCGAGCTCGCGGAGCCCGGCGCCGTGCGCGACGACGACCTGGCGGCGATCCGCGGCTCGGCCGACTGGCTGGGCGTCAACTACTACACGCCGGTGCGGGTCGACCTGCCCGGCGAGGGGGAGGCGGGCCACCCCGAGGGGGGTGCCTACCCGGGCGTCGCGCCCTTCGGCCTCGTGGTCGACGAGCCCCGCACCGACATCGGGTGGGAGGTCGACGCGACCGGCCTGACCGACGTGCTGGTCGACACCCACGCGCGCACCTCCCTGCCGATCGTCGTCACCGAGAACGGTGCGGCATACGCCGACGACGTCCGCACCACGGGCCCCGACGGCGACCTGGTCGACGACCAGGACCGCATCGCCTACGTGCGCGACCACGTCGCCGCGCTGGGGGAGGCGCGGCGCCGCGGCGCCGACGTGCGGGGGTACTTCTACTGGACCCTGCTCGACAACTTCGAGTGGGCCGAGGGCTACACCAAGACCTTCGGGCTGGTGGAGGTCGACCCGACCGACCAGCGGCGCACGCCGAAGGCGTCGTACCGCTGGCTGGCCGGGGACGGCGGCGCGGACCTGCGCCGCGCCGCCACCTCCGAGCAGTGACTCAGCCCTTGACACTTCCGGCCAGCAGACCGCGCACGAAGTAGCGCTGGAGCGACAAGAAGACGACCAGCGGCACGATCAACGACACGAAGGCGCCGGCCGACAGCAGGTGCCAGTCCTCGCCGCGCTGACCGGCGAGCGCCGCGAGGCGCACGGTCAGCGGGGAGATGTCGAGGTTGCCGCCGGCGAACACCAGCGCCACGAGCAGGTCGTTCCACACCCACAGGAACTGGAAGATGCCGAAGGCCGCGATCGCGGGCTTGAGCAGCGGCAGCATGATGCGGGTGAAGATCTGCACGTGGCCGGCACCGTCGACGCGTGCCGACTCGATCAGCTCGCCCGGGACCTCGCGCATGAAGTTGTGCATCAGGTAGATCGCCAGCGGCAGCGCGAAGATCGAGTGCGAGAGCCACAGCGCCCACAGACCACCGCCGACCGCCTGACGACCGCCGAGACCCCAGTCGACGTACAGCGTCAGCAGCGGGATCATCGTGACCTGGATCGGCACGATCTGCAGCGCGAAGATGCCGACGAACAGCGTGTCGCGGCCCTTGAAGCTCATCCACGCGAAGGCGTACGCCGCCATGGTCGCGATCGAGACCGGGATGACCACGGCCGGGATCGTGATGACGAAGCTGTTGACGAAGAACGTCGCCAGGTCGACGTCGGAGCCGGTGATGACCTGCCTGTAGCTGTCGAGGGTGAACGACGGGTCGGTGAAGGCGTTCCACCAGCCGTTGCCCTTGACCTCGGCCTCGGGGCGGAACGAGCTGACGAGCAACCCGAAGGTGGGCGCGGTCCAGAGGATCGCGATCACCAGCGCAGCGGCGGAGCCCCAGCGGCTGGTGAGCCCGTCCTTGGCGGCGGTCGAGGCGGGCTTGCGGTGCTTGGCGGCCTCCTCGGCGATGACGAGGTTCTCGACGCTGGTCTCGGTGGTCATCGGGCCTCCAGCTTGCGCATCTGACGGACGTTGTAGATCACGATCGGCATGACGAGGATGAAGATCAGCGTGCCGAGGGCGGCGCCCAGGCCTCTCTCGAAGGCGCGGAAGCTCTGCGTGTAGAACTCGTTGGCGAGCACGCTGGTGCCGAAGTTGCCGCCGGTGGCGGTACGGACGATGTCGAAGACCTTGAGCGTCGCGATGCTGATGGTCGTGAGCACCACGATGAGCGCCGGACGGATGCTCGGGACCGTGATGTAGCGGAACATCTTGAGCCCGGAGACGCCGTCGAGGCGGGCCGCCTCGGTGATCTCGGTGGGGATCGCCTTGATCGAGGCCGACAGGATCGTCATCGCGAAGCCGGCCTGCACCCACACGAAGATGAAGATGAGGAACAGGGTGTTCCACGGCTCGGTCAGCAGGAAGCGGTAGCTGTCGATCCCGATGCCGGTGAGGATGGCGTTCAGCACGCCGATCTGGGTCTCGTCGCTCGCCTTGTAGTCGTAGACGAACTTCCAGATGATCGAGGCACCGACCAGCGAGATCGCCATCGGGAGGAAGAGCATCGTCTTCGCGAACTTCTCGAAGCGCGACTTGTCGACGAGCACCGCGTAGACGAGGCCGATCAGCGTCGACAGGGTGGGACACAGGATGACCCAGATGGCGGTGTTGCGCAGGACCTTGAGCTGGCCGGGGTCGGTGAAGATGCGGACGTAGTTGTCGAACCCCACGGAGGCGTTGAGGCCGCGGTTGAGGAACGACTGGTAGATCGTCGTGATGGCGGGGTAGAGCAGGCCGACGGCGACCAGGGCGAGCGCCGGGACGACGAAGGCGGCGACCTGGATGCGCTCGCCGGCGCGGGACCGCAGCCGCTGGGTCAGCAGCAGGATGAGGCCGACGACGCCGAAGAACAGCGCGCAGGCGATCACCATCTGGATGAGCTTCTCGGGGGTGGTCATGACCGCTCCTCGTGTCGGACGGGTCGGGATCGCGACGACCGGCCGCGGCGCCTCGCGTGGGCGGGGCGCCACGACCGGTCGTCAGGGGTGGATCAGGAGGGCCAGGCGTTCTCGATGTTGTCGAGGGTGGTCTGGTCGTCCTGGCCGGTGATCCAGGCCGTCATCTGCTTCCAGAAGGCGTCGGCACCCACGGCGCCCGGCATCATGTCGGAGCCATCGAAGCGGAAGGTGGCCTCGGGGTCCTGGAAGATCTCGGCCGAGAGCTGGTCGATGGGGCTGTTCAGCTTCTCGATGTCGAGACCGGTGTTGGCGCTGACCCAGCCGCCGTTGGGCGTGGCGTCGGCCTTCTCGTTGGCCCAGATGTCGGTCGACAGGTAGGTCTGGAAGGCCTGCACCTCGGGCCGGTCGTCGAAGGCCGCGACGAACTCGCCGCCGCCGAGGACCGGAGTGCCGAACTCGTCGGAGATGGTGGGCAGGTAGAAGGCGAAGACGTCGCCGTTCTCCGAGACGTCGGTGCCCTCCGGCCACTGCGCGGCGTAGAAGCTCGCCTGGCGGTGCAGGCCGCACTCGCCGTCGAGGACCGGCAGGCCACCCTCCTGGAAGGCGGTGGTGGCGATGGAGCGGACGTCACCGATGCCGCCGTTGACGTAGTCCTCGTTCTTGAGGATGTCGCCCACCTGACCGATGGACTCGGCGATCACGTCGTCGTTGAACGGGATCTCGTGGCTGACCCACTGGTCGTAGACGTCGGGGCCGCCGACACGCAGGACGAGGTCCTCCAGCCAGTCGGTGGTCACCCAGCCCGTGGCGTCGCCGGACTCGATGCCGGCGCACCACGGCTTGACGCCGTCCTCGTTCATCTGGTCGGACAGGGCGATCATGTCGTCCCAGGTCTCGGGCACCTCGTAGCCGTTCTCCTCGAAGACGCTCGGGGAGTACCAGACCAGCGACTTCACGTTCGCGCCGAGCGGCGCGGCGTAGAAGGTGTCGCCGACGGTGCCGTAGGACTTCCAGTCCTCGCCCCAGAACTCGTCGACGTTGGCCGCGACGGTGTCGGGGGCGCCGACGACCATGCCGCTGTCCTCGACCAGGGTGCGGAGCAGGCCGGGCTGGGGGATGTAGGCGATGTCGGGGGCGTTGCCGCCCTGGACGCGCACCGTGAGCTGGGCCTCGAACTCCGAGGAGCCCTCGTAGGCGACCTCGGCGCCGGTGCACTCGGTGAACAGCTCGTAGCTGGCCTTCTGCGCCGCGTCCTCGGGCTCGATGATCGAGGTGTAGACGCTGACCTCGGTGCCGGAGAGGTCTCCGAACTCGACCAGGCCGGCGTCCTCGCACTGCTGGTTGCCCTCGCCCGGCGAGGTGCCGCCCGCGGTGTTGGTCTCGCCGTCACCGCTGCCGCCGCCGCAGGCGGTCAGGGCCATGGCAGCGCTGGTGAGAACGGCGGCAGCGGCCAGCCTCCGCCGTGAGGTGGGTCGTCGCATCAGATCTCGCTTCTCTCTGGTGGGGGAGCCCGGAGCGGGCAGTCGCGTCATCGGATGAAAACGTTTGCGTGACTGTGACGTCAAGCACATGAGGTCACGACTCGGTAACGCCACCGACATCGTCAGCAAACATCCATGCAAGCGCTTGCGTCACGTCGCATGCGGACTAGTCCGGACGGGGTGGCGGCGACTCGTGCCGACTCGTCGGGGTGTTGGCCGGGGGCCCCGACTGCCCTACCGTGAGCGCCGTCACTTACTCGGATCGTCCGGCACGTTCCTGCCGGTGGGACGACAACACAGGAGAAGAGCCAGATGGCATCGATCACGTTCAAGAAGGCGCAGCGCTGGTACCCCGGCGCCGACAAGCCGGCCGTGCCCGGCATCGACCTCGAGATCAAGGACGGCGAGTTCATGGTCCTCGTCGGTCCCTCGGGCTGCGGCAAGTCCACCACCCTGCGGATGCTCGCCGGCCTCGAGGAGGTCAACGACGGGCAGATCTTCATCGGCGACAAGGACATCACCACGCTGCCGCCGAAGGACCGCGACATCGCGATGGTGTTCCAGAACTACGCGCTGTACCCCCACATGACGGTGGCCGACAACATGGCCTTCGCCCTGAAGATGGCGAAGATGCCGGCCGACGAGCGCAAGAAGCGGGTCGAGGAGGCCGCCCGCATCCTCAACCTCACCGAGTACCTCGAGCGCAAGCCCAAGGCCCTCTCCGGTGGTCAGCGCCAGCGCGTGGCGATGGGCCGCGCGATCGTCCGCAACCCGCAGGTCTTCTGCATGGACGAGCCGCTGTCCAACCTCGACGCCAAGATGCGCGTGCAGACCCGCACCGACATCGCCAAGCTGCAGGCCGACCTCGGCGTCACCACCGTCTACGTCACGCACGACCAGGTCGAGGCCATGACCATGGGCGACCGCGTCGCCGTGATGAAGGACGGCGTGCTGCAGCAGGTCGACACCCCGCTCAACCTCTACGACCGCCCGGTCAACCTCTTCGTCGCGGGCTTCATCGGCTCCCCGCAGATGAACTTGCTCGGCGCCCACGCCAAGGACGGCAAGGCCCAGATCGGCGACTACCTCGTGCCGGTCGACGAGACGGCGTCGAAGCGCATGAAGGGCGACGTCGTCGTCGGCGTGCGGCCCGAGGCGTGGCGTGTGGTCGGTGAGGGCGAGGGTGGCCTCCCCGTCACCGTCACCGTCGTCGAGGAGCTCGGCTCCGACGCGTTCGTCTACGGCACCTCCGGTGTGGAGGGCACCCCCAACAACATCATCGTGCGCATCTCCGCGCGCGACACGGTGCACAAGGGCGACACCATCCACGTCACCACCGACCCGCGCAGCGTGCACGTCTTCGACGCCGACACGGGCGAGCGACTCAGCGACTGAGCTCCTCCGCGCGAGCCGCGTCGGTCAGGCCTCCTGGGCCTGGCCGGCGCGGTCCGCCGTGCGGCGCACCAGGTCGACCAGGGTGGGGTGCAGCGCGCGCGGCAGGTCGTGGCCCATGCCCTCGACCACCAGGAGCTCGGCGCTCGGGATCGCGTGGGCCGTCGCCCGGCCGCCCGAGACGTGCACCATCTTGTCCTTCGATCCGTGCATCACCGCGGCGGGCAGGTCGAGCTGCTTCAGGGCCCGGGTGCGGTCGGGCTGGGTGACGATCGCCAGCATCTGGCGCATCACGCCGCTGGCCGAGACGCCGCGGTCGAAGGTCTCCTCGGCGCGCTCGCGCAGCACCTGCTCGGTCGTCGGGTAGTCGGGGGAGCCGATGAGCTTCCACATCTTCTGCGACGTCGCGACGTAGCCCTCGCGCCCGGCCGTGCGGGTGGCGAGCAGCTGCGGGAGCAGGGCGGGGTTCTGGTAGCCGACCGAGCGCCGCCCCAGCGTCGACATCACCGAGACCATCGAGCGCACCCGCTCGCGGTGCTCGACCGCCAGCGTCTGCACGATCATGCCGCCCATCGAGACCCCGACGGTGTGCGCGGAGTCCCAGCCGAGGTGGTCCATCAGGCCGACCGCGTCGGTGGCGAGGTCGGACATCCGGTACGGCGCCCGGGTCGGCCGCCCGAGGAAGCCGCGGACCAGTGCGGTGCGCCCGACCGCGGCGTCGACCCTGCTCGAGCGGCCCGTGTCGCGGTTGTCGTAGCGCACGACGTGGAAGCCGGCGCGGGCGAAGTCCTCGCAGATCGCGGTGTCCCACCAGTTCATCGGCCCGCCGAGGCCCATCACGAGGAGCAGCGGCTCGCCCGCGGGGTCACCGAAGGTCTGGTAGCACAGCTCGACGCCGGGGGCGACGGGCGCGAAGCCCTCCTCGGACGCCGGCACGGGCTGCGGGGACGGGTCGGGGACGACCTGCGACATCGACGGGCACCTCGTGGTGTTGTGAGACGTGGGGGGCCGTCAGCGGACCGAAAAGCCCGATCTGCGTGACGTCAACCATCAGCAACGCTACCGTCCCGTCATGGGTGGTCGACCGTCACGCGCCGCGACGGCGGGGCTGGCCGGGTTCCTCGCACCCGACGGGTTCGCCGGACCGCGAGGGGTGCTTGCGCTGGCCCGCGAGGCCGCCGCCCTCGGTGAGGCGGCCCAGCTCGTACGACGCTCCCGGGCTCGCCGCCGTGCGCGCGGTTCGGCGCCGTACGTCGTCGCAGGGCGGGTGACGCCGCTCGAGCCGGTGGTGCTGGTGCCGGGGTTCATGGCGGGCGACAGCACCCTGCTCGGCATGGCGGCGCAGCTGCGCCACGAGGGCTTCCGCACCTACCGCTCGTCGCTCCCGGTCAACATCGGCTGCACCCGCGAGGCCGCCGAGCGGCTCGAGCAGCGGCTCGAGTTCGTGACGGAGCGCCGGGGTCGACGCGCGACCGTGGTCGGGCACAGCCTCGGCGGGATGCTGGCGCGCGGCGTGGCCGCCCGCCGCCCCGACCTGGTCGCGGGCGTGGTCTCGCTCGGGTCGCCGGTGCTGGCGCCCGGCGCGGTGCACCGCCTGCTGGCCTGGGACACCCAGCTGCTGGTGCGGCTGCACGAGGCCGGCCTGCGACGCGTCATGGGTCCCGACTGCGTCGGGGGCGACTGCGCCCGGCTGAGCTGGGAGGACAGCCGCCGACCGCTCGACGCCTCCACCTGGTTCACGGCCGTCTACAGCCGGCGCGACGGGGTCGTCGACTGGCGGGCCTGCCTCGACCCGGCCGCCGAGCACGTCGAGGTGCACAGCAGCCACTGCGGCATGGCGGTCGACCCCGAGGCCGTCGACGCCGTCGTCGACGCGCTGCGCAGCCGGGGTGGTGCCGGTCTCAGCCCGGCCAGCCCGTCGGCAGCTCGTCCCGCGTAGGCGGGTTCGCCCCGCGCCGCTCGCAGGTGATCGCGGCGACCTCCACCGCCCCGGCCAGCAGGGTGCGCAGGGCGTCACCGTCGAGGTCGCCGAGCGAGTCGGGGGCGGCGTACGTGCCGCGGTCGTGCAGCTGCGCGAGCGTGGCGGCCATGAAGGAGTCGCCGGCGCCGACGGTGTCGACGACCGTCGTGGGCCGCGGCGCGACGCTGACCTCGCCCCGCGCCGAGAACGCGGTGGCGCCGTCGGCGCCGCGCGTCAGCAGGACCAGCACGGTCTCGTCGGCGGCGAGCAGGGCGCGAGCGGTGTCCTCGACTGTCAGGTCGGGGCGCAGCGCGAGGGCGTCCTCGTCGCTGAGCTTGACGAGCGGGCAGCGCGCCGCGAGCTCGGCCGCCTGCCGCCAGCCCTCCGCGACGTCGGGCAGGAACGCCGGGCGGACGTTGACGTCGAAGCTGACGAGCAGCCCCCGGCCGCGAGCCTGGTCGACGAGGTCGAGCACGGCGTCGCGGCCCGGCTCGAGCACGGTGCCCAGGGAGCCGACGTGGACGCCGTCGCAGGCCGGCAGCTCCTGGCGGGGCAGGCTCCACTCGAGGTCGAAGTCGTAGTGGGCGGCGCCGGTGGCGTCGAGGGTGGCCACCGCCGTCGAGGTGCGGCCGGTGCTGGTGGGGGCGGCGACCAGCTGGGCACCGCTGGCCGCGACGTGGGAGACGAGCACGCCCGCGCGGTCGTCCTCGCCCACCTGGCAGTAGAGGGTCGCGGGCACGTCGAGACGGCCCAGCCCGACCGCGACGTTGAGCGGCGAGCCGCCCGGCGTCTCGGTGGTGGTGCCGTCGGCCTCGGTCACGACGTCGACCAGGGCCTCCCCGGAGACGACGATCATCGCGGGGCTCAGCGCTCGGCGTCGGAGTAGGCGCGGATCTTCTCGAGCTTGTGCTCGGCGTGGATCGAGCGGATGGTGCCGCTGCGCGAGCGCATCACCAGCGAGTGCGTGGTGGCGCCACCGGCGCGGTAGCGCACGCCCTGCATCAGCTCGCCGTCGGTGATGCCGGTCGCGACGAAGAAGCAGTCGTCGCCCTTGACCAGGTCGTCGGTGCTGAGCACGGCGTCGAGGTCGTGGCCCGCGTCGATCGCGCGCTGCCGCTCGTCGTCGTCGGTGGGCCACAACCGGCCCTGGATCACGCCGTCGACGCACTTCATGGCGCAGGCGGTGATGATGCCCTCGGGGGTGCCGCCGATGCCGAGCAGCAGGTCGATGCCGGTGCCCTGGCGCGCGGCGGCGATGGCGCCGGCGACGTCGCCGTCGACGATGAACTTGATGCGCGCACCGGTGGCACGGATCTCGTCGGCGAGCTGCTGGTGCCGCGGCCGGTCGAGCAGCACCACGGTCACGTCCTCCGGCCCGCTGCCCTTGGCCTTGGCGACGCGCTTGATGTTCTCCTTGACCGGCAGCCGGATGTCGACGACCTCCGCCGCCTCGGGCCCGGTGACCAGCTTCTCCATGTAGAACACGGCCGACGGGTCGTACATCGCGTGGCGCGGGGCCACCGCCATCACGGCGATCGCGTTGGTCATGCCCTTGGCGGTCAGCGTGGTGCCGTCGATCGGGTCGACCGCGACGTCGCACACGGGACCGCTGCCGTCGCCGACCTCCTCGCCGTTGAACAGCATCGGGGCGTCGTCTTTCTCGCCCTCGCCGATGACGACCGTGCCGCGCATGCCGACCGTCGAGATCATGGTGCGCATCGCGCTCACGGCCACGCCGTCGGCGCCGTTCTTGTCGCCCCGCCCGACCCAGCGCCCGGCGGCCAGCGCGGCCGACTCGGTCACCCGGACCAGGTCGAGCGCCAGGTTGCGGTCGGGTCGCATGGGGGCGACGCTCAGCGCGTCGGGCAGCGAGGAGGACGAGGCGCTCTCGGGCATGCGGGTGATCGTAGCCCTCCAGCACCTTGGCAGGATGGGACGCATGAGCCAGCCGTCGGGCCCCCCTGAGCGCACCGGCCGTCCCGGTCGCTACGTCCGGTCGTCCGGCGGGCTCCTCGGGGCGCTCATCGTCAGCGTCGTGCTCGTCGGGTCGTTCGTCGGCGTCCGCTCGCTGTTCCTGCCCGACCGGCCCGACGGCCCGCCCGCGGTCGAGTGGCAGCCGCAGGCGCGCGCCGCCCGGGCCGACGGCGTCCTGACGATCCCGGCCCCCGCGCGGCTGCCGTCGGGCTGGACTCCCACCTCCGCGATCTACACCGGCAACCCCGAGCCCGCCTGGCAGCTGGGCCTGCTGACCGGTGACGAGAAGTTCGTCGGCGTCTACGAGCGCGTCGACGACGTCGACGACCTCGTCGAGGAGCACGTCGACGACAACGCCCAGCGCGGCGACGACGTCGAGCTCGGCGGCGCGACCTGGCAGGTCTTCACCGACTCGGGCGGCGACTACGCCCTGGCCCGCGAGCTCGACGAGCCCGTCGGCGAGGAGGGCACCATCCTCGTCGTCGGCAGCGCCCCCGACGACGTCGTCCGCGACTTCGCCGCCTCGCTGGAGTACGCCGACCCCTCGGACGCCGAGCGGTAGTCGCCGCTCCCGGCCGCGGGGGGAGCCGGTGCTTGTCGAACGAGAAGCACCGGCTGGACGGGGGCGTCAGTCGTCGTCGGCGCCGAGGACCTCGTCGAGGCGGGCGCGGGCGCCCTCGAGGGCCTCCTGGCACACCCGGGCGAGGTGCTCGCCGCGCTCCCACAGCTGCAGTGACTCGGCCAAGGACGTGCCGCCGCCCTCGAGGGCACGCACCACCTCGACCAGCTCGTCGCGCGCCTCCTCGTAGGAGAGCGCGGCGTCGGGGTCCTCGATTGTGGTCGCGTCGTCACTCATCGTCGTCCTCCTCGGTCGGGTCGCCCACGAGGGGCACCTGCTCGACGCCGGTCACCTGGGTGGCCACCCTGCCGTCGGCCACGCGCACGTGGAGCGGCACCCCGGGCTCGAGGCCGGTCACGCTGGACAGCGCCTGCCCGTCGGCGTCGGAGATGACGGCGTAGCCGCGTCGCAGGGTCGCCAGCGGCGACAGGGCCCGGACCCGGGCCAGGTGGTGGTGCAGGTCGGTGCCGTCGCGGTCGAGCCGGCGGGCGAGCGCGGCACGGGCGCGCTGGCGCACCGCCTCGACCTCGTGCAGCCGCTGCTCGAGCCCGTCGCGGGGGTCGGCCAGGCTGGGCCGTGAGCGCAGCGACTCCAGGGTGGCCTGCTCGCGGCGCAGCTGCGTGACGACCGCGCGCCGCAGCCGGTCGCGCGCGGCGACGACACGGGTCGACTCTTCGGCGACGTCGGGCACCACCCGCTTGGCGGCGTCGGTGGGCGTGGAGGCGCGGACGTCGGCGACGAGGTCGAGGATGGGGGAGTCGGGCTCGTGGCCGATGGCGGAGACCACCGGGGTGCGCATGGCGTGCACGGCCCGCACCAGGGTCTCGTCGGAGAAGGGAAGCAGCTCCTCGACGGAGCCGCCGCCGCGGGCCACGACGACGACGTCGACGCCGCCGTCGCGCTCGAGGTGCTCGAGCGCCTCGACGACCTCGCGCACGGCGTGGACGCCCTGCATCCGGGCGTAGCGCGGGACGATGCGTACGCCGGGCCACCGCCGGCGCGCGACCTCGACCACGTCGCGCTCGGCCGCAGAGCCCTCGGCGGTCACCAGCCCGACCGCCCGCGGGAGGAAGGGCAGCGGACGCTTGAGCTCGGCGGCGAAGAGCCCCTCGGCGGCGAGCAGCCGGCGGCGGCGCTCGAGGCGGGCCAGCAGCTCTCCCTCGCCGACCAGGCGGACCTCGCGCACCTGAAGCGACAGCGAGCCACGGTTGGCGTAGAAGTCGGGCTTGGCGTGGCACACCACCTGGGCGCCCTCGACGAGCGGCGACGGCAGGGCGTCGAGCACGCCCCGCGGTGCGGTCGCCTGCACCGAGACGTCGGCGAGCTTGTCGCGGAGCGTGAGGAAGACGGTGGGGCTGCCGCCGCGGCGCGAGACCTGGGTGACCTGGCCCTCGACCCAGATCGCCCCGAGCCGGCCCACCCACGAGGCGATGGCCTGGTTGACCTGCCGCACGGGAGCGGGCTGCTCCGGGGATGTGTCCAGCGCCATGCGCGCACCCTAGTCAGCACGCCATTTCTTAGTTTCTCTGTATCCGTATAACAACTTCTCATATACGCCGTGATAGATTGCGATGCGTGGATCCCGTCGACAATCCGTACCGACCCGGCGCGGGCCGACGCCCGGCCGAGCTTGCTGGGCGTTCCGACATCCTCGACGGCTTCTCCGTCATCCGACGGCGCGTGTCCACATACGCAGAGGGCGACCGAAGCTGGATCCTCAACGGACTGCGCGGCGTCGGCAAGACGGTGCTCCTCGGTGAGCTCCAGCGTCTCGCGTCCGACGATCACTGGATCGTGGTGAAAGTCGAGGTCACCGCAGCCACGCCGTTGCCTGTCGCGCTGGCCTCTGGCTTGGTCAAGGCCATGCGGACCGCCACCGGTCGCCATCCCGAGAGGCCGTTGAGGCGACTCCTGGCCGTGTTCAAGGCGTTCTCCGCGACGGTAGACCCCGCCAGTGGTCTGGTCACGCTCGGCGTCGAGGTGGACGCAGCACGCGGCCACGCCGATTCAGGCCGGTTCGGCGACGACCTCGCTGACTTGTTCGAGGTCCTAGGAGAGACGTCGGCCGAACTCGGCATCGGGACCCTCGTGCTCATCGACGAACTGCAGGAGGCCAGCGCGGCCGAGCTCTCGGCTGTCAACACGGCCGTGCACCGGATCGACCAGGGGGCAACTCCGCTTCCGGTCGTCGTGGTGGGCGCGGGGCTTCCGTCACTTCCGGCCCAGCTCGCGGATGCGACGAGCTATGCAGAGCGACTCTACGACTACCGACAGGTCGGTCTCTTGGACGAGGATAGCTCACGTGAGGCGCTGAGTGGGCCGGCGTTGCAGCGCGGCATCGACTGGCGAGACGACGCGCTCGACGCCGCTCTGGAGGTGGCCGGTGGGTATCCCTATTTCCTGCAGTCCGTGGGCAAGCACGTCTGGGACGCGGCCGCGCGTAGCCCCATCTCGATCGATGACGTCCAGACAGGCTCGAGGTACGCGAAGGACGAGGTCGACCAGGGCCTGTACCTCTCGCGGTGGGAACGTGCCACGACCGCTCAGCGCGCACTTCTGCGGGCGATGAGCGAGTGCGGAGGCGACCTGCCGTCCGGGATCAGCGACCTCGTTGACGCGATGGGAAAGCGTCGGCCCAGCGACCTGTCTGTCTCGCGTGACGCCCTCATCAAGAAGGGGTTGGTGTACGCCCCCGAGCGTGGGCTGTTGGCTTTCACTGTGCCCGGGATGGCGGAGTTCGTGCGGCGTCGTCCGTGAGCGTGCACAGGTTCGGACGCCACGGCCCCGCCGCCTACGATGGAGCCATGACCGACCTGGGCACGCCGACCGTCCTCAGCCCCGACGAGGCGGACCGCGCGGTGCGCCTCGCCGCGCCGCGGGGCTACTGCGCGGGTGTCGACCGCGCCGTCATCACCGTCGAGCAGGCGCTCGACCTCTACGGCTCGCCGGTCTACGTCCGCAAGCAGATCGTCCACAACAAGCACGTGGTGGCCGACCTCGAGGAGCGTGGCGCCGTCTTCGTCGAGGAGCTCGACGAGGTGCCCGAGGGCCAGACGGTCGTGTTCTCGGCCCACGGCGTCTCCCCGGCCGTGCACGCCCAGGCCGCCGAGCGCAGCCTGAAGACCATCGACGCCACCTGCCCGCTCGTGACCAAGGTGCACCACGAGGCCCGTCGCTTCGCCTCCGACGACTACGACATCCTGCTCATCGGCCACGCCGGCCACGAGGAGGTCGAGGGCACCGCGGGCGAGGCCCCGTCGCACATCCAGCTGGTCGAGAGCCCCGCCGACGTCGCCGGCATCACCGTGCGCGACCCCGACAAGGTCGCCTGGCTCTCGCAGACCACGCTGTCGGTCGACGAGACCCTGGCCACCGTCGCCGCCATCCGCGAGCGCTTCCCCAACCTGCTTGACCCGCCGAGCGACGACATCTGCTACGCCACCTCGAACCGCCAGGTCGCGATCAAGGAGATCGCCCGCGACGCCGACCTCGTGATCGTGGTCGGCTCGGCCAACTCGTCCAACTCGGTGCGGCTCGCCGAGGTCGCCCTCGAGGCGGGAGCCAGGGCGGCGTACCGCGTCGACGACGCGAGCGAGATCGACGAGGCCTGGCTCGACGGCGTACGGCGCGTCAGCGTCACCTCGGGCGCGTCGGTGCCCGACTCGCTGGTGCAGGGCGTGCTGTCCTACCTCGCCGAGCGGGGCTATCCCGACGCCGAGGCGGTGCACACCGCGGAGGAGTCGCTGATCTTCGCGCTCCCGCCCGAGCTGCGGCGCGACCTGCGGGCCGCCGGCAGGGCCTGAGGTCACGGTGGCGCGCTACGTCGACGTCCACCCGGTCGACCCGCAGCCGCGGGCGGTCGCCCAGGTGGTGCAGCAGCTGCGTGACGACGCGCTGATCGCCTACCCCACCGACTCGGGCTACGCCCTCGGCATCCAGCTCGGCAACCGCGACGGTCTCGAGCGGATCAAGCGGCTGCGCCAGCTCGACGACAAGCACCACTTCACGCTGGTGTGCGCCGACTTCGCGCAGCTGGGTCAGCTGGTGCACCTGTCCAACGCCCACTTCCGGTCGGTGCGCTCGGCGACGCCGGGGCCGTACACCTTCATCCTGCCGGCGACCGGCGAGGTGCCGAAGCGGCTGATGCACCCCAAGAAGCGCACCGTCGGCGTCCGGATCCCCGAGCACCGCGTCGTGCACGCGCTGCTCGCCGAGCTGGGCGAGCCGCTGCTGTCGAGCACGCTGCTCATGCCCGGCGAGGACGAGCCGCTGACGATCGGCTGGGACGTCAAGGAGCGCCTCGACCACCAGGTCGACGTCGTGCTCGACAGCGGCGAGTGCGGCACCGAGCCGACCACCGTGGTCGACCTGTCGGAGGACTACCCCGAGATCGTGCGCGTCGGGGCCGGCGACACCTCGCGCTGGGACTGAGCCGCGCGCTGCTGCTCGGCCCGCGAGACCCGGACGCGGGTGCGGATCACGATGACCGCGAGCACCAGGGCGTAGGCGACCGCCAGGCCGGTCGCGCGGTGGGTGAGCCCGCTGACGACTGCCTGGGCCCAGCCGTCGACGGCCTCCGCGACGTAGGCGGTGTCGACGAGCGCCAGCACCCCGACGAAGCCGAGCAGCGCAAGGGGCGGCAGCAGCGCGATGCTGGTGAAGTCGCGCGGTCGCACCGCCAGCACCGAGGCGAGCGAGACCAGCACGAAGCCGACGTCGAACAGGGCCGTCAGGCGACCGTTGACCAGCACGTCGAGGACGAGCGTCATCACGCCGGCGAGGACCGCGAGCCGTACGACGCGGCTGGCGGAGAGCCGGCCCTCCTCCCACAGGGTGGGTGCGCTCACGGGCACACCGTAGGCACGACTCACGCCGAGGACCGCCGCGACGCGCCGGTCGCCTGCTCGTCGGGCTCCAGGTCGTCGAGCAGCTCGGGCGCCGTGAGCGGCCTCGCCGTGGCCGTCAGCGGGGCGAGCGGGGCGAGCCGGGCGCGGGTCGCCCCGGACTCCTCGAACGTGCGCGCGGTGACCAGCACCCGGCTCTCCAGCGACCCCACGGTGCTGTTGTAGGCGTCGACGGCGTTGCCCAGCGACCGGCCGAGCCGGTCGAGGTGGCCGCCCATCGTGCCGAGGCGGGTGTGCAGCTCGCGGCCGAGCTCGTGGACCTCGCGGGTGCTCTCGGCGAGCGCCTCGGTGGTCCACCCGTGGGCCACGGTGCGCAGCAGCGCGATCAGCGTGGTCGGCGTGGCCAGCACGACGTCGCGCCCGGCGGCGTGCTCGAGCAGTCCGGGGTCGGCCTCGAGCGCGGCCGCCAGCGACGACTCCGCCGGCAGGAAGAGCACCACGAGCTCGGGCGTGCCCGGCAGCGCACGCCAGTAGCTCTTGGACGACAGCTGGTCGACGTGGGTGCGCAGCTGGCGCGCGTGGCGACGCAGGTGGGCCTGCGCCTCCTCGACGTCGGGGGCCGACAGCGCGTCGAGGTGGGCGTCGAGCGGCACCTTGGCGTCGACCACGATGCTGCGCCCGCCCGCGAGGTGCACCAGCAGGTCGGGCCGCACCGCCCGTCCGTCGGCGTCGAGCGGCGCCTGCTCGGTGAAGTCGCAGTGCTCGACCATGCCGGCGAGCTCGACCGTGCGCCGCAGGTGCAGCTCGCCCCAGCGCCCCCGCACGTGGGGCCGGCGCAGCGCGGTGGCCAGCGCCCCGGTCTCCTCGCGCAGCCGCTCGGCGCTCACCCGCACCTGGTCGACCTGCTCGTGCAGCTGGCCCTGCCAGCTCGCACGCTGCCGCTCGACGTCGAGCAGCCGCTCGTGGAGCCGATCGAGCCCGTCGCGCAGCAGCGCGTCGTCCTGCCCACGCGCGCTCAGCGCCCGCTCCAGCCGGTCGTCGCCCGCCGGCGCCGCGCTGCGGCGTACGCCGACGAGGGTCGCCAGGGCGCCGAGCAGCAGGCCGATGACCAGGGTCAGCAGAGGCAGCAGCACGTCCATGGCGGCAGCGTGGCAGGAGGGTCCGACAGGATGCCGCCGACGAGCCGCCCGCCCGTGCCCGGTCCTTGGTCGAGCTCGTCGAGACCATGATCTCGACAGGCTCGATCAGCGAGGGTTCGATCAGCGACGGGCTCTGTCAGCGGGGGTCGAGGTCGACGACCACGGGGGCGTGGTCGGAGGCGCCCTTGCCGGCGCGCTCGTCGACGTCGATGAACGCGCCGGTCACCCGCGCCGAGAGCGAGGGGCTGCCGAGCACGAAGTCGATGCGCAGGCCGCGGTTGCGCTCGAAGCGCTGCCGGAAGTAGTCCCAGTAGGTGTAGACGCCCGGTCCGGGGGTGTGCGGGCGGGCGACGTCGTCCCAGCCGTCGTCGAGGAAGGCCTGGAAGGCGGCGCGCTCGGGCACGGTCACGTGGGTGCTGCTGCGGAACTGCTCGGGGTCGAAGACGTCCTCGTCGGTGGGGCAGACGTTCCAGTCGCCGACGAGCGCGACGTCGCCGGTCATGTCGCGGGCGGCCTCGCGCAGCGCGTGCAGCCAGTCGAGCTTGTAGACGTAGTGGGGGTCGCCGGGCTTGCGGCCGTTGGGCACGTACAGCGACCACACCCGTACGCCGCCGCACGTCGCGCCCAGCGCCCGGGCCTCGACCACCGCCGGGTCGCCGAAGCCGGGCTGCCCGGGGAAGCCGACCGAGACGTCCTCGATGCCGACGCGACTGATGACGGCCACGCCGTTCCACTGGTCGTAGCCGGCGGCGGCGACCTCGTAGCCGAGCGACGACAGGCCCATCAGCGGCAGCTGGTCCTCGCGGGCCTTGGTCTCCTGCACGGCCAGCACGTCGACGTCGTGGCGCTGCAGGAAGGCCTCGACGCGGTCGATCCGGCTGCGCAGGGAGTTGACGTTCCAGGTCGCGATCCGCACCCGGTCGAGCCTAGGGCGTGCGCCGTGGCCGCCCCGCATGCGGCGGTCGTGCCGGGGAACAGGCAGTTCCTCGGGCAACGGTGCCCGGGAGGTCCGGGGAGGTACACCATGGCGCTTCGAGGCATCGTCAACCGTCTGATCGGGGGCGCCGGCGGCCGCCGCAGCGCCCACACCGGGGGAGCGGGTGGGCCCCGCGTCGGCGCCGGCGCACCGGGCGGTCGCCGCTCGCAGGACGAGGCCATCGGGCGCGGCGTGCGCTCCCTGCTCAGCCGCCTGCGCCGCTAGCCCGGGGGCACGCCCACCCGCGCGTGCGGGAGGATGGGCGTCCCATGCCTGCCTTCGACGCGCTCCCCGTCGGCGCCGACCCCGACGAGGTCTACCTCGCGGTGGAGGAGTGGGCGGCCGGGCTCGGGCTCACGCTCTACCCCGCGCAGGAGGAGGCGCTGCTCGAGGTCGTCACCGGCAGCCACGTGATCCTGGCGACGCCGACCGGCACCGGCAAGAGCCTGGTGGCGGTCGGGGCCCACGTGGCGGCGCTCGCCAGGGGTGAGCGCACCTTCTACACCGCCCCCATCAAGGCGCTGGTCAGCGAGAAGTTCTTCGCGCTGGTCGAGGTGTTCGGCGCCGATCGCGTCGGCATGCTCACGGGCGACGCCGCCATCAACCCGGGAGCGCCGATCATCTGCTGCACCGCCGAGGTGCTGGCCAACATGGCGCTGCGCGAGGGCGCCGGCTCGGACGTCGGCCAGGTCGTCATGGACGAGTTCCACTTCTACGCCGACCCGCAGCGCGGCTGGGCGTGGCAGGTGCCGCTGCTCGAGCTCACCGGCGCGCAGATGGTGCTGATGTCGGCGACGCTGGGCGACGTCACGCCGTTCGTCGAGGACCTCGAGCGGCGTACGGACCGCGACGTCGCGGTCGTCACCAGCGTCACCCGGCCCGTGCCGCTGAGCTTCCAGTGGGCGCTGACGCCGCTGCACGAGACGATCGAGGAGGTGCTGACGACGCACCAGGCCCCGGCGTACGTCGTGCACTTCACGCAGGCGGCCGCGCTGGAGCAGGCGCAGGCCCTCACCAGCATCAACGTCGCGACCCGCGAGGAGCGCGACCGCATCGCCGAGCGGATCGCCGACTTCCGCTTCAGCCCGGGCTTCGGACGCACCCTGTCGCGGCTGCTGCGCATGGGCGTGGGGGTGCACCACGCCGGGATGCTGCCGAAGTACCGCCGCCTCGTCGAGCAGCTCGCGCAGGCCGGCCTGCTCAAGGTCATCTGCGGCACCGACACCCTCGGCGTCGGCATCAACGTGCCGATCCGCACGGTCGTCTTCACGGGTCTGACCAAGTACGACGGCCACCGCCAGCGCGTGCTGAAGGCGCGGGAGTTCCACCAGATCGCCGGTCGCGCCGGGCGGGCCGGCTTCGACACCGCCGGCACCGTGATCGTGCAGGCGCCCGAGCACGTCATCGAGAACGCCAAGGCGCTCGCCAAGGCCGGCGACGACCCCAAGAAGCTGCGCAAGGTGCAGCGCAAGAAGCCGCCGGACGGCCAGGTCTCCTACACCGAGGAGACCTTCGACCGGCTCGTCGACGCCGAGCCCGAGGCGCTCGTCAGCCGGATGCGGGTCACCCACGCGATGCTGCTGCACCTCGTCAGCCGGCCCGGCGACCCCGCGGCGGCGGCTCGTCGCCTGCTCCTCGACAACCACGACGACGAGCGCGCCCGCCGGCGGCTGTGGCGGCGCGCGGCGGCGCAGCACCGCTCGCTGCTCGCAGCCGGCGTGGTCGAGCAGGTGCCGCGCGAGGCCGACGGCCGCCGGGTGCGGCTGGCCGAGGGACTGCAGCTCGACTTCGCACTCAACCAGCCGCTGTCGGCCTACGCCCTGGCCGTGCTCGACACCCTCGACCCCGAGGAGCCGGCGTACTCCCTCGACATCGTCTCGGTCGTCGAGGCGACCCTCGACGACCCGCGACCGGTGCTCGGCGCGCAGGAGCACCTCGCGCGGGGCGAGGCCATCGGGGCGATGAAGGCCGAGGGCATCGAGTACGAGGAGCGCATGGAGCTGCTCGAGGAGGTCACCCACCCCAGGCCGCTCGCCGAGCTGCTCGAGCACACCTTCGAGGTCTACCGCCGCAGCCACCCGTGGGTCGACGAGGACGCGCTGTCGCCCAAGTCGGTGGTGCGCGACCTCTACGAGCGGGCGATGACCTTCGGCGAGTACGTCGCCTTCTACGGCCTCACGCGCTCGGAGGGGCTGCTGCTGCGCTACCTGGGCGACGCCTTCCGGGCGCTGCGCCAGACCGTGCCCGAGCGGGTGCGCACCGACGAGCTCGACGACATCGTCGAGTGGCTCGGCGCGGTGGTGCGCCAGACCGACTCCAGCCTGGTCGACGAGTGGGAGCGGCTGGGCGATCCCGACGCCTTCGTCGAGGCCGGGCCCGACGTGCGACCGCCCGAGCCGGCGCGGCTGACCGCCAACGAGCGCGCCTTCACCGTGCTGGTGCGCAACGCGATGTGGCGTCGCCTCGAGCTGGTCGCCCGTCGGCGGCTGGCCGACCTGCAGGAGCTCGACCCGCGGGTCGACTGGGAGACCGGTCTCGTCGACTACTTCGACGAGCACGCGTGGATCGCGACCGACGCCGACGCCCGCAGTCCCCAGCGGCTGCTCGTCGAGAAGACCGCATCGACCTGGGAGGTCCAGCAGGTGGTCTCCGACCCCGAGGGCCACCACGACTGGCGCATCAGCGCCACCGTCGACCTGGCCGCCTCCGACGAGGCCGGCGAGCTCGTGCTCGAGGTCGAGGGGCTGCACCGGCTGTGAGCCTCGTGCTGGTCTCTGGCCGGGCCATCCTCGTCGCCTCGCTGGGGACGCCCGACGTGACGGAGCTGCTCGGGAGGCTGACGACCCTCGGCTGACCGGCCCGCCCCTTCGTGGCTCGCTCCGCTCGCACCTCAGGGAGCGGGATCGCTGCCTCCGCTCGCACCTCAGGGAGCGGGATCGCTGCCTCCGCTCGCGCCTCAGGGAGCGGTGGGCTCGCTCCGCTCAGGGAGCGGGAGGGCTGCTCGGGTCCGACAGGCGTGCGTCAGCTCCCTGAGGAGACCCGCGAGGGACGAGCGGGGCGTCACGAAGGGCGCGGCCCTCGCACCTCGGCCAGCACGGCCGTGACCAGCGTCAGACGAAGGCGCTCTCGCCGGTGATGGCGCGACCGACGATGAGGGTGTTGACCTCGCGGGTGCCCTCGTAGGAGTAGATCGCCTCGGCGTCGGCGACGAAGCGGCCGACGTGGTGCTCGAGCAGGATGCCGTTGCCGCCGAGCACCTCGCGGGCCCAGCCGACCGCCTCGCGCATGCGCGTGGTGGAGAAGGCCTTGCACAGCGAGGCGTGCTCGTCGCGGAGCTTGCCGGCGTCCTGCAGCTGCGAGGCGCGGGCGTTCATGGCCGTCGAGGAGGTGACGTTGCCGAGCATCTTGACCAGGAGGTCCTGCACCAGCTGGAAGCCGGCGATCGGGCGGCCGAACTGCTCGCGGCTCTTGGTGTAGCGCAGCGCGTGCTCGAACGCGCCGCGGGCGCAGCCGGCGGCCATCCACGCGACGCCCATCCGGGTCAGCCGCAGCACGTCGGCGGTGGCGCGGAAGCTCTCGGCGCGCTGCAGCCGGTTGGCCTCGGGCACGCGGCAGTCGACCAGCTCGATCTCGGAGTTCTGCACGGCGCGCAGCGCGATCTTGTCCTGCTGCACGGTGCAGGTCATGCCGGGGTAGCCCTCGGGCCCCTGCTCGACCACAAAGCCCTTGACCTGGTCGTCGGCGGTGTCGCGGGCCCAGATCACGACGAGGTCGGCGAAGTCGGCGTTGCCGATCCACTTCTTGCGGCCGTTGAGCACCCACTCGTCGCCGTCGCGCGTCGCCGTGGTCGTCATGCCCTGCGAGATCGCGGAGCCGACGTCGGGCTCGGTCAGGCCGAAGGCGCCGACGAGCTCGAGCCGCGCCATCGCGGGCAGCCAGCGCTCGCGCTGCTCGTCGGAGCCGCCGACGTGCACCGAGCCCATCGCGAGGCCGCCGTGGACGCCCATGAAGGTCGCGATCGACGGGTCGACGCGCGCCAGCTCCATCTGCACCATGCCCTCGACGAGCGCACCGCGTGCAGGGCAGCCGGGACCGTCGAGCGCGAGGCCGGCGATCCCGAGCTCAGCCATCCCCTTGACCAGGTCCATCGGGAACGTCGCCCGGGTCCAGTGGTCGTTGATGATCGGCTCGACCTCGCGCGTCGCCCAGGCGCGTACGGCGCTGAGCAGCTCGCGGTCCTGGTCCTCGAGGAGCAGCTCGAAGCCGAGGAAGTCGCTGAACGGCGTCTCGTCGACCGCCTCGGCGTCGACGGTGGTGTCGGTCTCGGGCTGCGGGTCCTTCATGAGCTCTCCTCGTCCAGGAACGCCTCGACCACGGGCGCCAGCTCGTCGGCCTCGGTGACCAGCGCGAGGTGGCCGCCGTCGTACAGGTGCAACCGCGCCCGCGGGATCAGCCGGGCCTGCATCCGCGGGTTGGCCACCGGGATGATCGGGTCGTCGGTGCCGCCCATGACCAGCGTCGGCTGCCGGAGCAGGCCGAGGAAGGGCAGGGACGTCCAGCCGGCCATCGCGGCGAGCTGGTAGTAGTAGCCGCGGCGTGGGCCCGACCGGGTCGCCCCGTGGAGCAGCCGGGCGCCGCGCTCGGGGTCGGTGCGCATCGAGCCGCCGTAGATCAGCGGAGCGACGGCGGCGGCGTACGCGGGGTCGCGGTGGCGCCGCGGGGTCGACATGATGCGCAGCACGCTCGGCCTGGCCGGCACCATCAGCGAGCCGGTGCCGGTGGCGACGAGGACGACGCGGCGTACGCGTCGCGGCGACTGCACGGCGAGCTGTTGCGCGAGGCCCCCGCCCCACGACAGCCCGAGCACGTCGAAGCGGTCGTGGCCGAGGCGGCGCATCAGGGCGGTGACCCACGACGACAGCGCGGCGATGGGGTACGGCGTCGGCGGCACCGGCGAGCCGCCGACACCGGGGACGTCGAAGCGCACCACGCCGCGCTCGGGGTCGAGGGCGTCGACGAAGGGCTGCAGCACCTCGAGGCTCACGCCGATGCCGTTGCACAGCAGCAGCGGCGGCTCTGAGGTACGGCGCCCGGTCGCCGGGCGCTCCGAGACCCGCGCGGTCACCCCGCGGACGGTGACCTGGCGGACCCGGTCGGTGGCCGGCCCCTCGGCCGTCGGCTCAGCGGTCGTGGACATAGGTGCCCGGGGCGTCGGCGACCGGCGGGTGGTCGGCGTTGCCGAGCTTGCGGGGCTTGCCGCGCTCGTCGCCGGAGCGGTCGTCGAGCCAGTCGGTCCAGCTCTCCCACCAGCTGCCCTTGACCTTGGTGGCGGCGGCGAGCCAGGCCTCGGGGTCGGCCGGGTTGACCGGGTGGCCGTCCTTCTCGGGGGAGGTCTGGAAGCTCGCCTTGGGGTTGCCGGGCGGGTTGACCATCGCCGCGATGTGGCCGCTGGTCGACAGCACGAACCGGGTGTCGCCGCCGAAGAGCTGCGTGGCCTGGTAGCACGACTGCCACTCGCACAGGTGGTCGGCGATGCCCGCCACCACGAAGGCGTCGGTGGTGATGGTCGACAGGTCGACGGGGGAGCCGAGCATCGTCGACTCGCCCGGGTGCACGAGCGCGTTGCGCAGCGCGAGGTCCATGAAGTCGCGGTGCATGCCGGCGCTCATCCGCACGGGGTCGGCGTTCCAGTAGAGGATGTCGAAGGCCTTCGGGGCGTGGCCCATCAGGTAGTTGTTGACCCAGTAGTTCCAGATCAGGTCGTTGGGGCGCAGCCACGCGAAGATCTCGGCCAGGGTGCGCCCGTCGAGGTAGCCCTTGTCCTTCGACATCTGGGTCGCGGCGGCCGCCGACTTGTGCGACAGCAGCGCGCTGGTGACGCCCGCGCGGGCCTGGTCGAGCACGGTGACCGCGAGGGAGTACGACGCGACCCGGTCGAGCTCGCCGACGTGGGCGAGGTGGGCCAGCACCATCGAGGCGATCATGCCGCCGGAGCAGATCCCGAAGATGCCGACCTTGTCCTGGCGGGCGATCGCCTGGGCGGTGTCCATCGCCTCGATGATGGCGGCGCCGTAGGTGTCGAGGTCCCACTCGGCGTGACGCACGTCGGGGTTGCGCCAGGAGATGCAGTAGACCATCTGGCCCTGCTGCACGAGGTGCTCCACGAGCGAGCGCTGCTCGGCGAGGTCGATGATGTAGTACTTGTTGATCGTCGGCGGGACGATGAGCATCGGCACCTCGCGGACCTTGTCGGTCTGCGGCGCGTACTGGATCAGCTCGAAGACGTCGGTGCGCAGCACCACCGCGCCGGGCGTCACCGCGATGTCGCGGCCCACCTCGAAGGCGTCGCTCTCCACCATCGACGGCACCCGCGGCGGGGTCGCGAAGTCGCGCACGAAGCGGCGTCCGCCCTCGACGAGGTTGCCGCCGCCGGTGTCGAAGGTGCGCTTGACGACCTTGGGGTTGAGCAGCGGGTGGTTGGTCGGGGCGAGGGCGTCGACGAGGTTGTCGAGCAGGAAGCGAACCCGCAGGTCGTCGGCCCAGTCGAGCCCGACGTCGTCGGCCAGTCCGCGCACGGCCGCGCCGGTGGCGAGGTAGCCCTGCATGGTGCGGCGGAAGAGCGGGTTCTTCTCCCAGGCCTCGTCGGCGAAGCGGCGGTCCTTGGCGGCCGGCTCGACCTCGGAGCGCCCGATGGCGACCTTGCCCAGCTCGGCCGCCAGCCCGGCGGTACGCCGCGCGACGCGTCGCGGGTGGCGGGCGAGGCCGAGCCCGAACTTCACGCCTGCGACGCCGGGGACGAAGCGGCGTACGGGACCGCGGCCGGCGTCGGCGAGCAGCAGCTGGAACGGCGTGGACAGCTCGTTGCCGCCGACGGCCTCGGGGCCCTCGTCGTCGGTGTCGGCGACGCGCTCGGCGCTCACTGGTCGCCGTCCGGGGCGCTGACCTCGCGGCGCAGGATCTTGCCGGTGGGGCCCTTGGGCAGCTCCTGCACGATCCACACGGCGCGGGGGTACTTGTAGGAGGCGAGCCGCTCCTTGGCGAAGGCCTGCAGCTCGTCGGGCTCGGCGGAGGCGCCCTCCTTGAGCGCGACGGCGGCGCCGACCTCCTCGCCGAAGTGGTCGTCGGCGATGCCGATGACGGCGACCTCGGCGACCGCCTCGTGCTCGTAGAGCGCCTCCTCGACCTCGCGTGGGTAGACGTTGTAGCCGCCGCGGATGATGAGGTCCTTCTTGCGGTCGACGATGAAGTAGTAGCCGTCCTCGTCGACCTTGGCGAGGTCGCCGGAGTGGAACCAGCCGTCGCGGATCGCCTCGGCGGTGGCCTCCTCGCGGCCCCAGTAGCCCTTCATCACCATCTCGCCCTTGATGGCGATCTCGCCGACCTCGCCCTGGTCGACCTCGTGGTCGTCATCGTCGACGAGCTTGAGCTCGGCGCCGCGGACGGGGGTGCCGATGGAGCCGGGCTTGCGCTCCTGGCCGGGCTGGTTGAAGGAGGCGACGGGGGAGGTCTCGGACAGGCCGTAGCCCTCGAAGACCTGGCAGTCGAACGTGTCCTCGAACTGCTTCATCACCTCGACGGGCATCGCCGAGCCGCCCGAGATGCAGGTGCGCAGCGACGACAGGTCGGCGTCGTCGGCCTTGGACGAGTGCAGCATGGCGGCGTACATCGTCGGCACGCCCTCGAAGACCGTGACCTTGTCGCGGCCGACGACCTCGAGCGCCTTGTCGGGGTCGAACCGGGGGATCAGGGTGAGGCAGGCGCCCTTGAGCACGGCGGCGTTGAGGCCGCAGGTCAGGCCGAAGACGTGGAAGAGCGGCAGGCAGCCCATCACCACGTCGCTCTCGTCGATCTCGATGAGGGTCTCGGCGCTCGTGGCGGCGTTGCTGCCCATGCTGTGGTGGGTCAGCTGGGCGCCCTTGGGCTGGCCGGTGGTGCCGGAGGTGTAGAGCAGCACCACGTCGTCGTCGCCGTCGCGCTCGACGACGTCGGTGTCGGGCTCGTGGCCACCGAGCACCTCGGACCAGTCGGCGGGGTCGACGGCGACGCAGCTGATGCCGACCTGGCCCGCCGCCTTGCCGGCCTCCTCGGCCACGTCCTTCCAGGCGAAGACGATCTTGGCCCCGGAGTCCTCGAGGTAGTACTGCACCTCGCGCGCCTTGAGCAGCGGGTTCATCGGTACGACGACCCCGCCGGCGGCGAGCGCGCCGTAGAAGATCGCCGGGAACATCGGCACGTTGGGCAGCACCATCCCGACCCGGTCGCCGGGCTCGATGCCCTCGGCCTTGAGCAGCGCCGTGACCCGCTGTGCCTGCTGCTGCACGTCGGCCCAGGTGAGCACCAGGTCGTCGAGCTTGAGCGCCGGGCGGTCGGGGTGGGCCTCGGCGGTGGCGGCGAGGTTGTGGGCGAGGTTGGTCACGTGTCCTCCAGGGCTCGGGGGTGTCCCCTCTACCTACCCGTACGTGAGCGGCGCCACACCGGACGACGGACGTAGACTCCGCCCACGTGGCACTCACCATCGGCATCGTCGGCCTCCCCAACGCGGGCAAGTCGACCCTCTTCAACGCCCTGACCAAGAACGACGTGCTCGCGGCGAACTACCCGTTCGCGACGATCGAGCCCAACGTCGGCGTCGTCGGCGTCCCCGACGCCCGTCTGCCGAAGCTCGCGGAGCTGTTCGGCTCGGCCAAGGTGCTGCCCGCCACCGTCGAGTTCGTCGACATCGCGGGCATCGTCGCCGGAGCCAGCCAGGGGGAGGGGCTCGGCAACAAGTTCCTCTCGCACATCCGTGAGTCGGCCGCGATCTGCCAGGTCACCCGCGTCTTTCGCGACGAGGACGTCACCCACGTCGACGGCAAGGTCGACCCTGCCTCCGACATCTCCACCATCCAGACCGAGATGATCCTGGCCGACCTGCAGACGGTCGAGAAGGCCGTGCCGCGACTGGAGAAGGAGGCCCGCGGCGACAAGTCCAGGGCCGCCCACCTCGCCGCCGCCAAGGAGGCGCTCGAGGCGCTGGAGGCAGGCACGCCCATCATCGCGACCACGATCGACCGCGAGCTGGTGCGCGAGCTGTCGCTGCTGACCGCCAAGCCCTACCTCTACGTCTTCAACTGCGACGCCGACGAGCTCGCCGACGAGGACCTCAAGCAGCGGATGCGCTCGCTGGTGGCCCCCGCCGAGGCGATCTTCCTCGACGCCAAGTTCGAGGCCGAGCTGGTCGAGCTCGGCGACGACGAGGAGGCCCGCGAGATGCTCGCCGAGACCGGCGTCGACGAGCCCGGCCTCGACACCCTCGCCCGCGTCGGCTTCGACACCCTCGGCCTGCAGACCTACCTCACCGCCGGCCCCAAGGAGTCGCGCGCCTGGACCGTCAAGAAGGGCGCCACCGCCCCCGAGGCCGCCGGCGTCATCCACACCGACTTCCAGAAGGGGTTCATCAAGGCCGAGATCGTCTCGTACGACGACCTCGTCGCCGCGGGCTCGATGGCCGCCGCCAAGTCGGCGGGCAAGGTCCGCATGGAGGGCAAGGACTACGTCATGGCCGACGGCGACGTCGTGGAGTTCCGCTTCAACGTGTAACGCCGCAGGTCAGGCGCCTATCTCTGCATTTCTGCCCACACCTTGCCCACACCAGCGGAGAGGACCTCGCCGGCGAGGGTAGTCGCGGCGGTTCTGGTGCGGTCCTCCGCGGAGGGCCAGAGGTGGCTATAGGTCTCCAATGTCGTGGTCGCCTTGGCATGGCCGAGCGCTCGCTGGACGGTTACCACGTCGCAGCCCGAGGCGATCAGCCCGGAAGCGTAGAAGTGACGGAGGTCGTGCAGTCGGAAGTGGCCTGTGCCGGCTGCGGCCAATGTCTGCCGCCACTGGTACCCGACTGTGTTCTGGTGCGGCGGGTCAGCGTCGCCACCCCCGAACAGCCATTCGCCGCTCGGGCCAAGCTCGACGTGGCGAGCAAGGATCTCAAGCAGCTGCGGGGGAGCGGGCACCTCACGTTCGCTGCCATACTTGGGCAGGCTCAGTTCGACCCGGCCATGTCCCGCTCGCTGTACCTGTCGCTGCACCTTGATCCGACGCCCTAGGAAGTCGACGTCATCAAGTTGAAGTGCAGCAGCTTCGCCCAGGCGCAAGCCCGCGAGGGCTGCGACTGCCACGAAGGCGACGAAGTGGTTGTTGGCCGCCTCCATAAGTTGACCGACCTCGCCGGGGGTGGGGATCGTCATCGCCGCTGCGCGCTTGCGCTGACGTGGCAGCCGAACTCCGTCGCTTGGGTCCTTGGCGATGAGTTCGTCGCGCACTGCCGCCCGAAGCACAGAGCGGACGTTGACGACCCGGGTCTTGATGGTGCCGGGGGCCAGGGCTCGGCGGCTAGAAGTGCCAACCGACATCGACTTGATCCAGGCCTCGACGTGGGTGTGACGTATCTTCGCCAGCTCAAGATCTGCGAACGGCGCGGACCGCACTGCCAAGGACATCGCCTTCTCAGTGCCGCTAGCCCACACCTGCCGCGCTGACCAACGCTCGTAGTAGTCCGCCAGCGTCACCCGGCCCGCGCGAGGGTCAGTCCACCCGCCCACATCGATCGCCCTGAGCTGCGCGCGTAGCCAGCGCTGTGCGTCAGCCTGTAGGCGGAAGGTCGCCTGATGCTGTCGGCCCGTCTCGGGATGCCGGTAGCGAGCTCGCCACGAACTCCCTCGTCGGTCCACGCTGCCGTGCGCCATCTCGTAGGCCTCCTCCCACCAGTCCCCTCCTTACCAAGCACTCCGCCTGCGCGCCACCCCGAACTCGCTACCAGGGCCGGTGGGCGTACATCCGATGGCGAGTGTCTGAGAGAGCTGGCCGCCGAAGGGTTGCTCATGGCACGGGCTAAGATTCGCCGAATCGAGGTTGCCGTCGACCCCCGGAGTCAGGAGCGTATGTCTGCCCCGCTGAGCCCCACTGTGACGATTGCGACGGGGGCGGTACCTGAGGGCAAAGTTGCCGACTTCCTGACCGGGAAGCATGTGCGCGATACGCCCGAGGAGTACGTGCGTCAAAATCTCGAGAAGGCTCTCGTTCGACAATACAAATACGCTCCGACCGACTGTTTTCCCGAGTTCGCAATAAAGGTTGGTTCGTCGCGGAAACGGGTCGACGTAGTAGTATTTGCTACTGGCGCGACTCATGAGCAAGCGAACGCGCGGATTCTTATCGAAACAAAGCGGGCCGGCACTAGTCCACGCAACAGGAGTGAGGGCGTGGACCAGCTCCGTAGCTACATGGCTGCTTGCCTCAACGCCGAGTATGGAATCTGGACGAACGGCGAGGAGCAGTACTGTCTCGCCAAGCGTCAAGATGGCCGCGGCGGGTTCTCCTTCGAAGAGATAATAGACATACCAGCATTCGGGCAAACCGAAGCTGACGCGCAACGGCCTCAGCGACGAAATCTCAAGCCTGCCACGGCTGACAATTTGTTGTTTGCTTTCCGGCGCTGCCACAACTACATCGCCGGTACGGAGGGAAAGCAAAAAGCCGAAGCATTCTGGGAACTCCTAAAGTTAATCTTTACCAAGATCGAAGATGAGCGCTCGCGCAGTTTGCAGTTCTATGTGACCGCTTCGGAACGTGCTAGCACTACGAGCGCGGCGGCGGCCAAAACGCGGGTCCAGCGAATCTTCGAGGAGAAGGTTCTCACCAAGTACGGCGCAATATTTCCGACGTCAGACCGCGTAATCGACCTGAAGCCGACCGTGCTGGCCTTCGTGGTCAGTCAGCTACAAGGCTACTCGTTGCTCTCTAGCCCGGTAGACGTCAAGGGCGTCGCGTACGAAGAGATCGTAGGGTCCAACCTGCGCGGCGATCGGGGGGAGTTCTTCACACCCCGTAACGCATGCAGGATGGCTGTGACGATGCTCAACCCGCAGCCCACTGAGCGACTTCTGGACCCCTCCTGTGGAACTGGTGGGTTTCTCATCACCGCCATGAACCACGCCCTCACGCATATTGATAACGAGGAACGAGCCGAATGGGTGGAGCCTGCGCGTGGCACCGATCAGGAGCGAGATGAACTGTTCCGTCGACGTGCTGACTACTTCGTTTCGAAGGTGCACGGTCTCGACCTGAATCCTGGCCTCGTTCGTGCCGCGAAAATGAACATGGTGATGAACAACGATGGGTCAGGCGGCCTGTGGCAGGCCAACACTCTGGCAAACCCGCGGACCTGGTCCGGTGACGCTGCGGAACGGGTTGCACTTGGCAGTATCGACTGCGTTGTGGCAAACCCACCCTTCGGCGCCAACATTCTTATCGACGACCAACAGATTCTCGAGCAGTACGACCTCGCAGCGATGTGGGACCGCACGGCCACGGGCTGGCAGAAGAGAACGGACTCCAACGGCAAGGCTGTTTTGCAGAAGAGTCAACCGCCCGAAATCCTGTTCATTGAGCGGATCGTGCAATTCCTTGTCCCGGGGACAGGGCGCTTTGCTGTCGTACTCCCCAATGGGATCTTGAACAACCCCGCTCTCGGCTACGTCCGGACCTGGCTCCTTCAGAACGTGCAACTCCTTGGTGTGGTTGACATGGCTCGTGAGTTGTTCCAGCCAAAGAACGACACGCAGACGTCCATGCTGCTTGGGCGGCGGCTCAGTGCGGCGGAGAAAACCGCTGCCGAGTCGTCCACGCTGGATTACCCGATCTTCATGGCCATTGCTGAACGCATCGGCCACGACAAGCGCGGAAATGTACTTTATCGACGGACGCTCGAAGGTGATGACGTCACCATCACCCGCACGGAAACAATCGCTGCTATCGATACCGAAACTGGGGAAGAGGTCCTTACGCAGGTCGAGGTCTCCGAGCGGCAGATTGACGATGAGCTCGGCGATGTCGCTACCGCATACCTACGGTGGCTTGGTGAAAACCGCTGAGTCGGCCGTCGTCCGAAGGCTCCGATGATCACTTCTGCAACTCGGTCCGGATTCGCCCTCGCGCACGACCGTCTTGATGCGCACTTCTTTACCGCTCCGGGAGTTGCCGCGAGCGAGCATCTCGCGGTGCTCGAGGCTGCCGGGGTCAAGGTTCAAAGCCTGGGTGACCTTGCGTCCGTGTGGGACCCACCCCGCTTTGCTCGCGCGTACGCAGCGCCCGCGGAGGCCGGGATTCCATACCTGCGGCCGTACGATGTCTTCGATTACCTTCCGGATGCGTCCGACAGGTTGGCATTGCTGCGGAACCGTGACATCGCACGTCTGACGATTGCCGACGGCGATCTGTTACAGACCTGCTCGGGACGGAATCTTGGCCCCGTGACCATGGCTGACGAATCGCTGGCTGGGCTAGCGCTGAGCCACGACATGATCCGGATCTCGGTGACCGACCCGGCGATGCGAGTCTTTCTGCTGGCCTACCTCAAGAGCAGTGTCGGCCAAGCATTGCTCCGTAGAGGGCGGAGCGGATCAGTCATCGACCACATCACCGTCTCCGACGTCGCGTCCCTCCCGGTCGCTGTGCCGACTGGCGGTGTGTTCGAGGACATCGTCACTCATGCCGAGATCTCCGCCGAGGAGGCTTCGATTGCTCGCAAGTCGTTGCGGTCGCTCGTTAGCAAGTACGCACGCGATGACCAGGGGGCCTTGCTCGAGGGCGTCTCAGATGTCTCCGGTGGCGCCGTCCTGGGAAGCACGGCGCGGGCCGGGCGGAACGCGCTTGGGACCTACTGGACCATGCACGCGTCAGAGCTTCCGGACCGGCTAGATGCCGGCTACTACGCACCCCAGGTCCGGGCCGCACGGCAGCGTGCAGCGTCGGACGGAGTCCGCCTCGGCGACTTGGCGACCGCGCATCTGCCGGTGCGATACAAGCGCTACTACGTCGAGTCCGGGCACGGCCGACCCATCCTCTCGGGCCGGCAACTGCTGCAATTTGAGCCTGTCAACCTGCGCTACGTCTCCGATCGGTCGTTCAGGGACCCAGCCCAGTACGAGCTCGTGGAGGGAATGACCGTGTTTGGGGCGGTCGGCAGAGCTGAGGGCAAGCAGGGTGCACCCGCCTTAATCACTGCCGAGCGATCGTCTTGGCTGGCGAGTAACGATGTAATGCGGCTCGTTCCACGCGCGGGGGTCGACCCCGCTGCGCTCTGGCTGGCTGTTGCATCGGCGGAGTCGCGGTTGCAGATCAACGCGCTGTCCTTCGGTTCGGTCGTCGACCACATGAATCCGGGCGACGTCGAGAACATTTGGGTGCCGTCAGTAGATCCGAGCGACGCTGCCTCAGCCAACGACGCTTGGCTCAGATTCGGCCACGCCGCAGTTCAGATGGGCGAAGCCGTGCGAATCCTCGAGGGTTTTCTGAGTCAGGGGACGGACCGGTCCATGAGGGCCTAGCAGACGGGGGTGCCAGCCTGCGGTTCACGTGGGCTGAGGCGAGTTCGCGCTCGCGTGCACGGTGGCCACTCATTTCACCGGATCGGCTCGGGGGGACTGATAGGGCACCGCTCCGAGTTCCCTAGATCGCCGCCGACAACTAGTCCAAACCGGACTCCGGTCTCAGAGTCCTCACCCCACCCATTCCTGAACTCCAGTTTCGTGGCCACTCCTGCACCCACCCAGCGGTCGGAACGGCCCGTGACTGAATCTGAGCGGCACGCATGCTACGGCGGTGCGTGGCGCGTCCCCGGTGATCGCTGAGCTGGTCTCGCAACCCTAGGTAGACGGGCCCTCTCCAACGTCTCGGGGGCGCGAGGTGGTGGGGCCGCGTGCAGGGTGGAGTGAAGTTCTATCGAGGTGCCCCGGGAGCGGCTCGCACCTATGTCGAGGCGGACCGCTCTCGGGCCGATGACTACTACCTGGGTGAGGGCACCGGCATTGCTCGACGGTTCGTTGCGGAACGAGCGCAACCAGCAGCGTCAGATCCGACGGACGGGTCGATGCCCACCGCGGCGTTGCTGGTCGTGCGAGAGGCCGACGGTCTGGACGGGGATGCGTACGAGGCGTGGGTCGCTGGGTTCGACCCAGAGACCGGCGAGGCGAAGGGCCGGCTGCGAACTGACCCGCAGGCGCTGCGGTTCGCGGAGGTGGTGGTCAACGGTCCGAAGACGTGGTCGCTGGCCGCGGCGCTGCACTCGGAGATCGCTGATGCCTACGACGCGGCGCAGGACCAGGCGGCGACCGAGATCATCAGTTGGTTGGCCGAGCACGCCACCACTCGTATCGGGCCACGGGGCCGGCAGGTGCAAGTGCCGATCGACGCGCTGGAAGCGGTCACGGTGCGGCACTACACCTCGAGAGCAGGTGACCCGCACCGCCATCTCCACCTGCAGCTCAACGCCCGGGTACACGCGATGGGGCGGTGGCGAGGCCTGCACTCCGTCGGGATCGTTGACAGCATCGACGCCATCAACGGCATCGGTCACGCCGCGATGCAGTGCAACCCACAGTTCCGGCAGGTTCTAGCAGGCCACGGCTACCACCTCGACCACACCACCGGGGAGATCCTCGAACTCGCCCCCCACGCCCGAGCCTTTAGCGCCCGGGCAGCCCAAGTCGCCGCCAACATCGACCGCTACGAAGCCACATGGCGTCGCGAGCACCCCGGCACCGAGCCGGGCCCGGGTCTACGACGGGCGTGGGACCGGCGGGCTTGGGCCGAAGCCCGCCCCGACAAGGTCGTCCCCCTCGACGGAGAGACGCTAGCCCGTCGGTGGTGCGAGGAGTTGACCGAGCAGGGATTCGCTCCACCAGTTCGAAGATGTGAGGTGGAGCCCATGAGGGCGGGGTCGATCGACCGGGACGCCATTGCCGACATGGCCGTAACGCGGCTCGGCGCGAGGCGGTCGGCCTGGAACGCTGCCGACCTCCGTGGAGAGGTCGAGCGGGTCCTCGCCGCCATCAACGTGGTTACCGACCCCGCCGCCCGCCGCGAGCTGGCGGAAGACGCCACCGGCCGGGCCGTGGCCGCCAGTGTGCCACTGCTGCACCGCGGCGACGTCCCGCACCACGTTCGCGCCCTGACGTCCCCCCAAGTGCTCGCCGTCGAGGACCAGCTGATCGACCGGCTCACCGTGCTCGCCCGGGGCAGAACTCGGGACGCCACTGACACCCAGGCCCCAGACGGACTGGGGGGACGCCTTGGGGGACACCACACGGGATCTGCGCCGGCTGGTCTTGACGCACGTCAGGAGCACGCGGTTTGTGTGCTGGCCGGGACCAGCCGCTTAGTGGTCGTCGAGGGCGCCGCAGGAGCAGGCAAGACCACCACCCTGGCCGCACTGAAGCAGCGCCTCGACCACACCCGCGACACCTCGCGCTTGGCCCCGGTGGGGGGCGCTCATGGGGACGGGGGTGCTGTGATGAAGCGGCGAATGGTGGTGGTGGCCCCCACCCTCAAAGCGGCGCAGGTCGCGCAGCAGCAAATCGCTGTGACGGCGTTCTCGGCCGCCTGGCTCATTCACGCCCACGGCCACAGGTGGACCGAGATCGGCACCCGTCACCGCGTCCCGGTCGCTCCGGCCGAGGTCGACCCGCGCGCAAGGCTACGGCCGGGCGACCTGCTGGTTGTTGACGAGGCCGGAATGCTCGACCAAGACACCGCTCTCGCGATCCTCAAGATTGTCGAGGAGGCGGGGGCCAGGGTCGCGCTTATGGGCGACCGTCATCAGCTTCCCGCCGTCGGTCGCGGTGGCGTGCTTGACCAGGCGATCAGGGCGGTTCACCCGGCCGACCATGTCACCAGCGACGTCGTACACCGATTCGCCGATCCTGAGTACGCCCGCCTTACCCTGGCCATGCGCACCGTCGAGAATCCAGTAGACGTGTTCAACCAGCTTCACGCCTGCGGACGCATCGTCATCCACGCCTCCGACGTCGAACGCCTCGCGGCGCTCGCCGATCTCGGTGCCGCCGGCGAGACCGTCATTGCCGACACCCACGCCCAGGTCACCGCCCTGAACCAGCATATTGCTGACCTCCGTCACGGCGACGTGAGCGCCCCATCCGACTTGCCTGCAGCCGTAGCCGGACGCGGCGGACTGCCGCTACGTGTCGGGGACCAGGTCGCCACCCGACGCAACGACGGCAGCCTCGGGGTCGCCAACCGCGACCGCTGGAACATCACCAGCCTCACTTCGACCGACGGTTCCGGCGGTGGCGGCAACCGAGGTGGGGGAGTCGTCATCGCCAGCGACAACAAGGGCACCCGGACCCTGCCCGGCGACTACGTCTCCGCCCACCTCGAACTCGCCTACGCCACCACCGTCCACGGCGCCCAAGGCGACACCGTCGACTCCAGTCACCTACTGCTTGGCGAAACCACCGGTTCGGCCGCGGTCTACGTCGCCATGACGCGCGGGCGCCACCGCAACACCGCCCACCTCGTCGCCGAAAATGTTGACGACGCGCGCAAGCAGTGGGTCGCCGCTGCCACTCGAAACCGTGCAGACCTTGGCCCCGCTCACGCGGCCAAGGTGGCGGCGGCGGACATCGAGAGATACGGCCCTTTGTCACCGCTGCGATCAACGTCGCCCGAACCAAGAGCGCGGCGCGTACCAGAACGGCTTAGCCCGCGACACGCTGAGGGACGGCGACCTCGAGTCGGCCGGTGACGGGTTCGGACCTAGTCGACCGGTCCGCTCGGAACGGGTCTGGGTGGCTCGGCGCTACCCACTCTGAGCAGCCGCTATCGTCGAGCCGACATGCCCGAGGGAGGACCTGATCGTCGAGGGTCGACCTAGCTCACACCGCTGTCGGGTAGACGAGAGTTTCAGCCGTCGGTCACTCGCCGATGCGGTGTCACTCGACTTACGAGGACGGTCCGGAGCATCCAATACACGCGAGCGGGCCGGACAGGCGGCACCCCGCATGCACTATGTTCGCGAGACCCAACTGGGGCGGTAGGAAGGGTGGTCGCTGTGCCTGCTCTTGCAAGCGTCTTCGGGCTGTCGGCGGATCCTGCGTTCACCTACATCGACCGTGGTGATCTCGACCAGCGGTTTCAGTACGCCTGGAGTCTCAACGGGCATGTCGTCATTCATGGCGGATCGAAGCAGGGGAAGACGTGGCTTCGTCAGCGGGCCCTGAGCGAGGACGAGGTGCTTGTAGTTGTATGCCTCCCCACGACTTCGGCGACACAGCTCCTCGAGCAGACTCTGAGCCTTTTGGGGGTGCGTTCGACGCTGCGATCGGCGGAGTCGCACTCGGTCGCGGGTGAGATTGACGTGTCTGCAGCGGGTGAACTAGGAGCGCGGGTAATAGGCAAACTGAAGACTAAGTTGGGCATTAAAGTTCAAGGGTCTAAATCCTCGACCGAGGAATCGGTGCCGATCGGCCGGACCCCTGGTGACTTGTCGTGGGTTGCTCTCGTGATCGAAGAGAGCGGCAGGAGCCCAGTCTTTGAGAACTTCCACTATCTCACATCCGACGTTCAGCGTGAGTTCGCGTACATCCTTCGAGCGTTCCTTGACTACAACGTGCCGTGCGTAATTACTGGCGTCTGGGCGCAGAGCAACTTGTTGGACAGTCACAACGGGGATCTAGAGGGCCGGGTTGAAGAACTAGAACTGCTGTGGAGCGCGGATGACTTGGATCAGGTCGTAGAGCGTGGCTCCGAAGCGTTGAACATCCGGTTTGACCCCGAGGTGCGCGCGTCGCTGGTCGCGGACAGTTACCAAAATGTTGGTCTGCTGCATCGCCTGAGCGCGGAGACGTGCCTCGAGCACGGCATCCGTGAGTCCTCCGATGGTGACGTCAGGGTGCTTGACCGCTTTGAAGCGTTCAATTCGGCTCGCACCCGCGTCGCGCGCGCTCTAGGTAACAGGTACATCACCATAATGCAGAGGCTTTGCGATGAAGACTCGATATACGAGGACGCGCTGCGGGTCATGGCTGCTGCGTCCGATGTCGAGCACAACGCAGGATTCCCGCTAACGCAACTGCCGACTCTGATGAGTGGTGCAGGAGGCAAGCGGCACACTCGTCCGAACATCAAGCGCAAACTCTCTGTCATCGAAGCCGTTCAGTCGAGCTTGGAGATCGAACCGCCGGTCTTCGCGTGGGATGTTGCCAGCAACAGACTGTTTGTGGTGGACCCGTCGTTCCTCTTCTTCAAGCGGTACGGTTCCGTCAGATGGCCCTGGGAGGACTAGTTCATGGAGACGCCTAAGTTCAATCCCACCAAGTTCAAGGTGGCCGACTTCCTGAGTTGGCAGCGGTCTGGCACTCTCGACCTGAGTCCTGAATTCCAGCGTCGGTCTGTCTGGAAGCGAGGCGCCAAGTCGTACCTCGTGGATACCGTTCATCGCGGTCTGCCCGTTCCGCTCGTATTTCTGCGAGATCGTCTTGACCTGGCCACCGGCCTGAACGTTCGAGAGGTGGTAGACGGCCAGCAGCGGCTGCGTACGCTATTGAGTTTCATCGACCCACGCTGCATAGCGGACTTTCGGCCCGACGCAGATCAATTCGTCGTCAGTGCAACTCATGACCGGACCATCGCTGGACGCACGTTCGATGAGTTGCAAGATGAGTCGAAGAAGAAGATTCTCGGCTACGAGTTCAGTGTTCAGGCCCTGCCGGAGAACTTCTCCAATAAGCAAGTTCTCGAGGTCTTCGCGCGCCTAAACTCCACTGGCCAGCGACTCAACGCCCAAGAATTGCGCAATGCGGCCCACTTCGGGGAACTCAAGACTCTGATGTATTCACTCGCGTATAAGTGGATGGATCAGTGGTTGGCGTGGGGCGTATACACGCCTGAACAGATTTCACGCATGAACGAAGTCGAGATGGTCAGCGATCTATCGTACAACGTGATGCACGGGTTGTCGGGCAAAAGTCAACCGAGATTGAACCGTTTCTACGCCAGCAACGACGACGTGTTTGAGCACGCCGGAGAACTGGCGCGTCAGTTCGATGCGGTGATGGAATGTATTGACGAGGTCTATGGCGATCTGATGGCAAAGAGTGTTTTCTCTAGAGAGGTGCACTTCTTCACCCTGTGGATCTACGTCTACGACCAGCTCTTCGACCTCGCGTCCGAAGACTTTGAGGAGGCGTCCGCTCCGCCCGAGTCGCTGCGAAGAGGCCTCACCGAGGCAAGTCGACGCTTCAAGGAACTCGAGGTTCCACCCGAGGTGCTCGATGCTGCCTCGAGAGCGTCTGCCGACTTCGGCAGACGGAGGACACGGTTCAAGTTCCTGTCACGCGTTGTGGGTAACGCTTAGCGGTTTCGCGCCACTTCAGGCGGGCCGCTTACGGCGATCATCGGGTCCTGGCGCGCGCCGGTGACACACGCACGGCTTCGCCCCCCGACAAGTGCGCCGCACTTCGCGCGCCGAGAGCGAGGCGACCGCAGGTGCGAATCCAGAACGGAGGGCCGGCCACGAGCGCCCCTGGTTGGACGCAGGTGCCGATTGCGAGGCTCAGTGTGCCCACACCTTGCCCACACCGCAACGGGCAACAACCAGCAACGCAGGCAAACCTTGAAAGGCGTATCCGCAGGTCACAGCGGGTTAGACCGAGCGATGGCCAACTTAGGGAAACGCAGTATGGGTTCCGCTTCAACGTCTGAGACGGGCGGAGCCCCCTTCGTGACGCCCGCTCGTCCCTCCCGGGCTCCTCAGGGACCGGGAAACCCGCGCTCGTCCTTTGCGGGATCCTCAGGGAGCGGAAACCCGCGCTCGTCCCTCGCGGGCTCCTCAGGGAGCGGACCATGCCCGCTCGTCCCTCGAGATGCTTCCCGAGGAGGTTGCGCCGCAGCCGTCTCGAAGGACCGGGTGAGGCGACGGTGGTGGTCTCGACAGGCTCGACCAGCGAGCGGAGGCGCAGCCGCTCCCTGAGGTGCGAGCGGAGCGAGCCTCGAAGGGCCGGCCCTCACACGGTGGCGGGCTCCCGGGGGCTGCTCATGACCCTGGGACGAGCATGCCGGGTGAGGCGGTGAGCCCTCATCCGCTTCACGGACATGACGAGGTCACGTCGCGACAGCGGGTCCCGCGACTCGCACTTCCGAACCCTGCCTGCACGAGCGGTCGTCTGGGGCCGGTGGACACGTTCCTGTAGACCGGTGTGCCGGATTCGTGCCAAAACCCTGACGGGGGAGGAGGGCGCTGCTTACGGTCGTGAAAATGGCACACAACCCCGCGAAAGGCACGAAACGCCCATGACCACCGTCTCTCGGAAGACGTCTGTCTCCCTCACGTTCGGCCTGCCGGTGCTGGCCGTCATCTTCTCCTCGGCCGGCCTCGTCGCACCAGCTGCAGCGGCGCAGGAGCTGCCGCTCGGCCCCGGCACCACCCGGGTCGCGGACTCGCCGCTGGCCGCGACGCTGTCCGCCGGGTCGACCAAGGTCGTCACCGGCAAGCAGGTCAGCCTCACCGGCACCTCGCCGTCCGTCCTCGGGCTCTCCCTGCCGCTCCCGGTCGCCATCGAGCAGTCCGTCGGCGGCGGTGCCTTCACCAAGGTCGCCGACGTCACGCCCGAGGCGGACGGCAGCTTCAGCTACACCGCGGCGCAGCAGCGCAGCTCGACCTACCGCGCGGTCCCGCTCGCGCCGGTCGGCGAGGTGCTGACCGTCGTGCTGCCCGAGCTCGTCGCCAGCGCACCCGTCGCCGTCGCCACGCAAGGCACGGTCAGCATGACCGCGAAGCGCACCGCCAGGCGCACGTATGTCGTCTCGGGCAGGGCGACCCCCGCGACGGCCGGCCAGGGCGTGAAGCTGCAGGTCAAGCAGGGTCGGACCTACCGCACCATCGGCTCGACGACCACGCGTGCCGACGGCGGCTACGCCTCGCGGGTCAGGCTCGCCAAGGGCAAGCGCACCCTCCGCGTCGTCACCGTCACCACCGCCGACGCCCTGGCTGCGTCCTCGACCCGGGTGGTCCGCATCCGCTGATGCGTCGCTCGCACCTGCGACAGCGCCCCCGGACCGGTCACCGGCCGGGGGCGCCGTCGTACGTCGGCACGGGTGGGTCAGGCGGTCAGCTTCTCCGCGATGCGGAGCACACGCCGCACGAGGTGGTCGAGCGCGGTGGTCTCGACGTCGGTCAGCGGGGCGTCGTTGCTCGCGCCGGTGACGTGCGAGACGCCGTACGGGTTGCCGTCGACGAACTTGGAGCCGTCGGTGTAGCCGGGGGAGACGATGACGCCGCCGAAGTGGTGCACCGAGTTGTAGAGCGCCAGCAGGGTCGTCTCCTGCCCGCCGTGGGCGGTCTGGCTGCTGGTGAAGCCGGCGTACGCCTTGTCGGCGAGCAGGCCCTGGCTCCACGGGCCGGAGAGCGAGTCGATGTACTGCTTGAGCTGGCTGGCGACGTTGCCGTAGCGGGTCGGGGTGCCGAAGAGCACCGCGTCGGCCCAGACGATGTCGTCGACCTCGGCCTTGGGCTCGTCGGCGACGGCCTCCACGTGGGCGCGCCAGGCGTCGTTGGAGTCGATGGCCTCCTGCGGCGCGAGCTCGGCGACGTGGCGCAGCCGCACCTCAGCGCCGGCGGCCTCGGCGGTCTCGGCGACGCGGCGCGCCATCGACTCGACGGTGCCGGTGGCGGAGTAGTAGATGACGGCGAGCTTGACGGTCATGGGACCTCTCTCGGTGGTCGGTGGTGTCGAGGCGGAGGTACCCGTGCAGCCGACGACCTATGTGAACCTTCAAGCAGCTGACCGTCACGCGGTCACCGCACCGGGACGGCGCCCTCCTACGCCTCCCGGCGACGGCGGACGACCAGGAGCACGATCCCCAGCGCGAGGCTGACGAGCCCGGCGCCCAGCATCGGCACCAGTGCGCGTTGCGCCCCGGTGTCGGGCAGGTCGTCGGTCACCGTGCCCGTGCCGGTGGGGCCGCCGTCCCCGCCCGGGCCGGCCCCCGGACCACTCGGGGTGTCTCCGGGACCACTCGGAGTGTCTCCGGGACCACCGGGGGTCGCGGGCGAGACGACCTCGATGGTGGCGCCGTCCTCGTCGTTGGTGCTGACGGGGTCCGCGCTCTCCGTCTCGGCCCGGGCGACGTTGCGCAGCATCCCGGCGCGCACGTCCTGCGTGACCGTGGCCGTGACGACGACGGTCGCCGTCCCGCCCGGGAGCAACCGACCGACGGCGCACCGGACGGAGGCTCCCGTGGTCACGCACGGCTCACCCCCGACCAGGGTCGCCCGCGAGAGCCGCAGCCCGTCCGGCAGGTCGTCGGAGACGACCACCTCGCGCGCCGACGACGGGCCGTTGTTGGTCGTGACGAGGGTGTAGCTGACCTCGTCGCCCGCAGCGGCGCGGTTCGTCGAGGCGGTCTTGGTCAGCTGCAGGTCGGCACAGCCCAGGGCGGGGTCGGTGTCGTCGGGGCAGACCGGTGCGCCGGCGAGGACGGTGTCGGCGTTGTCGGTGCCGTCCGGGTCGGGCGTCGCAGCCTCGGCCTCCGCCGTGTTGCTCAGCCGGCCGGTGAAGTCGGGGTCCAGCGTCGCCCGGATGGTGACGGTGCCCGTGCTGCCGTCGGGCAGCCGCGGGAAGGTGCAGCCGGCAGCCCGCCCGAGGAGCAGGCAGCGACCGTCGCCGTCGGCACTCACCTCGATGTCGTCGAGCTCCTCGCCCAGCAGGTCGGTGACGCGCACGTCGGTCGCGGTCGACGGCCCCTGGTTGGTCACCGTGATGGTGAAGGTGACCGGCCCGCCGGGCTGCGGCGACACCGGTGCCAGGGACTTGGTGACGACGAGGTCCGCGGACGGCGAGACCTCGGCGTCGACCGTGTCCGTGTCGTTGGCAGCGTCGGTGTCGTCCGTGGTGGTCGAGACCGACGCCGTGTTGCTCAGGGTCCCGGTCTCGTCGGCGCCGAGCAGGGCCGTCACGGTGATCTCGACGGGCTCCGAGCCGGGGGCGAGCGCCTCGACGACGCACGACACGATGCCGTCGCCGGAGACCCGGCACTCGGCGTCGGTCCCCGAGTCCGAGGTCACGGCGACGGTGGCGTCGCTCAGGCCGTCGGGCAGCTCGTCGACCACGACGACCTGCCGTGCCGTCGACGGGCCGGCGTTGTCCACCGTCAGCGTGAAGCGCACGCGCTCGCCGGGCACCGGGTCCGCCGTGCCGATCTCCTTCACGACGGACACGTCGGCCTGCGGCGCCGCCGTGCCGGTCGCCGAGTCGGAGTTGTCCGAGCTGTCGGGGTCGGGCGTCGAGGTGGCGACGTACGCCGTGTTGGCGAGGTCGCCGGTGAAGCCGGCGGCCAGGCGACCGGTCACCGTCACCGTGACCGGCTCGGCGTCGGGCGCGACGCTGCCGAGCGCGCAGCGCACGGCCCCACCGGTGGCGACCGTGCAGCGGCTGCCGTCGGAGGCGGTGGCGCGGACGTTGCCGACGACCTCGGGGACGTCGTCGGTCACGACGACCCCGCGGGCCTCGGAAGGACCGTCGTTGCGCACCGTGAGCGTCCAGGAGACGTCCTCGCCCGGCACCGGGGCGACGGGGTCGGCCGACTTGGTGATCGAGACGTCGGCGGCGGCGTTCGGGCTGCCCGCTGCGGTGGCGCTGTCGTTGCGGGGATCGCTGTCGACGGTGTCGGTGGCAGCCGTGGCGGTGTTGCTCAGCGTGCCCTCGAAGTCCGGGTCGAGGGTGCCGGTGATCGTCACCTGCACCGGGTCGGCGTCGGCCGACAGGTCCCCGAGTGCGCACCGCACGACACCGTCGTCGGCGACCTCGCAGTCGGCACCGGTGACGCCGACGTCGCTCAGCGCGGCGGGGAGGGGGTCGGAGAGCACGACGTCACGCGCGGTCGAGGGGCCGTCGTTGGCGACGGTCACGACGTAGGTGACCTCCTCGCCCGGCACCGGGAGCACCGGCGAGAGGGTCTTGGTGACCCTGACGTCGGCCACGGCGCGGGCGGTGCCGACCACGGTGTCGGTGTTGTCGTCGGGCTCCGGGTCGGGGGTCCCCGAGGCCACCTCGGCGGTGTTCGACAGGCGGCCGGAGAAGTCGGCGTCGAGCGTGCCCACGACGGTGACCACCACGGGCGGCCCGTCGGGCGGGACCGTGCCCAGCTCGCACCGCACCGAACGGTCGGTCGACACGACGCACGTGGCCGGGCCGGGGACGTCGGCCGTGACGTCACCCAGCGCGGCGGGCACCGGGTCGGTCAGGACGACGTCGCGAGCCGCCGAGGGGCCGCGGTTGGTGACGGCGAGCGAGTAGGTCAGCTGCTCGCCCGGGACGGGTGCGTCCGTGGACGCCGTCTTGACGACGGCGAGGTCAGCCGACGGTGCGGCCGTGCCGGTCACCTCGTCGGTGTCGTTGGCGGGCTCCGGGTCCGGGGTGGTGGCGGAGACGGTGGCGGAGTTCACGAGGTCACCGGTGAACGTGCTGGGGAGGATGCCGCTGACGCGCACCCGCACCGGCGCGCCGGAGGGCAGGTCGCCGATCGGGCAGCGCAGCAGGTCGTCGTCGTCGACGGCGCAGGGCGTGCCGTCGTCGGAGGTGGCCGTGACGTCGGTCAGGGCGGCGGGCACGGCGTCGTTGAGCAGCACGCCGCGCGCCGTGGACGGTCCGTCGTTGTCGACCGTCAGGGTGAAGCTCACCGCGCGGCCCGGCACCGGGGCGGTCGGCGAGAGCGTCTTGACGACCGAGACGTCGGCGGACGCGACGGCGCGGTCCTCGGTCCGCGAGGTGTTGTTGCTGCTGTCGGGGTCGGCGGTGTCGTCGTCGACAACCGCCGTGTTGGCCAGGACGCCCTCGAAGTCGGGGTCCAGGGTCCCCGAGACGCGGATGGTGCGTGTCGTGCCCGCGGCCGTGTCGCCGAGGTCGCAGGTGACCTCACGGGCCACGACGCCGCAGGCGTCGGTCGGACCGCCGACCAGCTGGGCCGTCACCCCCGAGAGTCCTGCCGGCAGCTGGTCGCGCACCTCGACACCGCGGGACAGCGACGGGCCGGCGTTGTCGACGAGGAGGGTCCAGGTCACGGTCTCACCGGGGACCGGCGTGCCCGAGGTCAGCTCCTTGACCACCGAGGTGTCGGCCGAGCCCGCGGTGTCACCCTCCGCGGTCGCGGTGTCGTTCTCCGCGACGGGGTCGGGCGTGGTCGCGCTGCCGGCCCGCGCGGTGTTGCTGATCCGGCCGGTGAAGTCGGCCGCGAGCGTGCCGCGGATCGTCACGGACACCGGGTCGTCCTCGGCCGCGAGGTCGCCGAGCTCGCACGTCACCTCGGAGGCGACGACGCGGCAGGTGCTGCCGTCGTCAGCCGTCGCCGTGAGGTCGTCGAGGGCCTCGGGCACCGAGTCGACGACCTGCACGTCGCGGGCGACCGACGGGCCGGCGTTGGCGACGGTCACGACGAACTCGACCGGTGCGCCGGCGACGGCGTCACCGACGAGACGCTTGGTGACCCGCACGTCGGCGGAGGGCCGGGCGGTGCGCGTGACCGTGCTGGAGTCGTTGTCGGAGACCGGGTCGTCGGTGGCGGAGTCGATGCTGGCGGTGTTGCTCAGGGCCCCGGTGAAGTCGGCGGGGAGCTCGCCGGTCACGGTGAACCTCGCGGGAGGAGCCGCCGGCGCCACCGAGCCGAGGTCGCAGCTCACGGTGCCGTCGTCGACGCGGCAGCTGCCCGTGTCGCCGTCGACGCGCACGTCGGTCAGCGCGTCCGGGAGCGCGTCGGTGAGCACGACGCCACGGGCCGTCGACGGTCCGGCGTTGTCGACCTCGAGGGTGTACGTCACGGACTCGCCCGGGACGGGCGGCCCGTCGATCGTCTTGACCACGGAGAGGTCGGCCGCCTGACGCACGGCGAGGTCGACCGTGCTCTCGTTGTTGCCGGCGACCGGGTCGATGGTGTCGGTGCTGATCCGCCCGACGTTGCTGAGGACACCGGAGGCGCCGCTCGCGACCGTCGCCTCGACGTAGCCGTCGATCGGCCCGCCGATCTGGGACGTCGGCCGGAACAGGGGACCGGTGCAGAAGACGGTCGGCGCGCTCGGGTTGTCGGCCGTGCCGGGGTCGACCGGCTGACGGAGCTCGCACGTGGCGACCGCGGGGCCGCCGTCGGGCAGGCGGGGCGGTGTGATCCGGACGTTGGTGAGACCGGCCGGCAGCTGGTCGATGAGCTGGGGGGACCGCGCGGTCGAGGGCCCGAGGTTGCGCACCCGCAGGCGGTACTTCACGCGCTCCCCGGCAGCCGGTACGTCGGTCGTCGGCTGGTTGGTGGCGGGGTCGACCAGCGTCTTCTCCACGGACATGTCCGCCTGCGCGACGACCGGCGAGGTGACGGAGCCGACGTTGTCCGAGCCCTCGGGGTCGGGGGTGCTGGAGGTGACCCGGCCGTCGTTGGTGACCGTGAGCCGCTCGAAGCCCGGCGGGAGGGCGCCGTCGATGGTGACGGCGACCTGGCCCACGGGCAGGTCGCCGACGGCGCAGCGCACCGCCTGGCCGGTCACCTCGCACGGCGTCGCGGCCGACCCGAAGGTCGCGCCTGTGATGGCGATGCCGGAGGGCACCTCGTCGCGCACCATGACGTCACGCGCCGTGGAGGGGCCGGCGTTGCGCACGACCAGGCTGTAGGAGAACGAGGTGCCGGGCACCAACGACTCCGGCTGGGCGGTCTTGACGAGCGACAGCCCGGCCGACGCCGTGACCTCGACGGCGACCTCGTCGCGGTTGTTGCTCGGGTCGGGGTCGGACACCTCGCTCACCACGGTCGCGGCGTTGGTGACCTCGCCCGGGGCGGCCCCGGGCCCGACGAGGACCGGGAGGGTGACGGTCGCCGGCGTACCGGGCGTGACGGTGCCCAGGGCGCAGCGCAGCTCGCCCGCGACGACCTCGCACGTGCCCTGGGAGGTGCTGATCGCGCCGCTGGCGTTCAGCCCGTCGGGGAGCCGGTCGGTCAGCACCGTGCCGGACGCGTCCGAGGGGCCGGCGTTGACGACGGTGAGCGTGTAGGTCAGGCCGGTGCCGGCGGCGACCGGGGCCTGGCTGGCGGTCTTGACGACCTGGACGTCGGCGCTCTCGGTCACCGGGGTCGTCAGCGTCGCGGTGTTGTCGCTGTCGTCGTCCTCGGGGGTCGCGCTCGAGACGGTGGCGAGGTTGGTCAGGTCGGCGACGCGCCCGGCGTCGACGACGACCTGCACCAGCACGCGGGCGTCGGCACCCGCGGGGAGCTCGGTCCGGGTGCAGCGGACCTCCTGGCCCGACACCGCGCACGTGCCGCCGTCGAAGGAGGCCGAGGTGATCTCCAGGTCGGGGTCGAGCGTGTCCTGCACCACGACGTCGCGCGCGGAGGACGGTCCGTCGTTCTGCACCCGCAGCGTGTAGGTGCCCGTGGAGCCGGCCACCAGCTCGGACGGAGCCACCGCCTTGGTGAGCGCGAGCTCGGCTCGGGTGTCGACGGTCGTCGACGTGGTGTCGGCATCGTTGTCGGGCTGGGGGTCGGGGACGGTCGAGGTGACGGTGGCGTTGTTCTGGAGCACGGATCCGGCCGCCAGCGTCGACGCGGCCCTGCCGACGATGGTCACGCGGACGGGCGGGTCGCTGGGGGCGAGGGTCGGCAGGGCGCACCGCACCTGGCCGTTAGCGGCCGTGCAGTCCACGCCGTCGCCCGTGCCCGAGACGAAGGAGACACCGCTCGGCAGGGCGTCGGTGACGACGGCCCCGCCCGTGCCCGCGCGCACGGTGGAGGGGCCGAGGTTGTCCACGTCGAGCGTCCAGGTCAGCTGCTGCCCGGCGACGACCCGCGCCGGGCCGGACTTGACGACGGCGAGGTCGGCTGAGGCCACGACCTGGGCGGAGGTCGTCGCCGTGTTGTTGGCGGTGCTCGGGTCGCGCGGCGTGGTCGCCTGGACGGTGCCGGTGTTGGTCAGCGGACCGGGAGCGGTCCCCGGGGCCACGGTGCCGGTGACGACGACGCGCAGCACCTGCCCGTCGGCGAGGGTCGCCAGCCCGCAGTCGACACGGTTGCCCACCGTCGCGGCGCAGCTCGCCCCGGGGGTGGAGGTGGTGGCGGAGACGTCGGTGACCGACGCGGGGACGGTGTCGGTGACCCGGACGCCCGAGGCGTCGGACGGGCCGTTGTTGGTCGCGGTCAGCACGAAGGTGACCTGCTCGCCGGCGACGACCGGGTCGGGCGAGACCTGCTTCGCCAGCGACACGTCGGCCTCGGCGGCCGTGGGCAGCACGTACGTCGCGGTGTCGTTCGCCGGCACCGGGTCGACGGTCGCGGAGGTGGCGCGGGCGGTGTTGCGCACGCCGTCGGCGCCACCCGCGGAGGGCACGCGTGCTCGGACCCGGACCGTCTGGATCTCGCCGACGGCCAGCGTGCCGACCTCGCAGCGGGCGGTCGTGGGGGTCCCCTGGGCGGTGCACGAGCCCTGGGTGGCGGTGGCGTCGACGAAGGTCAGCGGCGGGGGCACCGGGTCGGTCACGACGACCCCGGTCGCCGTCGACGGCCCGTAGTTCGTCACGACCATCGTGTAGGTGACGAGCCCGCCCTCGACGGCGGGCACCGGGTCGGCGGTCTTGGTCAGACCGAGGTCGGTCCGGGGCGCGATGGTGGAGGTGGCGGTGGCCGCGTCGTTGCCGGGGACCGGGTCGGCGGTGGTCGCCGATGCGGTGGCGGTGTTGGTGAGGGTGCCGGTGGCCCCGGCCGCCAGGTCGGCGTCGACGAGGACGCGCACCGAGCCGCCGGCCGGGATGGTCCCGAGCTCGCACCCGAGGCGGCCCGCCGTCGTGGTGCACGATCCGGCCGTGGCCTGTCCGCGCACGTCGGACAGCACGCCGGGCGGGACGTCCTCGAGCGTCACGCCGCGGGCGTCGGAGGGGCCGTTGTTGGTGACGGTCACGGCGTACTGGACGGCTCGGCCCGGCACCACCGGGCTGGTCAGCATGGTCTTCGTCGTGGCCAGGTCGGCCCGGGCGGCGTCACGGGTGACCGTGGACGTGGCGGCGTTGTTGCCAGGCGTCGGGTCGGCGGTCTCGGACGTGGCCCGCGCGGTGTTCACCAGGGGGCCGCCCGTCGACGACGGGTCGAGGCGTCCCGAGACGGTGACGGTGGTGCTCGCCCCCGCGGGCAGGCTCTCGGCGCGGCACGAGACGTCGGAGCCGGTGACCTCACAGCTGCCCCGCGAGCTCGAGGCGGTGACGCCGATGACGCCGGACGGCACGGTGTCGGTCACGACCACCCCGGTGGCCTGCGACGGCCCGGCGTTGGTGGCGGTGATGGTGTAGGTGATCGGCTGGCCCGGGGCGCGCGAGGTGGCGTCGGCGGTCTTGGTGACCACGATGTCGGCCGCCCGGGTGATCGCGGACGTGGCCGCCGCAGCGTTGTTGCCGGGGACCGGGTCGGAGGTGCTGGAGGAGATGGTGGCCACGTTGGTCAGGGCCGTCGCCGCGGAGTCCTGCGGCACCCGCACGACCACGGTGACGGTGGGCTGGGTGTCGGGCGCCACGGTGCCGAGGCCGCAGGTGAGGGTGCGGCCGGAGGGGGAGCAGGTGCCGCCGGTGGAGGTCGTGGCCGAGACGAGGGAGACACCCTCGGGGAGGGTGTCCACGACCTGCACGTCGGTGGCGGCCGTGGGGCCGGCGTTGCCCGCCGTGAGGGTGTAGGTCAGGGTGCCCCCCGCACGCGCCGGGTCGGGGGTGGCCGTCTTGGTCAACGACAGGTCGGCCAGGGTCGCCACGGGCGTGGCGACCGTCTCGGTCGCGTAGGTGTAGGCGTTGCCGATGGTCTGGGCGTTGTAGGCGAGCGAGCCGGTGTTGCGCAGGGTGGTGCCGGCGGCGGCACTCGCCACGGTGACGCGGAACCGCACGGTGGCGGACGCGTTCGTCGCCAGGGTGCCGCCCGCGGTGGCGTTGGCCCCGGTTCCCACCCGGTACCGGACCTGTCTGCTGCCCGGGAGGTACTCGGCGTCGTCGTCCCCCCCGGCGTCGGTCCGGGCGACGTAGGTGTTGCCGCTCAGCACGGCCAGGGACCCGGGCACGAAGGTGGTGCCGGCGGGCAGCGGGTCGGTGACGACCGAGCCGGTGGCGAAGTCGTCGCCGGTGTTGGCGAAGTTCAACGTGTACTCGAGGGTGTCGCCGACGCGGGTCGGGTCGTTGCCCGAGCGGTTCACGACGGTCTTCGAGCCGCGGATCTGCGGGGCGTAGAGGTCGACCTGGGTCGTCAGCGCGGCCGGGTAGTAGAAGTCGCCGCTGGTGTTGAAGCGCAGGTTCGCCGAGGTGGCGCTGTTGGGGATGACGCCGGCCGCGTCGACGACCTTCGCGTCGAGGCCGAGGGTGTTGACGTTGGCCGGGTTCCGGTTCGCCAGGTTGGCCCCCGCGTTGGTGACACGGCTGCCGAAGAAGTTGGCCGACGGGCTCTGGGCGTCGGCCAGGCGGGTGCAGGGGCCGTTGTTGGCGCAGTTGACCGCGAGGAAGTCGCCGGTGAGGCCGGCGTCGCCCTCGTAGGTGACGCTGCCGATCTTGGCGTTCACCGCGCCGGACGGCGGCGTCAGGAAGCCGGAGATCGTGGCGTCGACGGTCTCGTTGCCCGTCACGCTGGCGTAGCCGTTGAAGACGTTGAGGTCGCGCAGGGGGGCGGAGGGGTCCTCGAAGGCGACGACGAGGCTCCACCCGGCGTACCGGTCGACGCCCGTGGCGGCGGACATGTCGGCCGCGAAGTAGGTGCCGGACCCGGCAGCCTGGACCTGCGGGGTCACGTCGAGGTACGACGAGTAGTCGTTGTTGTTGCTGCCGAGGTTGTCGATGCGCGACGCGGTCACGGTCGAGTACGTCGACTGGCCGGGCGTGCGCAGCTTGATCTGGTTGGCGTTGCCGGTGGCGGCGACACCGTTGTTGCCGGCGACACGGGCGGCGCCCCAGAAGAGGCCCGCGTAGATCACCCTGGCCCCGGAGGGCACCACGACGTTGGCCGACGACGACCGGCTCGTGGTGGGGTCGTTGTCGGCGTCGGTGAACGTCATCGCGAAGTCGTTGTTGCTGCCGGCCCGGGTCCCGGCCTGCACCGCGGCGCAGTTGGTGGCCGAGGTCGGGCAGCTCATCATGGTGTTGCCCGTGACGGCGATGGACCCGTTGGTCTGTCGTGAGAACACCGAGCCGAAGGGCCTCACGACAGCGGCCTCGGCGTCGGGCGCTGGGAGGAGCACCGTGATGGCGGCGAGGAGCAGGGCGAACGCGAGCCCTGCGCGCAACGACCGTCGACGACGTGTCACGAGGCGCATGGTGGAGACCTCTCCCGAGGAGTGAACCGCTGGTGGTGGCGGTCACGCTAGTCACTCTTGTCCCGTTACGCCTCCCTTTCCTCGTCTTCGGCGGCCGGTCCGACGCGCTCGACCGCGGCCGTCGGTCGGGCCGCGCAGGGTCGCCACACAGCGGAGGGGGGTGGTGTGACGGATGTGACGCGTGTGAGACGTGTGGCGCGACCTGGTCTAGCCGTTGCCAGATCGTTTCCCGAGAGTTCGACGCGATGGGTTCCGCCGACCGTGAGGAGGCCTCAGGATTGGGGACGGAAAGTCCGAAACCACCGCCGCAAACTTGGACATAGGGGACACTCGGGGTATGAATCGCAAGACCGCCGTCGCGGGAGTGCTGGGCTGCGTGCTGCTGACCGCCCCCGTCTCCGCGACGACCTCCCCGCAGTCTCAGCAGGGCGTCGCCGACCTCCCCGACTCCGCGATCGTCGCGACCGCGGCCGAGGCCGGTCAGGACCCCGTCGTGGTCCCCGCCTCGCGCACGGTGCGCGACTGGGCGGGCCAGGGCGCGGCCGAGACCGACCCCGAGCAGGTGCCGACCGTCGTGCTCGACGCCTACACGACCGCGGTGGCCGTCGCCCCCGAGAGCTGCAACATCACCGTGCCGGTGCTGGCCGCCGTGGGTCAGGTCGAGAGCGGCAACCTCGTCGGCCGCAGCCTCGACACCACCCACGCCGTCACCCCGGCCCTCGTCGGTCCCCGGCTCGACGGCGGCGCGTTCGCCTCGATCGGCGACACCGACAACGGCCGCCTCGACGGTGACACGAAGTTCGACCGCGCCGTCGGCCCGATGCAGTTCCTGCCGTCGACCTGGCGCTCGGTCGGCGTCGACATGGACGGCGACGGCGAGCGTGACCCGCAGAACATCTACGACGCCGCCGGTGCCGCGATGGTCTACCTCTGCGGCACTCGCGACCTCTCCGACCCCGCGCAGCTCCGCCAGGCGATCCTGTCCTACAACCGCTCGACCTCCTACCTGCAGCAGGTGCTGACCTGGAAGGAGACCTTCGAGACCAAGGGTCTCGGCGCGGTCGCCTCGCTGCCGATCTTCTCCGCCACCGGCTCCGGCTCCACCTCGGGCAGCGCCACCGGCGACACCGTCGGCGACACCCCCGGCGACACCCCCGGCGACACCGGCGCTGTCGCGGCCACCCGCCCCGGCAAGGCCTCGAAGCCGAGCCCCACGGGTGCGACCGGGACGCCCGGCACCCCCCAGCCGACCAAGCCCGGCACCTCGCCGACGACGCCCGGCGCGGGATCGCCGGGCGCGGGATCGCCGGGCACCACGCCCACGACCCCGGGCAGCGGCACGCCGTCGCCCAGCGACCCGGGCACGCCCTCGACGACTCCGAGCCCGAGCGACCCGGGCGAGCCGACGGAGCCGAGCGAGCCCGCGGAGCCGACGCCGACGTACGTCGCGTCGACCGACGTGCTCAAGACCGAGTGCGTCGAGGGCGTGGACATGCCGGTCCTCCAGACGTTCTTCGACGGCCTCGTCTGGGTCGACCAGGACGCCCGCACCGCCGAGCACGTCGACGGCGAGCTCTTCCCGGACGAGGAGCCGACGGCCGTCGTGGACACCCTCTGCCTCGCGGCCGAGTGACCCGCTGACCCGCGTGGGTTACGCCCGACGCGGGCGCAGGGCGACGACGTAACGCTGCCCCGGGTGCTCGGTCTGGCACCACAGCAGACCGGTGTCCGGCCACCACGACAGGTCCTCGGGGCCGGGCGGCAGCGCTCCGTGGTGGGCGGTGAATCGTCCCGGCACCCCGACGTGCAGCGTGCCGCGCCGGCGCGTGCCGTTGCTGCTGGTCGCGTGGAGCACCCCGTCGACCGAGACCAGTCCCTGCGTGCGCAGCGGCAGCTCGGCCAGCTCCTCGGCCCGGCTGCGGCCGTCGTCGGACGGCCGGGGCAGGCCGTCCACGTGGAGGGGGAGGGCGACCAACCGCCGCGTCTGGCCGTCCTGGCCGTACTCCGCGACGAGCAGCCGCGGCTGCCCGCCGGCCGCGTCGACGGAGCACGACGAGTAGCGCAGCGGCTCCTCGTCGTCCTGCTCCGCGTGCAGCCAACGACTGACCGGGAGCACCAGGCGTCCGTCGTGCCGGGTCACGTCGTCGAGCCGCGCCACCCCCAGGCCCTGCCGGGTCGCGGCGACCAGCAGGTGCTCGCCCGACCAGGTCAGCCCACCCGCGTGCACGCGCAGCGGCGCCAGGCCGCGACGCGTCGGACGGACCAGCTCGACGTGGGCGTAGCGCAGCGACTGAAGGTCGAGCACGCTGACGCGGCTGCCGAGGTGCGCGCCCTTCCGGTCGGTGCGGTACCACGCGGCGAGGAGCACCCGGCGGTCGCGCCACGCACCGGCGGCGTCGGCGGTCGTGGTGAGGCCCTGGGGCATCCAGGTCGGGTCGAGGGCGTCGTGGTCTTCCCACGTCAGGCCCCACTCGACGGCGTGGCCCGGAGCGGCGACGAGACGGGCCTGGTGGTCGAGGGCCCCGAGGGCGCCGTCCAGCCCGACGCGGTCGAGACGGTCGGGCAGCGGCGACAGGTCGGCACACCGGAGGGAGAGCGGCACCCGACCAGTATCCGACCGCGTGCCCGACAGCGACCCGCTCGGGCAGGATGGGCCGCATGGCGGGCAGCGGCGTGCGGGCGGTCTTCTTCGACGCCGATCACGCCGAGGCAGCGGCCGCACGGCTGCGACGCGACGGCTTCGAGGTGCAGGTGCGTCGCGACCGGTTCGCCGGCGAGGACGACGACGAGGACCAGCCCTGGGTGGTGGCCACCGATGCGCCGGCCGGCCTGCTCGAGCTGGTCGTCGAGGAGCACGACGGCTGGGTCGAGCACGACGCGCCGCCCGCCCCGCCGGTCCCCCTGCGACTGCCCACGGCACCCCGACGCGCCCACCGGGGTGTCGGAGGCGACTCCTAGGATCGTGCCCATGGAACGGCACCTCCTGCTCGTGCACGCCCACCCCGACGACGAGACGATCGGCAACGGCGCGACCATGGCGCGCTACGTGGCCGAGGGTGTCGGGGTCACGCTCGTGACCTGCACCGGGGGCGAGCTGGGCGAGATCCTCGTGCCCGAGCTCGCCCACCTCGCCGCCGACCGCGAGGACGGCCTCGGCGAGCACCGCCGCGGCGAGCTCGCCAACGCGATGAAGGCGCTGGGCGTGACCGACCACCGCTACCTCGGCGGCTTCGGTGCCTACCGCGACTCCGGCATGAAGTGGGCCCCCGAGGGCCACGCCGTGGCCGCCGACGAGACCGACGAGCGGGCCTTCGCCAACGCCGACCTCACGGAGGCCGCCGACCACCTCGTCGCGGTCATCCGCGAGGTGAGGCCCCAGGTGCTGGTGACCTACGACGAGTTCGGGGGCTACGGCCACCCCGACCACGTCCAGGCGCACCGGGTGGCGACGTACGCCGTCGCGCTCGCCGCGGTGCCGTCCTACCGCCGCGACCTCGGCGAGGCCCACGACGTGGCCAAGGTCTACTGGGGCGCGATGTCGGAGCGACGGGTGCGCGAGGGCCTGCGGGCCCTGCGCGACGCCGGCGACACCACGACCTTCGAGGGCATGGAGCCCGACGGCGACCTGCCGCGCATGTTCGTGGCCGACGACGCGCTGACCGCCCGGGTCGAGGCCGAGCAGTACGCCGCCGCCAAGACCGAGGCGCTGAAGGCGCACGCCACCCAGATCGAGGTCGACGGCCCCTTCTTCGCCCTCTCCAACAACCAGGGCAACGCGATCTGGGGCACGGAGTTCTTCCGGATCGCCAAGGGCACACCGGGGCCGGTCGGCGACGACGGCCTCGAGGACGACCTCTTCGCCGGCCTCGACCCCCGAGGGGCCTGAGCCGTGGCGATGTGGCGCGAGAGCGGCGGGAAGGTCGCCGGCCTGACGGTGCTCGGCCTGCTGGTGGTGGTGGCCGCGGCCTACGTCGGCATCGCCCTGTGGGGCGGTGACCGGATGCCCCGCAGCGCGGCGGTGGACGGCGTCGACGTGGCCGGCCTCGACCGGTCGGAGGCCCGTGATGCGCTCGCCGACCTGCCCGTCGACGAGCCCGTCCGGGTCACCTACGGCGACGGCCGCGAGGTCGAGGTCGACGGCGAGGAGGCCGGCCTGCGGGTCGACGCCGACGCCACCCTCGACGAGGCGGCCGGCGGCTCGCGGTGGGCGCCCTCACGGGTGTGGGCGCTGGTCACCGGCGGCGGCGAGGTCGAGGCCGTCGTCGACACCGACGCCGAGCAGATGGGGGAGGCGCTCGACGAGCTCGAGCAGGGCCTCGACCGGCCGGTGCAGGAGGGGGCCCTGGAGTTCCGCGGCGGCGACGTACGCGCCGTCTACGGCTCCGCGGGCCGAGGCGTCGTGCGCGATGCGGCGGCGGCGCAGCTGGCCCGCCAGCTCGTCACCGGCGAGGAGCGGCAGCTGCCCACCGAGCGCATGGAGCCCACGGTCGCCGACGATGCGGTCGACACCGCGCTCGAGGAGATCGGCCGGCCCGCGGTCGACGGCCCGGTGACGCTGGTCATGGCCGGACGCGAGCTGCGCGTGCCGCCGCGCACGCTGGCGCGGGGGCTGTCGACCGAGCCCGTCGACGGGGCGCTCGAGCTGCGCGTCGACGGCGACGACCTGGTCGAGGCGCTCGAGCCGCGTCTGGAGCGCATCGGCACGGCCCCGGTCGACGCCGGCTTCAGGGTGGGCGCCCAGGGGCGCGTCCGCGTCGTGCCGTCCGAGCCCGGTCGCGAGCTCGACCCCGAGCAGCTCGAGCAGGGTCTGCCGGAGGTGCTCCTCGCGACCGGCGACCAGCGGAGGCTCGAGGTGCAGGGTCGAGAGGCCCAGGCCGACCTCACGACCGAGGAGGCACGCCAGCTCGGCGTGAAGCGTCGCGTCAGCACCTTCACGACGTACTTCCCCTACGCCGAGTACCGCAACGTCAACATCGGACGCGCCGCCGAGCTCGTCGACGGCACCCTGCTGATGCCCGGCGACGTCTTCAGCCTCAACGGCATCGTGGGGGAGCGCACCGCCGAGAACGGCTTCACCGAGGGCTACGTCATCTCCGACGGCATCTTCCGGACCGACCTGGGCGGCGGCGTCTCGCAGATGGCCACGACGATCTTCAACGCGGCGTTCTTCGCCGGCCTCGAGGACGTCGAGCACAAGCCTCACTCGGTCTACATCGACCGCTACCCCGAGGGCCGCGAGGCCACCGTGTCGTGGGGCTCGCTCGACCTGCGCTTCCGCAACGACACCGACCACGCCGTGCTGGTCAAGGCAAGCGTCACGCCGTCGACCGTCAGCAGCCAGGGCGAGGCCACGGTGTCGATGTACTCCACCAAGACCTGGCGCATCGAGTCGCGCACCAGCGAGCGCTACGCCTACACCTCGCCGTCCACGCGCTACCTCACCGACGCCGACTGCGAGGCCGCCACCGGCACCTCGGGCTTCAGCGTCGACGTCTACCGCGACTTCTTCCGCCCCGGCGAGCAGCGCAAGATCCGCACCGAGAAGTTCTCCACCGTCTACATCCCGGGCGACGCCGTCGTGTGCGGCCCCCCGCCCGGCTCCGAGCCCCCGCCCCCCTCCGACGGCGGCGGCACCACCGGCGGCGGCGGTGGCGACAACGACGGCCCCCGCAGCGGCGGTGGTGGCGGCGGCGGCGGTGGCGGCGGTGGCGGCGGTCGTCGTGACGCCGGCGGTCGCGACGACGGCTGAGCCGATCCTCGGCAGTCACTGCTATCCCAGGTTCACCTGGGAAACCGTCACCGGTCGGGCGCCCGCAGGTAGTCGTAGCGGTGGTGCTCGGCGAAGCCGAGGCGCTCGTAGAGCGCGCGGGCGGTGGTGTTGGCGGTGACGACCTGGAGGTACGCCGTGGTCACGCCGAGCTCGGCTCCCTCGCGCAGCAGGGCGGCGACGACGGCGCGGCCGAGGCCGGCGCCGCGACGGTCGGGGCGGGTCCAGAGCGAGGCGAGGCCGAGCCAGTCGTCGTGCGCGACGCCGCGGCCCCGGGCCACCACCACCTCGTCGCCCTCGCACACGGTGGCGAACCAGGCGCCCTGCTGGCCCTCCCGCCGCTCCAGCACCTGACGGGCGACGTCGGGCTGGCGGGCGGTGCGCTCGTCGGTGGCCAACCACGCCCCGTCGAGCGCCGTGGCGACGTCGACGAGGGTGTCCGGCGCCTCGAGCCTCCGGCGCACCTTCGACGGCGAGGCGAGCATCAGCAGCGTGTGCTCGTACGCCGCCCACCCGGCGTCGCGCAGCGCCACGTCGGCTTCGCTGCCGGGGAGCACGTGGGCCTGCGCCGGCAGCGAGCGGGCGGCGTACCACTCCTCGGTGCGGCGCGCCGCGTCGTCGGGCGCCGGGCCCAGGGCGAGCACGCTGTTGGCGCGGTTGGTGTAGCCGGAGGAGGCGCGCAGCAGCCAGCCGCCCAGCGGCTGCGACTCGACGGCCGGCCAGCCGGGGGCCGCGCGGCGGTCGGCCTCGGCCGCGTCGAGGCGGTGGTGCACCGAGGGGCGCGGTGGCACCGGCTTGCCGGCGACGACGTCGGCGAGCGGGATGCTGACCCGGTCGCCGCGCTCGCGGCGCAGGACGACGTCGCCGTCGCGCGAGTCGGGCCACGACTCGCAGGTGCCGAGCACGTCGGTCAGCGCCGGGCCGCCGGAGGGGCCGGTCTCGCCGCGCACCACGCGGCGCACGACCACGCGCCGGCCGACGACGTGAGGTCCGAGGTGTCCGTCAGGGGTGGGTCGCTCCGACGTGGGCACCGGGGGAGTCTAGGCTTGACGCGTCCTCCTGCTCGTGCCGGCGGACCCGTCCCGACTCCTCGAAGGAGGACCTGGTGACCTACGTCATCGCCCAGCCCTGCGTCGACCTCAAGGACCGCGCCTGCGTCGACGAGTGCCCCGTCGACTGCATCTACGAGGGCAAGCGGATGCTCTACATCCACCCCGACGAGTGCGTCGACTGCGGTGCGTGCGAGCCGGTGTGCCCCGTGGAGGCCATCTACTACGAGGACGACACCCCGGAGGAGTGGAAGGGCTACTACGACGCCAACGTCCACTTCTTCGACGACCTCGGCTCGCCCGGTGGCGCGGCCAAGATGGGTGAGATCGACAAGGACCACCCGATGATCGCCGAGCTGCCCCCGCAGAACCAGGAGTGACGGACCGGGTGAGCGGCCCGGTCTCGGGCCGGTTGCCCGACTTCCCCTGGGACCAGCTCCGCTCGTACGCCGCCACGGCTCGCGCGCACCCCGACGGCATCGTCGACCTCTCCGTCGGCACGCCGGTCGACCCGACCCCTGCGGTCGTGCAGCAGGCGTTGCGCGACGCCGCGGACGCACCGGGCTACCCGACCACGGTCGGCACGCCGGCGCTGCGCGATGCCGCGGTCGGCTGGCTGGCGCGTCGTCACGGCGTGACGGGCCTCGGTCCCGACGGCGTGCTCCCGGTGATCGGCTCCAAGGAGCTCATCGCCGGGCTGCCGACCTTCCTCGGGATCGGCCCGGGCGACCTCGTGGTGCACCCCGAGGTCGCCTACCCGACGTACGAGGTGGGGGCGGCGCTCGCCGGCGCCGAGTCGCTCGCGACCGACGCCCTGACGGCCGTCGGGCCACGCACGCCGCGGCTGGTCTACCTCAACTCGCCGTCGAACCCCACCGGCCGCGTGCTGCCGCTCGACCACCTGCGCAAGGTCGTCGACTGGTGCCGCGAGCGCGGGGTGCTGCTCGTCAGCGACGAGTGCTACGTCGAGTGCGCCTGGGAGGGCGACGCGCCGATGTCGGTGCTGCACCCCGACGTGTGCGACGGCTCCCACGAGGGCCTGCTGGCGATCCACTCGCTGTCGAAGCGATCCAACCTCGCGGGCTACCGCTGCGCCTTCGTGGCCGGTGACGAGCACGTGGTCGCCGAGCTGCTGGCCGTGCGCAAGAACCTCGGGCTGATGCTGCCGAGCCCCCAGCAGCACGCGATGACGGCCGCGCTCGACGACGACGCCCACGCCGACGAGCAGCACGCGCGTTACGCCGCCCGGCGTGCCCGGCTCCGCACCGCGCTCGAGGGTGCCGGTTTCCACGTCGACCACTCCGAGGCCTCGCTCTACCTCTGGTCGAGCGCGGACGAGGACTGCTGGGCGACTGTCGCCCGGCTCGCCGACCTCGGCATCCTCGTGGCGCCCGGGTCCTTCTACGGCGCCGCGGGCTCGCGGCACGTGCGGGTCGCCTTCACCGCCACCGACGAGCGTGTCGACGCGGCCGTCGCCCGCCTGGGCTGAGGCGCGCCGCCGCCCCCGGCCATGATGGGACGGTGGAAGCGACGGACATCGCCGCGCACGGCGAGCGCTCGGCCATCGGGCGGCTGCTCGCCCTGGCCGACCGGCCCGGCACCGAGGTGCGCAGCGGCGAGGGCTGGGTCGCGGTGCGCACCGGCCTCGCGAGCAACGACCTCAACGGGGTGGTGAGCCTCGGCGCCGACATCGACGCGTCCCTGGTGGCGGAGCTCGACGACTGGTGGGGCGAGCTGCCGGCCTGCTGGCTGGTGCCCGACCCCGACCCGGCCCTGACCGGGACCCTGGAGTCGTCCGGGTGGCACCCGGAGCGCACCGGGCACTGGGCGGGGCGCGTGCTCGACGCCGACCTGCCGTCGGGCGACGGCGCCATCCCGATGGGTGACCCCGCCGACCACCTCGACGTGCTCCAGGCGTGCGGCTGGTTCGAGCCGGGGGAGCGGTCCGGGCGTCGAGAGCTGCTCACCCCGCACCCGCTGTGGCGCCACGTGACGGTACGCCGCGGCACCCGCGCCGTCGGGGCGGCGTCCGGCTTCCTCGGCGCCGGCCTCGAGGTCGTCGACCTCGCGGTGGTGCCCGAGGAGCGGCGCAGCGGGGTCGGTACGGCGCTGCTCGGCGCCCTCGCCGCATGGGGACGCGAGCGCGGTGCCGAGCACGTCGTGGCGGCGCCCAGCCCCGACGGGGCGCGGCTGCTGGCGGCGCACGGCTTCGAGACCGCGCCGGTCACGCCCGACGTCTGCAGCTACCGGCCGGGCCGCTGACTCAGCCGTCGAACCCGATCCGCACGCGGTCGTCGGGGGCGGGGTCGTCGGCGCGGGTCCAGCCGTCGCGGGAGTCGCTGCCGGCCGTCCAGGTGCGGTCGCCCACGGTGACGTCGGCGACGCCGTACCGCTCGGCCTGCGCGACGGCGAACTGCCCGGCCGCCCACCCCAGCCGGTTGCCGGCGTCGCCGCGTCCGACCGTCACCGTCACCGGCCCGCCGCCCTCGGCGTCACGCTCGACGCGCGCTCCGAAGGCGGTGTCGACCAGCGAGGCGAAGCCCTCGCGGTCGGGCGAGCCGGGCTCGCCCACGGTGCAGCTGAACCGGCCGCCGGGGCTGTAGCCGGTGAGCACCGAGGCCAGGGCGCGGGCGTCCTCGGCGTGGTCCTCGTAGGCCTCGGGAAAGCCCGAGCGCTGCACGGTCTGCGCGGCCTCGGTGATGCGCATCTGCTCGTAGCCGTCGACCTGCTCCAGCGCCTCGTAGAAGGCGTTGGTGGCGTAGAACTCGTCCTGCACCTGCTCCTCGGTGCCCCAGCCCTGCGACGGACGCTGCTGGAACAGGCCGAGCGAGTCGCGGTCGCCGTAGTCGATGTTGCGGATCTTGCTCTCCTGGTACGCCGTCGCGAGCGCGATCGACACGGCCCGGGCCGGCAGTCCGCGCTGGATCCCGATGGCGGCGATCAGGCTGGCGTTCTGCGCCTGCTCGACCGAGAGCCGCACGGTGACGCCGTCGAGCTCGGTGGTGCACCCGGCGAGGGCCGGGATCTGCACCTGCCCGCGCCAGGTCGCCACGCCCACACCGGCGGCGACCACCAGCACGACGAGGACGACGAGGGTGCGCAGGCGCATCGGGGAACCGGCGCGTCAGTTGGCGTGCAGCACGGCGTTGAGCGAGATGCCCTCGCCCGTGCGGGGCACCGCCTCGACGGCGCCGCTGACGGAGTTGCGGCGGAACAGCACCCCGGAGGTGCCGGAGAGCTCGGCCGCCTTGACCACCGCGGGCTCCGCACCGGTCTCGTGGACGGCGAGCTTGGTGCCGGCCGTGACGTAGCAGCCCGCCTCGACCACGCAGTCGTCGCCGAGCGAGATGCCGATGCCGGCGTTGGCGCCGAGCAGGCAGCGCTCGCCGAGGCTGATGACCTGGGTGCCGCCGCCCGAGAGCGTGCCCATGATCGAGGCACCGCCACCGACGTCGGTGCCGTCGCCGACCACGACGCCGGCGCTGATCCGGCCCTCGACCATCGAGGCGCCCAGCGTGCCGGCGTTGAAGTTCACGAAGCCCTCGTGCATCACCGTGGTGCCGCTGGCGAGGTGGGCGCCGAGGCGCACGCGGTCGGCGTCGGCGACGCGGACGCCGCTCGGGACGACGTAGTCGGTCATGCGGGGAAACTTGTCGACCCCGAGGACCTGGACCGGCCCGCGGGCGCGCAGCCCGAGGCGTACCTCCTCGAAGTCGGCCACCGCGCACGGCCCGGCGCTGGTCCACACGACGTTGGCGAGCAGGCCGAAGACGCCGTCGAGGTTCTGCCCGTGGGGCTTGACCAGGCGGTGGGAGAGCAGGTGCAGGCGCAGGTAGACGTCGCTGGCGTCGGCCGGCGGCTGCGACAGGTCGGCCTCGACGGTCACGACCTCCGTGCGCACGCGGCGTACGGCGTCGTCGCCGGCGAGGGCGGCGAGACCCTCGGGCACCTCCGCCGACGCGTCGCGCCCGCCGAGCCGGGGGCTCGGGAACCAGGTGTCGAGCACGGTGCCGTCGGCGGCCACCGTGGCCAGGCCGTGGCCCCAGGCGAGGGAGTCGCCAGGGGTGTCGTCGGGCTGGTCGGCGCTGGGCGTGGTCGACATGCGGGTCAGGTTATCGGGCGCCGCCCACCTCCGAGGCCCGCAGGCTGGTCGAGCCGCGGGACCCGGTGGGGCGCCCGCCGTACCGCGGGTGCGGGGGTCTCGCGGTCCTCGCCCGGGGGCCAGGACACCTCGACCGGCCAGGGCGTCGCCCGGTGGTCCGCTGGGACCCCGGGGCTCCCAACCTCGAACCAACCGTGCCGACCTAGCGTGAGCGCCGTCACAGCCCTGACGAGCGCTGGCCCGACCCAACAGGAGTGGTAGCCGACATGACGAAGATCAACCTCACCGTCGACGGGGACAAGGTCTCCGACGACGTCGAGCCCCGCATGCTGCTGGTGCAGTACCTGCGCGAGAAGCTCGGCAAGACCGGCACCGTGATCGGGTGCGACACCAGCAACTGCGGTGCCTGCACCGTCCACCTCGACGGACGCAGCGTGAAGTCGTGCAACGTGCTGGCGGTGCAGGCCGACGGCGCCGAGGTCACCACCATCGAGGGGCTCGCCGAGGGCGGTCAGCTGCACCCGGTGCAGGAGGCCTTCCGCGAGTGCCACGCGCTCCAGTGCGGCTTCTGCACCCCCGGCATGATCATGCAGTCCGTCGACCTGCTGAAGAGCAACCCCGACCCCTCCGAGCAGGAGATTCGCGAGGGCATCGAGGGCAACCTGTGCCGCTGCACGGGCTACCACAACATCGTGCGCGCCGTGCAGACGGCGGCCCAGGGCGGCGTGAGCACCGCCGAGGACGGCGCCCCGGGCGCCAACGCCGAGACCGAGAAGGTGGAGGTCTGACATGACCGCCGTGCAGGAGCCGAGCACCGAGACCGCCCGCGAGATCGGCCGCGACCGCCGCCGCAAGGAGGACCAGCGCCTCATCACCGGGCGCACCCGCTGGACCGACAACATCCAGCTCCACGGGATGCTGCACCTGGCGATGGTGCGCAGCCCGTTCGCCCACGCGAAGATCACCTCGATCGACACCTCGGAGGCCGAGAACGCCCCCAACGTCGTCGCCGTCTACACCGGCGCCGACCTCGACGAGTCGGCCGGTGCGCTCATCAACGCCTGGCCGATCACCCCCGACCAGGTCACCCCGCCGCACCTGCCGCTGCCCGCCGACCGCGTCAGCTTCGCCGGCGAGGCGGTGGCCGTGGTGGTGGCCCGCTCGGCCGCCGAGGCCCGTGACGCCGCCGAGCTCGTCGATGTCGACTACGAGGAGCTGCCCGCCGCGCTCGACCTCAAGGAAGCCGCGGCCGACACGGTGCTCGCGCACCCCGACCTCGGCACCAACAAGAGCGCGCTGTGGGTCTTCGACTCCAAGGAGGCCGGCACCGGCGGCGACGTCGAGGAGGCCATCGCCAAGGCCCGCGAGAGCGGCGTCGTGGTGGAGCGCGAGTTCCGCCAGCAGCGGCTCATCCCCGCGTTCATGGAGCCGCGCTCGGTCGTGGTCGACCCGACCGGCGAGCAGATGACGATGTGGTCGGCGACCCAGATCCCGCACATCCTGCGCTTCGCCCTCGCCGCCACCACCGGCGTCCCGGAGTCCAAGATCCGCGTCATCGCCCCTGACGTGGGCGGCGGCTTCGGCGGCAAGCTCCAGGTCACCCCCGAGGAGTGGTGCGCCTGGTGGATCGCCCGCCAGCTGCACAAGCCGATCAAGTACACCGAGACCCGCTCGGAGTCGCTGATGGCGGCGCACCACGGCCGCGACCAGTGGCAGAAGCTGACGCTGGCCGCCGAGAAGGACGGCACCGTCACCGGCCTCAAGGTCGAGCTGCTGGCCGACCTCGGCTCGCACGTCGCGATCGTCGGCGGCGGCGTACCGGTGCTGGGCGCGTTCATGTTCAACGCGATCTACAAGTTCCCGGCCTACCACTTCGCCTGCCAGACGGTGCTGACCAACAAGACCTGGACCGACGCCTACCGCGGCGCCGGTCGTCCGGAGGCCACGTTCGGGATCGAGCGGATGATGGACGAGCTCGCCCTCGAGCTGGGCCGCGAGCCGCTCGAGCTGCGCGAGCAGAACTGGATCAAGCACGAGGAGTTCCCGTTCACCACGGTGGCGGGGCTCGAGTACGACTCGGGCAACTACGAGGCCGCGACGGCCAAGGCCAAGGAGCTCTTCGGCTACGACGAGCTCCGCGCCGAGCAGCAGCGCCGCCGCGACGCGGGCGACCCGGTCCAGCTCGGCATCGGCATCTCGACCTTCACCGAGATGTGCGGCCTGGCGCCCAGCCGGGTGCTCGGCTCGCTCGACTACGGCGCCGGCGGCTGGGAGCACGCGAGCGTGCGCATGCTGGCCACCGGCAAGGTCGAGATCGTCACCGGTGCCAGCGCCCACGGCCAGGGCCACGAGACGGCGTTCAGCCAGATCGTCGCCGACCGCCTGGGCGTGCCGTTCGAGGACGTCGAGGTGCTGCACGGCGACACCCAGATCGCCTCGAAGGGCCTCGACACCTACGGCTCGCGCTCGCTGGTCGTCGGCGGCGAGGCGCTGGTCAAGGCGACCGACAAGGTGATCGAGAAGGCCAAGCCGATCGCGGCGCACCTGCTCGAGGCCGACGTCGCCGACATCGAGTTCTCCGCCGGTCGCTTCGGCGTGCGGGGCACCGACCAGGGCCTCGGCATCGCCGAGGTCGCGCTGGCGACCTTCGCGGCGCACAACCTGCCCGACGGCGTGGAGCCCTCGCTCGACAGCGACGCGACCTTCGACCCGATCAACTTCAACTACCCGCACGGCACCCACCTGTGCGCGATGGAGGTCGACACCGAGACCGGCCAGGTCAAGATGCGCAAGTACACCTGCGTCGACGACATCGGCAACGTCATCAACCCGCTGATCGTCTCCGGGCAGGTGCACGGTGGTCTCGCACAGGGCATCGCGCAGGCGCTGTTCGAGGAGGCGGTGCACGACGAGTCGGGCACGCTCGTCTCGGCGAGCTTCGTCGACTACCTGGTGCCGACCGCGGCTGACCTGATCAGCTTCGACGTCGACCACACCACGACGCCGTCGCTGACCAACACGCTCGGCACCAAGGGGGTCGGCGAGGCCGGCACCATCGCCTCCACCCCGGCCGTGGTCAACGCGGTGCTCGACGCGATCCGGCAGTTCGGCGTCACGGACATCCAGATGCCGTGCACCCCCGAGCGCGTCTGGAAGGCGATCCAGCAGGGCACCGCGGGTGCCACGGAGGACACCACCGGGGCGGCCGCCGCCCACTTCGACCCCGCCACCGACGGCGCGGGTCAGTCCAACATCGCCGACGGCACCGAAGGAGCAGGGCAGTGATCCCCACCCAGTTCGACTACGTGGCGCCGGGCTCGGTCGACGAGGCCCTCGCGGCCCTGGCCCAGCACGGCGACGACGCCAAGGTGCTGGCCGGCGGCCAGTCGCTGCTGCCGGTGCTGCGGATGCGGCTCAACGCCCCCGAGGTGGTGATCGACCTCAACAAGATCAGCTCGCTGCGCGAGATCCGCGACGAGGGCGACACGATCCTCGTGGGCGCGATGGCGACGTACCAGTCGATCCTCGACGACGCCGGCATCGAGGGCTCGCTGCGGCTGCTGCACCAGGCGATCAGCCAGGTCGCCGACCCGCAGATCCGCCACCGGGGCACCCTCGGCGGGGCCCTGGTGCACGCCGACCCGGCGGGCGACTGCGGGGCACCGACGCTCGCCCTCGAGGCCGACCTGGTGATCCAGGGCCCCTCGGGGGAGCGCACGGTGCCGGCGACGGAGTTCTTCGAGGACCTCTTCACCACCGCGGTGGGCGACGACGAGCTGCTCACCGGCATCCGCTTCCGCAAGCACGAGGGCTGGGGCTCGCACTACGAGAAGTTCGTGCGGGTCGCGCACCAGTGGCCGATCGTGTCGGTCGCCGCGGCGGTCGAGCTCGACGGCGGCACCATCAGCGAGGCGCGCATCGGCCTGGTCAACATGGGGAGCACCCCGCTGCGCGCGTCGGCCACCGAGCAGGCCCTCGTGGGGGCCTCGGCGACGGCTGACGGCGTCGCCGAGGCCTGCGCGCTGGCGGCCGAGGGCACCAACCCGCCCTCCGACCTCAACGGCGACGCCGACTACCGCCGGCACCTGGCCACCGTGCTGACCAAGCGGGCGGTGCTCAAGGCAGCGGGGAGCTGATGGACCTCACCCACGAGTTCACCGTCCCCGCCGGGGTCGAGGAGACCTGGGCGACGCTCAACGACATCGGCGGGGTGGCCGAGTGCTTCCCCGGCGCCCAGGTGACCTCCGTCGAGGGCGACACCTTCAACGGCACCGTCAAGGTCAAGCTGGGCCCGATCGCCCTCGTCTACAACGGCACCGGCACCTTCACCGAGAAGGACGAGTCGGCGCGGCGGATGGTCGTCGACGCCAAGGGCAAGGACAAGCGCGGCAACGGCACCGCCGGCGCCCACGTCACCGTGTCGATGTCCGAGGAGTCCGGCAGCACCCGGGTGACGGTGGTGACCGACCTCAACATCACCGGCAAGCCGGCGCAGTTCGGCCGCGGGGTGATCCAGGACGTCAGCGACAAGCTGCTCGGGCAGTTCACGTCGTGCCTGGAGACCAAGGTCGGCTCGGCCGAGGCCGAGGCCGAGGCCGAGGCGGCTCCGGCCGACGACCCGACGCCGCTGGCGACCGCGGCGGCGGGCGCGGTCGACCCCGGGGCGCCGGAGTCGGCCGCCGACGGGCCGGTTCCGGACCCGAAGGCCCCGGGCGGTCCGGCCGAGTCGCGGCCGCGACCCCACGTCGTACCGCCGCCGGCGTCCTCGACGGGCTCCGACGGCGACGACGCGCTCGACCTGGGGGCCACCGTGCTCCCGATCCTGGCCAAGGCGTACTGGAAGCAGATCGCCGGTGCGGTGCTCGCGCTGCTCGTGCTGCGGCGCCTGCTCGGACGGCGCTGAACCGGTCGACGTACGACGCGGGAGTGTCGGGCTGCGGCCTGACACTCCCGTTCGTGCGTCGATCTGGGTAGGTTGTCGCGAGCGGCAGCACGATCGGGCCCTGACTCGGAAGGAGACGCGGCGTGGCGGATGAGCGGACGTCGCGCGGCGGAGGCCGTCGCGGACGCAAGCACGTCCTCGTGCGCGAGTACGTCAGGTCGGTGATCGTCAACGCCGAGCCCGGCACCCCGGCGCCGTCCGAGCGTGACCTCGCCGAGCAGTTCGGGGTCGCCCGCATGACGGTGCGCCACGCCATCGACGCCCTCGTGGCGCAGGGCCTGCTGGAGCGGGTGGCCGGTCGCGGCACCTTCGTGACCAAGCCGCTCATCGACATGCAGATGCGGCTGTCGGCCTACACCGAGGAGATGGAGCGCCGGGGCAAGCGTCCCGAGTCCAAGACCCTGCTCGCACGGCGCGAGAGCGCCGGCCCCGGCGTCGCCCGCGCGCTGGAGATCGAGGAGGGCTCGCCGATCGTCCACTGGCAGCGGATGCGCCTGGCCGACGGCGTGCCGATGGCGATCCAGCACGTCTACCTCTCGCTCGACCTGTTTCCGACGTTCCTCGACGAGGCGCTCCCCAGCAGCCTCTACATGTGGTTCGCGATGCGCGACCTGATGCCGACCTGGGGCGAGGACAGCGTCAACGCCGGCCTCGCGACCGGCGACGAGGCACAGCACCTCGACCTCGACCCCGGCTCACCGGTGCTGCACATCTCGCGGCGTGCTTTCTGCCGCGAGAACGTCGTCGAGGTCACCCGCTCGGTCTACCGCGCCGACCGCTACACCCTGTGGGTGCCGGTGCTGCGGCCCGAGCACCTGCGCTAGCGCCTCAGCGGTCGGGCCAGGGGCCCGAGGGCAGGTCGCCCACCGGGGCGACCGGCACGCCGGCGACCTCGCACACCCAGGTGGGATCGGGGCCGCCCAGGTCGGGCTGCACGTGCACGGCGTGCGGGTCGTCGTGGTCGCACCACTGGCACAGCGGCCAGCGGCCGCGGGCGTCGAGCAGCGCGTCCTGCACGTCCTGGGCGACCAGGCCGGTCACGAAGTCCTTGCCCTCCGCCCACTGCTCCAGCCACCACCCGCGGTCGGCCACGGCGGCCTCCAGCAGGGAGACGGTCTCGGCGTCGGCGACGCCGGTCGTCTCGAGGTCGCGCAACACCAGCGCGCGTGCACGGTAGACGGGGTCCTCGGATGACACGATGACCATTGTGACCCCCGCGCAGGCAGACCTCACCGTGGTCGTGACGCGCACCCGCGACGTGGCCGCCGCACAGGCGGGTGGAGCCGACCGGTTGCTGCTCACCGCGCGGCCCACCGAGGGCCACGTCGGGCCCGAGCCCGCGCTGGTCTCCGCGGTCACCCGCGAGACCGACCTGCCGGTGCTCGTGGTGCTGCGCAACGACGAGCTGCCCTTCCACCGACTGGCGATCCTGGGCCAGACCTACGTCGAGCTGGGCGCCCGCGGGCTGGTCTTCGGCTACCTCGACCGCGACCTCGAGGTCGACATCGAGCCCACGGCCGAGCTCGCGGCCGACCTCGGCGTGCCGTGGTGGTTCCGGGGGATCGACGACACCCTGGCGCCGGACCGCTCCTGGCGCCGCCTGCGCGCCCTGCCGCACCTCGAGGGCGTGCCCACCGCCGGCTCGACCCGCGGGCTGACCCACGGCGTCGACGAGGTGTGCGCCCGGCTCGAGAGCGACATCGGGTGGAGCGACCTCGTGGTCGCGGCGGGCGGCCTCACGCCCGAGGTGGTGCCGTGGCTGGCGCGCAGCGGCGTACGACGCTTCGCGCTCGGGTCGGCGGCGCGGGCCGGGTCGTCGTGGGCGCGCGGCGACGTCGACGCCGACCGCGTGCGCACCTGGCGGATGCTCGTCGACGACGCGGTCGACCGCGCGATCGGCGTCCCGCTCTGAGTCGTGTGCCTGAGAGGGCGCTCTGGCGCCCTCTCAGCCTCACGACCCGCTGTAGGTGCGCAGCCAGACCGTCGAGTCTGCGTCGCGCAGCTGGTCGAGGGCGGCCTCGGGCAGGGCCTCGGCGGTGTCGGTGACGACGTAGCCGAGCTCGCCGCGGGTGGCGAGGTACTGCGCCGTCACGTTGGAGCGCAGGTCGGCGAGCACCTGGTTGACCTCCGCCAGCACGCCCGGGACGTTGCGGTGCAGCAGCGCGACCCGCGAGCCCTCGGTCAGCGGGGGCGCGGCGACGGTCGGCAGGTTGACCGACAGCTCGGTGCTGGCCTCACCGAGGAACCGGCTGAGCTTGCCGGCCACGAAGAAGCCGATCTCCTCCTGCGCCTCCTGCGTCGAGCCGCCCACGTGCGGGGTGAGGATGACGTTGGGCAGCCCGCGCAGCGCCGACTCGAACGGGTCGCCCTGCGCCTTCGGCTCGACCGGGAACACGTCGAGCGCGGCGCCGGCGATGTGGCCCGAGAGGATGTTGTCGCGCAGCGCGACGTCGTCGACGATCATGCCGCGGGCGGCGTTGATGAACAGCGAGCGCGGCTTCATCTGGGCGAACTGCTCGGCGCCGAAGAAGCCGGCGTTGCCCGGTCGACCGTCGACGTGCAGCGAGACGACGTCGGCCTCGGCCAGCAACGCCTCCAGGCTCGGCATGCGTCGGGCGTTGCCGTGGGCCAGCCGGTCGGCGACGTCGAAGAAGACCACCCGCAGGCCCATCGACTCGGCCAGGTTGGACAGCTGGGTGCCGATGTTGCCGTAGCCGACGATGCCGAGCGTGCGGCCACGGATCTCGTGGCTGCCCGCGGCCGACTTGTCCCAGACGCCGTCGTGCATCTTGCCGGTCTTCTCGGTGAGCCGTCGGGCCAGCGCGATGATCTCGGCGATCACCAGCTCGACCACGCTGCGCGTGTTGGAGTACGGCGCGTTGAACGCCGCGACGCCACGCGCCGTGCAGGCCGCGAGGTCGATCTGGTTGGTGCCGATGCAGAACGCCCCGACCGCCTTGAGGTCGGGCGCGCTGTCGAACACCCGCTCGGTGAGGTTGGTGTTGGAGCGCAGCCCCAGCATCGTCATCCCCCGGACGGCCTCGACCAGGTCGTCCTCCGACAGGCTCGTCGACCGGGTGTGCACGATGACGCCGTGGCGCTCGAACACCTCCGTCGCGGCGGGGTGGATGTTCTCCAGCAGCAGGACCTCGGGCTTGCTCACTCGTCCCAGGGTACGGCTGTTGCGTCCTGCGCCTCGACCGGTCCGGTGGGTGGGCTGCTGATTACCCGCTCAGGCGGACAATCGGTGACTCCGTGGCCGCGGCGACAGTCACGAAGTCACTGAAAAGGTGTCCCAGTCCGGTGCAGCCGTCTGGTTGGGTCGGGGGATGGACGTGACGGTCAGGGCGGCGCGGGTCGAGGACGCGGCGGCGGTCGCGCGGGCGCAGGCGGCGGCGTGGCGCGAGGCGTACGCCGGCCTGATGGACCCGGCGTACCTGGCGGGCATGGACGTCGACCGTGCGACCGAGCGCTGGGCCGAGCTGCTCGGCACACCCGCCGACGGCGTGCGCGCGTACGTCGCGTCGTACGGCGGCGAGGTCGTCGGTTTCGCCTCGGCCGGTCCGTCGCGCGACGACGAGCGGGTGTGCGACCTGGAGCTGTACGCCGTCAACGTGCGGCCGGACGCGTGGGGAGCCGGCGCGGGTACGGCGCTGCTCAGCGCGGTGCTGGAGCCGGGCCCCTGTGGGCTGTGGGTCGTGGTCGGCAACGACCGCGCGATCGGCTTCTACGAGCGCCGCGGTTTCGTCGCCGACGGTGCCACCCAGGACGACGTACGCCTGGGGGTCACCGAGCAGCGGATGGTGCGCGAGGGATGACTGGACGACATTCCTGGTGACTTAGTGGCTGTTGCAACAGTCACCACGTCACCGATTACCCGCCTGAGCGGGTAATCGGGGGGCGTCACAGGTCGTCGGCGTCGACGATCCGGTAGGCGTAGCCCTGCTCGGCGAGGAAGCGCTGGCGGTTCTGGGCGAAGTCGGCGTCGACGGTGTCGCGGGAGACCACGGTGTAGAAATGGGCCGTCGTGCGCTCGGACTTGGGGCGGAGCAGGCGACCGAGGCGCTGGGCCTCCTCCTGCCGGGAGCCGAAGGAGCCGCTGACCTGGATCGCGACGGCGGCCTCGGGCAGGTCGACGGAGAAGTTGGCGACCTTGGACACCACGAGCAGGTCGATCTCGCCGGTGCGGAACGCCTGGAAGAGACGCTCGCGCTCCCTGACCGTGGTCTTGCCCTGGATCACGGGGGCGTCGAGGGCGGCGGCGAGCTCGTCGAGCTGGCCGAGGTACTGCCCGATGACCAGCGTCGGCTCACCAGGATGGCGAGCGACGATCTCCTGGGCCACGCGCGTCTTCTCGTGCGTGCAGGAGGCGAGCCGGTAGCGCTCCTCGGGGTCGGCGGTGGCGTAGGCGATCCGCTCGCCCTCCGGCAGCGTCACCCGCACCTCGACGCAGTCGGCGGGGGCGATGTAGCCCTGCGCCTCGATGTCCTTCCACGGGGCGTCGTAGCGCTTGGGCCCGATCAGGCTGAAGACGTCGCCCTCGCGACCGTCCTCGCGCACGAGCGTCGCGGTCAGCCCGACGCGACGCCGCGCCTGCAGGTCGGCGGTCATGCGGAAGATCGGCGCCGGCAGCAGGTGCACCTCGTCGTAGACGATGAGGCCCCAGTCGCGGGCGTCGAGCAGCTCGAGGTGGGGGTAGACGCCCTTCCGCTTCATCGTCAGCACCTGGTACGTCGCGATGGTGACGGGCCGCACCTCCTTGCGGGCGCCGGAGTACTCGCCGATCTCGTCCTCGGTCAGCGAGGTGCGCTTGATCAGCTCGTGCTTCCACTGCCGGGCCGAGACGGTGTTGGTGACGAGGATCAGCGTGGTCGCCTTGGCGTGCGCCATCGCGGCCGCGCCGACGAGCGTCTTGCCGGCGCCGCAGGGGAGCACCACGACGCCGGAGCCGCCGTGCCAGAAGCTCTCGGCGGCCTCCTTCTGGTAGGGCCGCAGCTCCCAGCCGCTCTCCTCGAGGTCGATGGCGTGGGCCTCGCCGTCGACGTAGCCCGCGTGGTCCTCGGCGGGCCAGCCGAGCTTGAGCAGCGCCTGCTTGAGGTTGCCGCGCTCGCTGGGGTGCACCACGACGGAGTCGCCCTCGAGCCGCTCGCCGAGCATGCCGGCGACCTTCTTGGAGCGCACCACCTCCTCGAAGACCGCGTGGTCGGTGGCGGAGAGCACCAGGCCGTGGGTGGGGTGCTCGTCGAGGGTGAGCCGGCCGTAGCGGTCCATCGTCTCGGCGACGTCGACCAGCAGGGCGTGGGGGACGGCGTAGCGGCTGAAGGTCAGCAGCACGTCGACGACCTGCTCGGCGTCGTGGCCGGCGGCGCGGGCGTTCCACAGCCCGAGCGGCGTGAGCCGGTAGGTGTGGATGTGCTCGGGGGAGCGCTCGAGCTCGGCGAAGGGGGCGATCGCCGCCCGGGCAGCCGCCGCCTGCTCGTGGTCGACCTCGAGCAGCAGGGTCTTGTCGGACTGGACGATGAGCGGGCCGTCGTTCACAACCGGCCAGCCTACGGAGGACCGCCAACAGGGTGGGTCAGACGGTGTCGCGCGGCGCCCAGGCGAGGGCGAGGCGGCGTACGAGCTCACGCAGCCGGTCGGGGCTGGTGGCGAGGTTGAGCCGCACGTGGCCGTCGAGGCCGGGGTGGTAGTCGTGCCCTGGCGCCAGCCGCACGCCGTGCTTTAGCGCGGTCAGCGTCGGGTCGGCCTGGCCGCTGCGTCGTACGTCGAGCCAGGCGAGGTACGTCGCCTCGAGCGGGCGCATCCGCACCTGCGGCAGCTGCTCGACGAGCAGCTCGGCCAGCAGGGTGCGCTGGGCGTCGAGGCGGGCGAGGAGGGCGTCGAGCCAGGCGTCGCCCTCGGAGTACGCCGCCACGGCCGCGACCACGCCCAGCGGCGACCACGAGTCGTTGCGCGGCATCGGGACGCCGGCGACCCGCTCGGCCGTCACCCGGTCGCCGGCGACGATCTGGGCGCACCGCAGCCCCGCGGTGTTGAAGGCCTTGCTGGCCGCCACGACGGCGACGGCGTGGTCGGCGGTGCCGTCGAGCGACAGGTAGGGCACGTGCTCGGCGCCGGGCAGCACGAGCGGGGCGTGGATCTCGTCGCTGACCACCCGGGCGCCGTGGCGCACCACGACGTCGCGCAGGCCCTCGAGCTCGGCGCGGGTGAAGGCCCGGCCCCACGGGTTGTGCGGCTGCGTCAGCAGCACGGTGCGCGCGCCCTGGGCGAGCAGGTCGTCGAGCGCGTCGAGGTCGATCGCCGCGTGCGGGGCGTCGGGGGAGAGCACCAGGTCGACGCGCCGGCGCCCGGTGAGCGGCACGACGTCGAGCTGTGGCGGGTACGCCGGCACCGGCACCACCACCGGGCCGGGGTCGCTCAGCACGTCGAGGGCGACGCGGATGCCGGCCGTCACGTCGCTGACCGGCCGCACCAGACCGGGGTCGACCTCCCAGCCGAACCGCCGCGCGGCGAATCCGGCGTACGCCGCCCCCAGCCCGGGCTCGTCGTCGAGGACGGGGTAGCCGGTGACCCCGTCGGTGACCGCGCGCACGAGCGCCTCGTGCACGACGGGGGCCAGGGCGTAGTCCATCTCGGCCACCCACGCGGGGATCACGCCCTCGGGCGTGGTGCCCCACTTGAGCACCAGGGCGCGCCGGGCCTCGTCGTCGCTCAGGTCCCGGATCGCGGTCATGCCGTCCAGCGTGGCAGGAGCCTCAACGCGTGGCGAGGGTGGCGGCGGTGATGCGGTGCAGCGCGAACGAACGCTCGACCTCGCTGCGCTCGTCGTACGCCGTCAGCCGGCCCCCCTCGACGCGGCGCGGCACCACGACGCGCTCGCCGACGGTGCCGTCGTCGCCGACGTAGCCGATCACGACGCGGCCGGAGCCGTCGGCGCCCTCGAGGTGCTCGCGCAGCAGCGCGATGACCTCGGTGGGTCCGACGGCGGTGCGGGCTCGGTCGCCGCGGCTGCGCGCGGCCCGGTCACCGGCCCTGATCGCGGTCACGACGGCGCTGCTGTGAGCGGCGGCGCGGGCGGAGGCGGGCGCGCGGGTGCCACGGGCGGCCCGGGCCCGGTAGACGTCGGGGCGGGCGACGCGGACGGTGCCGTCGGCCGCCTCGACGACGGGGGCGACGCCGAGGTCGCGCAGGCGCGGCAGCAGCGTGGCGAGGGGTACGTCGCTGACCACCACGGTCGGCGCGATGCGTCGCAGCCGCAGCGACTCTGCGCCGGGGGCGTTGACGAGCTCGGCCAGCGCGGTCTCGTCGTCGCTGCGCAGGAACGACTCGGCGACGCCGGCGCGCACCGTGCCGAAGCGGCGCGAGACGTCGTCGACCAGGTAGGTCAGCGCCTGCGGCAGCGGGGTGCGGGAGACCTCCTGGAGGAAGGCGTGCACCTCGCCGGCCGACCACCCGGCGTCGAAGGCGCGGCGCACCGAGCCGGCCGCGAAGCGGTAGACCGTGGCCCCGCCGCGTGACTCGACGTCGGCCACCATCGCCAGCCTGCGCGCGACCTCGGCCTCGAGCGGGCCCGGGGCGATCGCCGTCAGGTCGGCCTGCACCAGCACGTGGTCGACGGCGCGTGGCAGGAGCGGGCCGAGGGTCTTGGCCGCCGTGCCGCCGGTGGGGTCCTGCAGCAGCGCGCGGGTCGCCCCGGGAGCGCCCTCGAGCGCGAGCACGCCGAGCTGCGCGGCCTGGGCGAGCAGCGGACCCACCTGCTCCCAGCGCGAGGCCGGCCGCCGCGGACGGCGCCAGCGCAGCCGTCGCACGAGGGACGCGGCACCGGTGGTGCTGGCCAGCACCTCGCCCTCGGGCAGCGCCACCACCTCGGCGAGGAGGTCGTGGCGCAGGTCGCGCAGCCACGCCCGCTCGAGGTCGGGCGCGAGCGCGTTGACCGGCTTGTCGGCGACGCGGGTGCCGACGAGCGCGACCAGCCGGGGGCTGTCGAGCCAGGCGCGCACCAGCGTCACCCACTGCTCGGCGACCGGCTTGCCCTGCCAGGCGTCGAAGGCCTCGGTGGGCAGCCAGGCGGCGTCGACGTCGTCGGTCATGCCGGTGGCGAGCAGGCCCGCACCGGCCGCGGTCTCGATGACCAGCGCCGCCTCGGCCGGCTCGAGCTGGAGCAGGTCGGCGGCGGCCTTGAGGTCGCGCACGGACAGGCCGCCGGTGCGGAGCGCGGCGGGCGGGGTGGAGCCCCACAGGTCGAGCAGCAGCTCGGTGCGGCGCACGACCTCGAACGCGGCGCCGGCGGCGGCGCGGTCGACCAGCCCCTGGTCGCGCGCACTGGTCGCCGGAGCGGGCGGGACGTCGAGCGGCGGGCCGCCGGCCCGCACGGCGACCCGCACCGACCAGGGCACGGTCACGTGGCGCTCGTCGGTGCGGACGAGCAGGCCGGTCCGGACGAGGTCGGCGGTGGGGCCGGGCGCGCCGCTCCACCGGCCCTCGGCGCCCTCGGTGACGAGGGTGTCGAGCACCGCCCGGGCGCGGTCGTCGAGCCCGTTCAGGTCAGGCTCGGGCGGGCCGTCGGGCAGCCGCAGCAGCTCGGCCACGGCGGTCACGGGCCGCAGCGGCTCGCCCCAGGCCAGCGCCAGCTCGGCGAGGCGGCGCAGGGCGGCCTCGACGGACTCGGGTCCGGACGGCAGCGCGTGCGGGTCGGTCTGCTGCACCAGCGCCTGCAGCACCGCGAGCTCGAGGGAGTCGAGCCGGTCGAGGGCCCGCAGCACCGACGTGCGGAGGACGACGCGGGCGGCGAGCTGGGCGGAGTCGTGCGGCGCGGGCGTCGCCAGGTCGGGACGGGCCTCGAGCAGCGCCGCCAGCCGGTCGTCGGGCCAGCCGCGCAGCTGGTCGGCGAGCGAGCGGGGGGCGGCGGTGGGCATCCGCACGAGTCTACGGCGGCGGCCCCGGTACGGCAGGATGCGGCGGGTGGGAGACCCGGTCGAGGAGGCGCTGGAGCTGCTGCTCGAGGGCGCCTCGCGGGCCCGCCTCGACGGGCTGCTCGCGGCCCTGCCCGCTCGGCAGCGCGACCTGCTGCTGCGCGTGCAGGACCAGATGCAGCGCCAGGCCGACCGCGAGGCCGAGCTCAGCGCGCTCTACGACACCGCCCGCGACCTCACCGCGATCCGCGACCTCGACGCGATCCTCACCGCCATCGTGCGGCGGGCCCGGCAGCTGCTCGGTGCCGACATGACCTACCTGTCGCTCAACGACGAGGACGAGGGGGCGTCGTACATGAAGGTGACGGACGGCGCGTTGACGGCGGAGTTCCGCCGGCTGCGGCTGCCGCTCGGCACCGGGCTCCTCGGGCTGGTCGCGCAGTCGGGGGCGCCGTACTTCACCGAGGACTACCAGTCCGACGCCCGCTTCCTGCACCGCGGGTACATCGACGACGCCGTCGCCGGAGAGCAGATCCGCGCGATCCTCGGCGTCCCGCTGGTCGTGGAGGGCGTCGTCATCGGGACGCTGCTGGCGGTGCACCGACGGGTGCGGCCGTTCCCGGTCGGCGAGGTCACGCTGCTGACGTCGTTCGCCGCCCACGCCGCGGTGGCGCTGGAGAACGCCCGGCTCTTCGCGCGCGCCCGCGAGGCCGTCGCGTCCGCGGACGCCGCGAGCGCGGCGCTGCGCACCCGCACCGAGGCGACCGAGCGGGCCGCGCAGGCCCACGACCGGCTCACCGACGTGCTGCTGCGGCGCGGCGGGGTCGACGACGTCGCCGAGGTGCTCACCGAGGTGCTCGGCGGCACCGTCTCGGTGCACGACGAGGCGCCCGACGGCCTCGGTGACGCCGCCGACCGGGCCCAGGCCTCGGGCCGGTGCGTGCGGGCCGACGACCGCTGGGTCGCCGTCGCCGCCGCGGGGGAGGACCGGCTCGGCGTGCTGGTGCTGCACCCCACGGGCGCGATGGACCTGCCCGAGCGCCGCACCCTCGAGCGCGGCGCCATGGTCACCGCCATGGTGCGGCTCTTCGACCGCAGCGCCGCCGAGGCCGAGAGCCGGGTGCGCGGCGAGCTGCTGCTCGACCTCGTGGCTGCCGGGCCGGCCGACCTCGCCCGGCTCCGCGAACGCGCCCGGCAGCGCGGTGCCCGGCTCGAGCCGCCGCTCGCGGT
>NZ_BAAHAA010000015.1:0-97763 GCF_054777915.1 Nocardioides marmoraquaticus | reverse complement strand
ACCGCGACGACGTCGTCGCGGAACTCCTTGGGGTGGGGAGCGGGCATGGTCGACATCCTTCCAGCGGCGACAGATGTCGCCACAGATCAGATGACAACCGAACCTTCAGCAGTCCCAGCCACGAAGGGGCCACCCTTCGTGACGCCTGCGCGTTCCTCGCAGGCTCCTCAGGGAGCGGTCCAGCATCGGCTTGCCCGCGCACCAGCCCTGACCGCGCGAGCCTCGAGCGGGCACCACGTTCGTGACACTGTTTGTGTCACTACTAGACGGGGTACGAACTGTCACCGCCCATCCGTGACGAAGGAGCCTCACCATGATCGTGCTCGGCCTGATCCTGCTCGTCCTCGGTCTCGTCCTGCCCCAGTCCATCCTCACGACGATCGGCATCGTGCTGATCGTCGTCGGGCTGGTGCTCAACCTGGCGCCGATCGGCGGCACCCGTCGACGGGTGTTCTAGCCGCCGACTCCCGGACACGCGTCGAGCCCGCACTCCCTCGGGGGTGCGGGCTCGACGTGCGTCAGGGCTGGGCGGGGCCTCAGCGGCTGGCGGCGCGCTGGTACTGCTTGATCGCCAGCGGGGCGAAGACCGCCACGATCGCCACGGCCCACAGCAGGGTGTAGAGCACCGGGTGCTGCAGCGACCAGGCGTCGGACCCGGCGGGCGCGCCCCCGGTGTTGCCGAAGAGCTCGCGCGCGGCCTGCGTGACGGTGGAGACGGGGTTCCACGCGGCGAAGGTCGCGAGCGGGCCGGGCAGGGTGTCGAGCGGCACGAAGGTGTTGGCGCAGAAGGTCGCCGGGAAGATCACCATGAACGAGGCGTTGTTGACGACCTCGGGCGTCCGCACGAGCAGGCCGACGTAGGCCATCACCCAGCTGATCGCGTAGGCGAAGACGAGCAGCACGAGGAACCCGCCGATCGCGCTCAGCACGTCGGTGCGGATGCGCCAGCCGACCAGCAGACCGGTCAGCGCCATCACCAGCAGGCTGAGCACGTTGATGCCGACGTCGGCGAGGGTGCGGCCGAAGACGACGGCGCCGGGTGACATCGGCAGCGAGCGGAACCGGTCGACGATGCCCTTCTGCAGGTCCTCGGCCAGGCTGAAGCCGGTGAAGGTCGAGCCGAAGACGACCGTCTGGGCGAAGATGCCGGCGATGAGGAACTCGCGGTAGCTCGCGCCGCCCTGGTCGCCGATCGCGCCGCCGAAGACGTAGGCGAAGAGCAGCACGAACATGATCGGCGAGAGCAGCGTGAAGACCAGCAGGTCGGGCACCCGCAGGATCTTGCGCAGGTTGCGCTGGGTGATGGTGGCGGTGTCGAGGAGCAGCTCCTTGACGGGGCCGGGGCGGGCCAGCACCACGGGGCTGGCCCCGGGGCTGCCGGTCTCGGACCGGGCGTCGTCGGTGGCGGTCATCGCGCGACCTCCTTCTCCTGCTCGGTGCTGTCGTCGGGGGCGGTCTCGTCGACCGGCTTGCCGGTCAGGCGCAGGAAGACGTCGTCGAGGGTGGGTCGGCGCAGGCCGACGTCACGCACGCCGATGCCCTCGGCGTCGAGCCGGCGCAGCAGCTCGACGAGCACCGACGCGCCGCCGTCGACGGGGACGGTGAGCCGGTCGTCGCGACGGTCGAGGCTGGGCTCGCCCTGACCGAGCGCCCGGGCGGCCTCGGCGGCACGGTCGAGGTCGACCGGGTCGGCGACCACGACCTCCACCCGCTCGCCGCCCACCTGCGACTTCAGCTCGTCGGCGGTGCCGAGGGCGATGACGCGACCGTGGTCGATGACGGCGATGCGGTCGGCGAGGCGGTCGGCCTCCTCGAGGTACTGCGTGGTGAGCAGCAGCGTGGTGCCCCCGGCGACGAGGTCCTCGATGACGTCCCACATGCCGGCGCGGCCCCGGGGGTCGAGGCCGGTGGTGGGCTCGTCGAGGAACAAGACCGGCGGCTGCGCGACCAGGGCGCCGGCGAGGTCGAGCCGCCGGCGCATGCCGCCGGAGAAGCCCTTGACCGGGCGGTCGGCCGCGGCGACGAGGTCGAAGCGCTCGATCAGCTCCTCGGCCCGACGCCGGCTGGCGCCCTTGCCGAGGTGGTAGAGCCGGCCGACCATGTCGAGGTTCTCCCGGGCCGACAGGTGCTCGTCGACCGCGGCGTACTGCCCCGAGACGCCGATGCGCCGCCGCAGCTCCTGCGGCTGGGCGAGCACGTCGACACCCGCGACCTCGGCCTCGCCGGCGTCGGGCCGCAGCAGGGTCGTCAGCACCCGCACGGTCGTGGTCTTGCCGGCTCCGTTGGGGCCGAGCAGCCCCATCACCGTGCCCTGCTCGACGGTCAGGTCGAGCCCGTCGAGGGCCCGCACCGTGCCGTAGGTCTTGACCAGTCCCCTGGCCGTGATCGCCGCTGGCATCACACCTCCTGCGTGGGTTCGACGAGGTGGACCACGCCGGTGACGTGAACTCATCGTCGCGCTCAGAATAGGGCCGCCCACCGACAAGGTGCGTTACCCCCAGAGCCCGAGCACCTCACCCCCGAGACGCACCACGAACCCGCCCACCACGACCAGGAAGAACCCCCGCACGAACCCGCTGCCGCGGCTGATCGCCGTACGCGCCCCGAGCCACCCGCCGAGCAGGTTGGCGGCACCCATGACCACCGCGACCGGCCAGAGCACGGCGCCCATCGGCACGAAGACCACCAGGGCGGCCAGGTTGGTCGCGACGTTGGCGATCTTGGCCTGGGCCGACGCCTGCAGGAAGTCGAAGCCGATCAGCCCCACCAGCGCGATGACGAAGAAGCTGCCCGTGCCCGGCCCGAGCACCCCGTCGTAGAACCCGACGAGCAGACCCGTGGCCACGGCCGCCGCCGTGTGGTGGCGTCCGGTGAACCGGAGCTCGGTGACCTCGCCCATCGACGGCCGCAGCAGCACGTAGGACCCGACCAGCAGCAGCGCCACGAGCACCACAGGGGTGAAGACCTCCTTGCTGATGCGCGTGGCCACGACCGCGCCGAGCGCGGAGCCGACGAAGGCCGCGAGCATCAGCGGCACGAAGGTGGCCCGGTCGGGGCGGACCCGACGCACGTACGTCGCGCTGCTCGTCGCGGTGCCCCACACCGCGCTCGCCTTGTTGGTCGCGAGCACCTCGACCGGGGAGGCCCCGGGCAGACCCAGCAGCAGCGCCGGCAGCTGCACCAGCCCACCACCCCCGACGACCGCGTCGACGAACCCCGCCGTGAGCCCCGCCAGCGCGAGCAGCGCCAGCACGGTCAGCGAGACGTCCTCGAGCACCGGGCGAGCCTAGGCCGCTCGCGTCCCGGGGCGCCGCCCGGCCGAGGGGCGACGTACCCGGCGTCCGGACCGCTCCTCGGCGGACGCCCGCCCCGTACGCTGGAGCCACGGAGCACCCGACCCCGGAGCACCTGATGCCCGACCACGACGGCCACGACGAGCGCGACCTGCACCGCGAGGACCAGCGGGCGCGGCGCGAGCGCAGCACCACCGAGCGCGACGAGCGCACGGGGTCCTCGGCCGCCGCGACGCGGATCCACCACCAGGCGCGGTGGGTCGACCTGCAGATCGAGCGGGCGATGGCGCGCGGGGAGTTCGACAACCTCGCCGGCGCCGGCAAGCCACTGAAGGACCTCGGCTCCCCCGACGACCGCGACTGGTGGCTCAAGAAGCTCGTCGAGCGCGAGCGCATCACCGGTGTGCTCCCACCCGCGCTGCAGCTGCGCAAGGACGACGCCGAGCTCGACGGGCTGCTCGACCGCGAGACCACCGAGGACCAGGTGCGCCAGCTGCTCACCGACTTCAACCGCCGCGTGGTCGAGGCCCGCCGCCAGCTCCAGGGCGGTCCGCCGGTGGTCACACCCACCCGCGACGTCGAGCACGAGGTCGCGGCCTGGGCCGAGCGCCTGCGCGAGCGTCGTCGTCGTACGCCGCCCGCACCCGCTCCGCGCCCGACGGGACGCCGCCGGTGGTGGCAGCGGCGCGAGGTCTCGTGAGGGGCGTCGTCGGGCTGGTCGGGCTGCTGGTGCTCGTCGGCTGCGGCGGCTCGCCCGAGCCGACCACCGCCCCCGAGCGACCCGTCTCGACCGCGGCGCCGGCGTCGACCGAGGGTCAGCGGCTGGAGCGCAAGCCCTGCCCGACGACGGCCGAGCCGTTCGAGCCGACCTCCGCGACCGTCCCCGGCGTCGGCCGCGACCTGACGGTGGTCGCCCCGCCGCGCGCCTCCGAGCACGTGCCGGGCACCCCGCCGACCGACGCGGTCGGCAAGCTGCAGCTCGCCTACGACCGCGACCAGGGCGTCCAGCCCGGTGACCGGCGCGGCAACGTGCTGCTCAACGCCCACACGTTCCCCGGCGGCCCCGAGGAGACGGCCCTCGGCAACCGGCTCCTCGCCGGGCTCGCGGAGGGCGGCCGCGTCGTGCTCGCCGGCGAGGGCCGCAGCCTGTGCTACCGCGTCACCGACCGGGTCGAGGTCGACGCCGACCAGCCGTTCTTCCGCTACTACGCCGACGACGGCCGGCCGCAGGTCGCGATCGTGGTGTGCTCCGGCGACCGGCTCGACCCGGGGGTGTGGACCAAGCGGACGGTGTGGTTCGCGAGGCCGTCGGCGTAGGCGGGTCTTCCCGGGCGGAAGGAACCACCCACCGGCACCGGCCCTACGGCACCACCACGACGGGCACCGGTGAGTGGCGCACGATCTTCGTGGCGTTGGAGCCGAGGAAGAGGCGCGACATCAGGCTGGCCGACGACGAGCCGACGACGAGCACGTCGTCGGGGTGCCAGTCGACCTGCTCGAGGGCCTCGGCCCAGGTGCGGCCGCTGACGACGGCGGTGTCGACGAGGTTGGGCGGGTCGCTGAGGCCGGCGACGGCCCGCTCCTGGCGGCGGGCGGTCTCCTCGAGGTAGGCGTCGAGGACGTCGGCCTCGCCGAGCACCTCGGGCGGGTACATCGTGCGGCCGCGCACGGCGAAGGTGACGACCCGCAGCTCGGCGTCGATGCCCTTGCAGATCTTGGCGGCCCGCTCGAGCACGGCCTCGGAGGCACGGTCGCCGCGGAAGGCGCAGGTGGCGCGGAAGGTCCGGGCGCCGGGCTCGGCGCGGAAGCCGCGGGGGGCGACGGCAACCGGCACGGGCGAGGAGTGCAGCAGGCGGTCGGCGGTCGAGCTGAGCACGACCCGCCCCCAGGAGCCGTCGCTGCCGGAGCCCATGACGATCATCGCCGCGCTGGCGTCGCCGGCCTCGTCGATGAGCGCGGCGGCGACCGACGAGCCCGACCGCACGGTGGCGCTGGCCTCGACGTCGGGGCAGTGCTCGGCGAGCGCGGCGGTGGCGGCGGCGACCGCCTGCTCGCCGTACTCGCGCGACCACCGGGCGTACTCCTTGTCGGGCCCGCCCGCGACCGGCGTCGGCCAGGGCGCGGGGACGACGCTGACCAGCCGCAGGTCGGTCTTCGCAGCCCGGGCGAGGGACGCCGCCAGGTGCAGCGCAGCCCGGTCCTCCTTGTGCGGCGGGTGGGCGACGACGAGGGTCACCGCGCGCCCCCGTCGGCGTCGGCGTCGGTGTCGGAGGAGGGCACGTCGGTGTCGGCGACGACGCCACGGTTGAGCGTCGCGTGCCGCTGGCCCCACAGCAGGTAGAACGCCAGCACCACCGCGAGCCAGGTCGCGAAGATCACCCAGGTCACCAGCGCGAGCCCGGAGAGGATGTAGACGCAGACCGCGATCGTCAGCAGGGGCGTGACCGGGTAGCCCGGGACGCGGAACGGCCGGTGCAGCTCGGGCGCCGTACGACGCAGCACCAGCACGGCCAGCGCGACGACGATGAAGGCGATCAGCGTGCCGATGGAGACGGTGTCCCACAGGTAGTCGGACGGCACGAACCCGGCGATGAGCGCCACCACGACCGAGGCGACCACGGTGTTGAAGGTGGGGGTCAGCGTGCGGGGGTTCACCGAGGCGAACCGGTCGGGCAGCATGCCGTCGCGGCCCATCGCGAACAGGATCCGGGTCTGCCCGTAGAGCGTCACCAGCGTCACCGAGAAGATCGAGATGACCGCCCCGGCGGCGAGGATCGTGCCGGGCACCGTGCTGCCGGTGATGTTGGTGAGGATGACCGAGAGGCCGGCGCTCTGCTGCTCGGGGCTCTCGAACTCCGAGGCCGGCTGCGCGCCGACGCCCGCCAGCGCCACCAGCACGTAGATCGTCACGACCACCACGAGCGCGCCCATGATCGCGCGGGGCAGCGCCCGCTGCGGGTCGCGCACCTCCTCCCCGGCCGTCGACACCGCGTCCAGCCCGATGAAGGAGAAGAAGATGGTCGCGGCGGCCGCCCCGATGCCGCTGGCGCCGGAGTCCCAGAAGCCGGCGAAGTTGTCGGTCTGGAACGCCGTCAGCCCCACCACCACGAAGAGCATCAGCACGCCGAGCTTGACCACCACCATGACCGTGTTGACCAGCGCCGACTCGCTGGCTCCGCGGACCAGCAGCACCATGCACATCAGCACCAGCACGACGGCCGGGAGGTTGACCAGCCCCGTGGTGTTGTCGTCGTAGGGGATCGGCGAGTACGACAGCGCGTCGGGGATGCGGACGCCGATCGTGTTCTGCAGCAGCTCGTTGAGGTAGCCGCTCCACCCCACCGAGACGGCGGCCGAGCTCACGCCGTACTCCAGCAGCACGCAGGCGGCGACGACCATCGCCACCACCTCGCCCATGGAGTGGTAGGCGTAGGAGTACGTCGACCCGCTCACCGGGATCGAGCCCGCCACCTCGGCGTAGCAGATCGCCGACAGCCCCGCGCCGAGCCCGGCGACCAGGAAGGCGACGATCACCGCCGGCCCCGCGTCGGGCACCGCCTCCTGCAGCACGAAGAAGATGCCGGTGCCGACAGTGGCGCCGACGCCGAACATCATCAGCTGGAACGTGCCGAAGCTCCGCTCCAGCTCACCCCCGTGGCCCGAGCGCGCCAGGTCGATCGGCTTGCGCCGACGCAGCTGCGCCCCCAGGCTTGCGGGCCGGTCGACCAGGTCCGTCATTGCGCGCCTCCCACTCGTCACGACCCCCCAGGGGACGGTAGTGCCGCGCCACCCGCTACCGGTAGAGGCGGGTGCGCTTCTTCACGCAAGCGAAACGTGCGGGTCGTGTGCCTGGGAGGACGCCATGGCGTCCCCTCAGGCACACGACTCGGTCAGCGCTCGGACATCGGCACGCGGACGCCGCGCTCGGCGGCGACCTCGACGGCGCGGTCGTAGCCGGCGTCGAGGTGGCGGACCACGCCCATGCCGGGGTCGTTGGTCAGCACGCGCTCGAGCTTCTGGGCGGCGAGGTCGGTGCCGTCGGCGACGCAGACCTGGCCGGCGTGGATCGAGCGGCCGATGCCGACGCCGCCGCCGTGGTGGATCGAGACCCAGGTGGCGCCGGAGGCGGTGTTGACCAGCGCGTTGAGCAGCGCCCAGTCGGCGATGGCGTCGGAGCCGTCGAGCATGGCCTCGGTCTCGCGGTACGGCGAGGCGACCGAGCCACAGTCGAGGTGGTCGCGGCCGATGACGACCGGGCCCTTGAGCTCGCCGCTGGCGACCATCTCGTTGAACTTCAGCCCGGCGCGGTGGCGCTCGCCGTACCCGAGCCAGCAGATCCGGGCGGGCAGGCCCTGGAAGTGCACCCGCTCGCCGGCCATGGTGATCCAGCGCCGCAGCCGCTCGTCGTCGGGGAACAGCTCGAGCACGGCCTTGTCGGTGGCGGCGATGTCGGCGGGGTCGCCGGAGAGGGCGGCCCAGCGGAAGGGGCCACGCCCCTCGCAGAACTGCGGGCGGATGTAGGCGGGGACGAAGCCGGGGAACTCGAAGGCGCGGTCGTAGCCGCCCTTGCGGGCCTCGTCGCGGATGGAGTTGCCGTAGTCGAAGACCTCCGCGCCGCGGTCCTGCAGCTCGACCATCGCTCGCACGTGGGCGGCCATCGAGGCCTGCGCGTCCTTGGTGAAGCCGTCGGGGTCGCGCCGGGCGGCGTCGTGCCAGTCGCCGTGCTCCACGCCGAGGGGCAGGTAGGACAGCGGGTCGTGCGCGCTGGTCTGGTCGGTGACGACGTCGACCGGCAGGTCGCGCTCGAGCACGGCCGGGAAGACCTCGGCGGCGTTGCCGAGCAGCCCGATCGACAGCGGTCGGCGGGCGTCGCGCGCCTCGACCGCGAGCTGCCAGGCGTGGTCGAGGTCGTCGGCCTGCACGTCGAGGTAGCGGTGCTCGATGCGGCGCGTGATCCGCTGCTGGTCGACCTCGACGCAGATGGCGACACCGTCGTTCATCGTGACCGCGAGCGGCTGCGCGCCGCCCATGCCGCCGAGCCCGGCGGTGAGCGTGATGGTGCCGGCGAGGGTGCCGCCGAACCGCTTCTCGGCGACCGCGGCGAAGGTCTCGTAGGTGCCCTGCAGGATGCCCTGGGTGCCGATGTAGATCCACGAGCCGGCGGTCATCTGGCCGTACATCGTGAGCCCGAGGTCCTCCAGCCGGCGGAACTCCTCCCAGTTCGCCCAGTCGCCCACGAGGTTGGAGTTGGCGATGAGCACGCGCGGCGCCCAGGCGTGGGTGCGCATGACGCCGACCGGCTTGCCGCTCTGCACCAGCATCGTCTCGTCGTCGCGCAGGTCGCGCAGGGTGCGCACGAGGGCGTCGTACGCCTCCCAGCTGCGCGCGGCCTTGCCGGTGCCGCCGTAGACGACGAGGTCCTCGGGGCGCTCGGCGTTCTCGGGGTCGAGGTTGTTCATCAGCATCCGCAGCGCGCCCTCGGTCTGCCACGAGCGCGCGGAGAGCTCGGGGCCGCGGGGGGCGTGGATGGGCAGGCGCGGGTTGTCGCTCATGACATCTCTCCGATCACGGACTCGGCGGCGGCCACGACGGCCCCGCTGACGACGAGCTGGTGGGTGGTCTCGATCTCCGGCGCGAGGTGGCGGTCGGGGCCGGGGCCCGCGACACCGGCGCCGCGGAGGCGGCGTACGACGGCCTCGGTGGCGGGCGCCGGCTCGAGCGGCCGCCGCAGGTCGAGCGCGCGGGCGCCGGCCATGACCTCGACGGCGAGCACGCGCGCGAGGCCGTCGACGGCGCGGCGCAGCTTGCGGGCGGCCGACCAGCCCATCGAGACGTGGTCCTCCTGCATGGCGCTGGAGGGGATCGAGTCGACGCTGGCCGGGGCGGCGAGGCGCTTGAGCTCGGAGACGACGGCGGCCTGGGTGTACTGCGCGATCATCAGCCCGCTGTCGACCCCCGGGTCGTCGGCGAGGAAGGGCGGCAGGCCGTGGTTGCGGGCCCTGTCGAGGAAGCGGTCGGTACGCCGCTCGCTGATGGAGGCGAGGTCGGCCGCGACGATGGCCGCGAAGTCGAGCACGTAGGCGACCGGGGCGCCGTGGAAGTTGCCGTTGGACTCGAGCCTCGGGTCGTCGGCGTCCGCGACCACGGGGTTGTCGACGGCGCTGGCGAGCTCGCGGGAGGCGACGAGGCGGGCGTGGTCGAGGGTGTCGCGCACGGCGCCGTGCACCTGCGGGGAGCAGCGCAGCGAGTAGGCGTCCTGCACGCGCAGGCAGTCGGGGCCGCGGTGGCTCGCGACGACGCCCGAGCTCATGAGCAGCGCGCGCAGGTTGGCCGCGCTCGCGGCCTGACCGGGGTGCGGCCGCAGCGCCTGCAGCTCCTCGGCGAAGACCCGGTCGGTGCCGAGCTGCGCCTCGACGCTCATCGCCGCGGCGACGTCGGCGGTGCGCACGAGCAGGTCGAGGTCGTGGAGCGCGAGCACGAGCATCCCGAGCATGCCGTCGGTGCCGTTGATCAGCGCGAGGCCCTCCTTGGCGGCGAGCTCGACGGGGACGAGCCCCGCAGCGGCCAGGGCCTCGGCGGCGGGTCCCAGGTCACCAGCGGCGTCGCGCACGGTGCCCTCCCCCATCAGCGCGAGCGCGCAGTGGCTGAGCGGGGCGAGGTCGCCGGAGCAGCCGAGCGAGCCGAACTCGTGCACCACCGGCGTGATCTCGTGGCTGAGCAGGTCGGCGAGCAGCTGCGCGGTCTCGCGTCGTACGCCGGTGCGACCGGTCGCGAGCGTGCTGAGCCGCAGCAGCATCAGCGCCCGGGTGACCTCGCGCTCGACCTCGGGGCCGGAGCCCGCGGCGTGGCTGCGCACCAGCGAGCGCTGCAGCTGCGCCCTCAGCCCGGCCGGGATGTGGCGGGTGGCCAGCGCGCCGAACCCGGTGCTCACGCCGTACGCCGGCCGCTCGCCCGCGGCGAGCACCTCGACGGCCTCGCGGGCCCGGTCGATCGCTGCGAGCGCGTCGTCGGACAGCCGCACCCCGGCGCCGTGCCGCGCCACCGCCACCACGTCGGCCGGGCCCACCGGCCCGACGCCCACCTCCACCACCTGCATGCGGCCCAGTCTTCGCTCGCCGGGCCCGCGCCGCCAGCGCCGCAGCGACCCTGCTGTCTCGGATCCGAGACGTGAGGGGTGCGTCGGCCACGGAGCGTTGTCGTGCGATCCGCCGCCGCCCGCCCGCCCCCGTGACACCATCGAGCCCGCGAGGAGGCAGCGGATGAGGCGGGTCGGCACGGCAGTGGCGCTGGTGGGTGCGCTCGCGCTGACGGCGTGCCAGGCGCCGCTCGAGCCCGAGTCGCGGCGGACGGCGGAGACCGTCGAGGCAGCCCCCGAGCAGGAGCCCACCCCCACCAGCGCGGCACCGAGCCCGACGCCGCGCAAGGCGCAGCGACCCGCGGTCCCCGACGTGACGGTGCCGGAGGGGATCGAGGACGTCGAGCCGATGAGCGGCCCGGTCATCGGCGGCGACGTCAGCTGGCCGCAGTGCCCGCCGGGCCTCGGCATCCCCGAGAAGCGCACGCTCGGGATGCCGATGCCGGTGCCCGCGGCGAAGTTCGTCGTGATCGGCCTGACCAACGGCCCGGGCTTCACGGTCAACCCGTGCATCGCCGACCAGCTCGCGTGGGTGGAGCAGCGGCAGCTCCTGGTGGCGGCGTACGCCGTGCTCTCCAGCCCCTACGGCGACCAGCTCACCCGCTACGGCGGAAAGGGGCCGTACGACGGCGGCACACCGCTCGGCGCGATGCGCAACGTGGGCTACCAGCAGGCGCGGGCGACGATCGCGACCATGCAGCGCATCGGGTTCCGCACGCCGATCGTGTGGCTCGACGTCGAGCCGGTGCCGTCGTTCGACTGGAGCGGCGACCAGGCGGCCAACGCGGCCGTCGTCGAGGGGGCGGCGCGGGGCTACACCGACGCGGGCTACCAGGTCGGCGTCTACTCCACGGCGTACATGTGGGCCGAGGTGGTGGGTGGGTTCTCGCTCGGTGTGCCCGAGTGGCGCGCGGCGGGGCAGACCTCGCAGGCGGAGGCGACGCGTCGCTGCGGCCCCGACCGGGTGATCCAGGGCGGCCAGGCGGTGATGTCGCAGTGGGTGATGGACTCCCGCGACTTCAACATCACCTGCCCGGGCACCTCGTCCCGGATGACCGACTGGTTCTTCCAGACCTGACGCGCTAGCTCAGGCGGCCGGCGTAGGAGCGCAGCTTGTACTTCTTCTCGTAGCCGCCACCGGTGAAGTCGGTCGGGCGGTTGCCGACGTTGGCGGTGATGGTGAAGCCGTCCGCGGCGAAACCGGCGCGGCAGGCCTGCTTGCCCTCCACCAGGGTGAGGCCCGGGCGCCGGCCGCAGATGTCGTCGACGGGGAAGCCGGCGGCCTCCAGCTGCTCGACGGCGGCGTCGAGCCGGTCGAGCGGTCGTGCCGTGTTGAAGAAGACCTTCACGCCGAGGCGGCGGGCCTCCTTGGCCAGGCGAAGCGTCGGCTTCACCGGCCGGCCCTTCGCGTAGTGCGTCGCCAGCGATGTGTTGTCGATGTCGAGGTTGATCGCCAGCCGCTCGTCGTCGCCGGCGCGCTCGACGCGGTCGCGCAGCCACCCCACCGAGCCCTTCATGATCGCGGCGTCCTGCCGCTCCCAGGTGGCCTTGCTGGGCAGCCGGGCGGCACTCGCGGAGCCTGGCGTCACCAGCAGGGTCGTCGCGACGAGCAGTGCGAGGAGGAGGGGGGCGGCACGGCGCACGGGGGCTCCTGGGTCCGAGATCGGTTGGCGAGCGCAACCAGCATGCCACCGCACGTCGGGTGCTGGGGCGCCAACGGGACGGTCGGGGCTAGGTTCGGGCCCGTGAGCGAGCAGCCGAGCCAGGTGCCGGCCGCCACGCGGGCCCTCCGCGTGCTGCGCTTCCTCGCCTCGCAGCCCGACCCGGTGCCGGTCGACCGGATCGCGGCCGCCGTCGGGCTGCCCCGCTCGACGGCCTACCACCTGCTGCGCGCCATGGCCGACGAGGGATTCGTCTCCCACGTCGCCGAGGACGCCCGCTACTGCCTGGGCATCGCCGCCTTCGAGGTCGGCTCCGGCTACACCCGGCAGGCGCCGCTCCAGCGGCTCGCGCGACGCCCCCTCGTCGACCTGGTCGACCGCACCGGACGCTCGGCCCACCTCGCCGTCCCCCACGGGCGCGACGTGCTCTACGTGCTCGAGGAGCGGGCACCGGGTCGACCGCCGCTGGTGACCGACGTCGGCGTACGCCTGCCCGCCGCGCTCACCGCCAGCGGCCGCGCCATCCTCGCCGCGCTGCCCGAGGCCCAGGTGCGGGCGCTGCACCCCGACCGCTCGGCCTTCGTCGACCGCCACGGTGGCGGGCCGACCAGCCTGACCGCGCTGCGTGGGCTGCTCTCGGAGACCCGGCGGCGGGGGTGGGCGCGTGAGGACGGCGAGGTCACCCCGGGCTTCGCGTCGGTCGCCGTCGCCGTGCTCGACCACAACGGCGGCCCGGTGGGCGGCGTGGCCGTCACCTGGGACGTCCGGGAGCAGGTCGACGAAGACGGCCTGGTCGCCGCGGTCACCGGTACGGCGCGCGCGGTGTCGCGGCGGGTGGGCTGGCGGGGCCGAGCCTGAAGTTACCGCCAGGTAGCATTGGTCACATCGGCCGTGCCGCGGGCGCCTGGAGGTCTAGGCTCACCGGGCCGACGTCTGTCCGTGGCCCACGCCGCGGACTCAGCCCCGACGGGAGTTCCCCCATGCCGGTCCTGCAGGTCCTCGCGCTCCTCATCTCGCTGCCCATCGCGGTGGTCGGGACGACGCTCTTCGTGCGCGCGATCCGCCAGATCATCGCGACGGTGAAGGTCGGTCAGCCGACGCACCGCACCGACAACATCCCCGCCCGCACCGTGACCCTCGTCAAGGAGACGCTGGGCCACACCCGGATGCTGCAGTGGTCGTGGGTCGGCGCCGGCCACTGGTTCATCATGACCGGGTTCGGGCTGCTGTTCTTCACCCTCGTCACGGCCCTGGGCCAGCTCTTCGACCCCGGCTTCCACATCCCGCTGCTCGGCCACTTCTTCCTCTTCGAGTGGGCCACCGAGCTGCTGACCTGGGTGATGCTGGTCGCGATCGTCGCCTTCATCTACTACCGCGCCACCCGCCCCAAGGAGCGCGTGCGCGGCCCCCGCGGCCGGTTCTTCGGCTCCACGATGTGGCAGGGCTACTTCGTCGAGCTCGTCATCCTCGGCGTCGGCATCTGCATCGTGCTGCTGCGCGGGCTCGAGTACGCCTACGCCACCTACGAGGACCCCGACTACGCCAGCGCCTTCCACTTCCCGCTGACCTCCTGGCTCGGCGAGGCGTTCTCCGGCGTCTCCGAGTCCGGCCTGGCCAACCTGATCTGGGTCGTCGCGACGGCCAAGATCGTCATCTCGTTCACCTGGATGATCGTGGTCTCGCTGCGCCCGTCGATGGGCGTGGCATGGCACCGGTTCCTCGCGTTCTTCAACATCTTCTTCAAGCGCCACGCCACGGGCCGCACGGCGCTCGGCGGTCTCGCCCCGATGACGTCGGGCGGCAAGACCATCGACTTCGAGGACCTCGAGGACATGGACGAGGACACCAAGCTCGGTGTCGGCGCGGTCGAGGACTTCTCCTGGAAGGGCATCCTCGACTTCTCGACCTGCACCGAGTGCGGTCGCTGCCAGAGCCAGTGCCCGGCGTGGAACACCGACAAGCCGCTGTCGCCCAAGATGCTGATCCTGCAGCTGCGCGACCACGCGCACGCCAAGGCGCCGTACCTGCTCGCCGACTCCGACGAGGCCCGCGCCGCCCTTCCCGCGACGACGCTCGCCGAGGCCGAGCGCCCGCTGGTCGGCGCGACGGAGGGCGACTGGGCCTGGAACCCCACCGGCGGCGCCGTCATCGACGACGACGTGCTGTGGAGCTGCACCTCGTGCGGCGCGTGCGTGCAGCAGTGCCCCGTCGACATCGAGCACGTCGATCACATCGTCGACATGCGGCGCTACCAGGTGCTGGTGGAGTCGAACTTCCCGGCCGAGCTCAACGGACTCTTCAAGGGTCTGGAGAACAAGGGCAACCCCTGGAACATGTCGCAGAACGCCCGCCTCGACTGGGCCAAGGACCTGCCCTTCGAGGTCAAGGTCGTCGGCGAGCAGGTCGAGTCGCTCGACGAGGTCGAGTGGCTGTTCTGGGTCGGCTGCGCCGGCGCCTACGAGGACCGCGCCAAGAAGACCACCCGTGCGGTCGCCGAGCTGCTCGACATGGCCGGCGTCGACTTCGCGGTGCTCGGCAACGGCGAGACCTGCACCGGCGACCCCGCCCGACGTGCCGGGAACGAGTTCGTCTTCCAGGGCCTCGCCACGCAGAACGCCGAGGTGCTCAAGGAGTCGAAGGCCACGAAGGTCGTCTCCACCTGCGCGCACTGCTTCAACACGCTGAAGAACGAGTACGCCGCCTTCGGCGTCGAGCTCGAGGTCGTGCACCACACCCAGCTGCTCAACCGCCTGGTGCGCGAGAAGAAGCTGACCCCGGTCGCCACCAACGGCGGCCCCAAGCGGTCGGTCACCTACCACGACCCCTGCTACATCGGCCGTCACAACGGCGTCTACTCGCCGCCGCGCGAGCTGCTGCAGGTCATCCCCGACGCCGAGCTGACCGAGATGCCGCGCAACTCCGAGCGGTCCTTCTGCTGCGGCGCCGGCGGGGCGCGCATGTGGATGGAGGAGAAGGTCGGCGAGCGGATCAACATGAACCGCACCCAGGAGGCCGTCGACACCGGCGCCCAGCAGATCGCCGTCGGTTGCCCCTTCTGCCGCGTCATGCTCTCCGACGGCCTGACCATGAAGCAGTCCAACGGCGAGGCGTCCGAGGACGTCGAGGTGCTCGACGTCGCCCAGATGCTGCTCGCCTCGGTCAAGGGCGAGTCGCCGGCGGCCAAGCGCCAGCTCGTCGGAGCGGGGGCGCCGGCTGCGGCTCCCGTGGAGACGAAGGCGGAGCCGTCGCCGGGTGACGTGACCGTCACCGACGACACCGTCACCGAGACCAACGAGGTCGGCCCGCTGGCCAAGGCCTCGGGCGGGGGCAGCTCGCTGTTCGACGGCCCCGAGTCCGACGGGTCCATGGAGCCCGGTGCGGCGGCCGAGCCCGAGCCGTCCTCGACCGACGACGCCGCGCCCCCGGCCGGTGCGTCCCTGTTCGCCACCGAGGCCGACGAGCCCGCCTCCGGCGGCTCGCTGTTCGACACCCCCGGCGGCACCGACGACGCCGCCCCCGCGGCCAAGGCCTCGCTCTTCGACGCCGACTCCTCGTCGGCCGAGGCCAAGCCCTCCGGTGGCTCGCTCTTCGACGCCGGCTCGTCGGCCGAGCCCGTCGGGGCCACGTCGTCCGGCGGCTCGCTGTTCGACGCCGGCTCGTCGGCCGAGCCCAAGTCGTCCGGCGGCTCGCTGTTCGACGTCGGCTCGGACGACACCCCGTCGGCCGAGCCCGTCGAGGCCACGTCGTCCGGCGGCTCGCTGTTCGACGTCGGCTCGGACGACACCTCGACCTCCCCGACGACTGAGGCGAACGACACCCCGTCCCCCTCGGTCCCTGAGGAGGTTGCGCAGCAACCGTCCCCCTCGATCCCTGAGGAGGTTGCGCAGCAACCGTCTCGAAGGGCCGAGGACACCCCCGCCTCGAGCGGCACGTCGTCCACCCCGGCGACCGAGGTCCCGAAGGGCGGCTCGCTCTTCGACCTCGACGAGCCGGAGGAGACGACGGTCGAGCGGCCGGAGCCGACCGCGCCGACCGCCCAGGAGGCTCCCGAGGCGCAGCCGGAGCCCGAGCCGGCCGCGCCCGCCAGCAGCGGCACGTCGTCCACCCCGGCGACCGAGGTCCCGAAGGGCGGCTCGCTCTTCGACCTCGCCGAGCCGGAGGAGACGACGGTCGAGCGGCCGGAGCCGACCGCGCCGACCGCGCCGACCGCGCCGACCGCGCCGGCCGCCCAGGAGGCTCCCGAGGCGCAGCCGGAGCCCGAGCCGGTCGCACCCACCAGCAGCGGCACGGCAAGCACCCCGGCGACCGAGGTCCCGAAGGGCGGCTCGCTCTTCGACCTCGCCGAGCCGGAGGAGACGACGGTGACGGCTGCTCCGGCGGCTGCGAGCGCCGTACCGGCCGCGTCCTCCGAGGAGGCGGACCCCGGTCACGCCGAGCCGCAGGCGACCGAGCAGGCGGCGACCGCCGAGGAGCCGACGGCACGCCAGGACGTCGTGGAGAGCAGTGACGCCGAGCCCGACGGGGCCGGGGCGGCGGTGGCGGAGAAGCCCGTGGCGAGCGGATCGAGCGAGGGCGGGCTGGGCGGCAAGTACGCCCCGGGCCGCTCGATGTTCGACCTGCCGCCCGCCGAGGGCGGACGGTCCGAGACGGGTGCGGCCCCGGCCGCAGAGCCGGCTGCGGCTGCGGCTGCGGCTGCCGAGCCGGCCCCGGAGCCCGAGGCCGAGCCCGAGCAGGAGGCCAAGCAGGAGGTCGAGCCGCAGGCCGCGGCGCCGGTGCGCAGCCTGAAGGACATCAAGGCCAGCCTGTCCGGGGGCGCCGCCGCGGCATCGACCTCGGCCGAGCCGGAGTCGCCCGCCCCGCAGGCGGACGAGCCCGCGGCCGCTCCGACCGAGGCGGAGGCCACGGTCGAGGAGGACGAGGCCGAGGGCGAGGAGCCGGCCAAGGCCGCTGCCGACGCGGAGGTCGAGGCCGAGTCGCAGGCCCAGAACGGGTCCCGCCCGGCGTCGAACGGCGAGGCCCACGAGCCCCGCAAGGACGCCGACATCTCGGGGGCCAGCTCGCTGTTCGACCTCTGAGGTTCCCGAACGGGGCGGGCCGCGGTCACCTGGTGACGGCGGCCCGCCCCGTCGGCGTTTCCGGACGACAGGACCGCCGACGGCGTCACTGAGCCACGAAGTCTGTCGCTGAGCCACGAATGCATGCGTGGTCCAGCGACAAAGTCACTGGTTAACCAGTGACTTTGCCGCCGCGAGAAGCACTCAGCTCATCATCGCCACACCGCGACGCCAGTAGCCCATGAAGGCGACCTGGCGGCGGTCGACGCCGAGCTCGGTGACGAGGGCGCGGCGCAGGCGGGTGACCATGGCCGACTCGCCGGCGATCCAGGCGAAGACGCCGTCGAGCTGGCCGTGGGCGACCGGGGCGGCCGGGTCGACGGGCTCGCCGGAGCTCGACCACATCGGGGTCTCCCACAGGTCGGGGTCGACCTCGAGGTCGGTGGGGGCCGCCACCGCCGCGGGGAGGCCGACGTACGACCGGACGGCAGGCACCAGGCAGGTGCCGACCTCCTCGTGGCCGCGCGGCAGCCAGCGCACCGTGACGCCGGGCGGGCAGGGCAGGTCCTGGATGTCGGCGGGGTCGGGCACCTCGAGGTACGCCGCTCCCACGGCGTCGCAGGGCAGCCCGGCGAGGATGCCGGCGACGGCGGGCACGGCCGACTCGTCGCCGACGAGCAAGAGCTGCTCGGCGTCGCCGGGGGTGAACTCGATGCCGCCGAACGGCATCCCCCGCCGCGGCGCGAGCGTGATGACGCGGTCGCCGGGCTGGGCCCGCATCGCCCACGAGGCTCCGGGGCCGGCCAGGCCGTCTTCGTGGACGACGAAGTCGATGACCAGACGGGTGTCGACGCCGTACCCGGTCACGTCGCGCACGGTGTAGGTGCGGACGTGGCCGCGGTCCTCCGGCTCCATCGCGCGCCAGGCGGCGTACCAGTCGGCCCCGAGTGCCGTGACGTCCGGCAGCGGGTGCCCGGGCGCGAACGGGAAGACGAGCTTGAGCCGCTGGTCGAGCCAGGGGCCGTCGACGCCGAGGTCGGCCAGCTCGGGCCCGGCGAACTCGACCCGCACGAAGCCGGGGCTGAGCCGTGTCACCCGGACCGCCTCGATCTCGGCGAGGACCAGGGGCATCGGCGAGACGGCGGCGGCGCTCATGGGGTCTCCCGGGATCGGGGGCGGGGGAAGGACAGGCTTACTTAGGGCAGCCTAACTTGCCGCTGATCAACCTGTCACCGCGACGGGGGCCACAGCCCGGGTAGGTTGACGCCCGTGCTGCTCTCCGACCGCGACATCCGCGCCGAGACCGAGGCCGGCCGCATCGTGGTCGAGCCGTGGGACCCCGCGATGATCCAGCCGTCGTCGATCGACTTCCGGCTCGACCGCTACTTCCGGGTCTTCGAGAACCACCGCTACCCCCACATCGACCCCGCGGCCGACCAGTCCGACCTCACCCGCGAGGTGGTGGCCGAGGGCGACGAGCCGTTCATCCTGCACCCCGGCGAGTTCGTGCTGGGGTCGACGTACGAGGTCGTGACGCTGCCCGACGACCTGGCCGCGCGCGTCGAGGGCAAGAGCTCGCTGGGTCGGCTCGGGCTGCTGACCCACGCGACGGCCGGCTTCGTCGACCCCGGCTTCTCCGGCCACGTCACGCTCGAGCTGGCCAACGTCGCCACCCTGCCGATCAAGCTCTACCCGGGCATGAAGATCGGCCAGCTCTGCTTCTTCCGGCTCTCCTCGCCGGCCGAGCACCCCTACGGCTCGGCCAAGTACGGCTCGCGCTACCAGGGCCAGCGCGGCCCCACCCCGTCGCGCTCCTACGCCAACTTCCACCGCACCGAGATCTGATGCCGTTCCACCGCTACGTCGCCCTCGGCGACTCCTTCACCGAGGGCGTCGGCGACGACGACGAGACCCGGCCCCACGGCGTGCGCGGCTGGGCCGACCGGGTGGCCGAGGTGCTGGCCACGCAGACCGACGAGCTCGGCTACGCCAACCTGGCGATCCGGGGTCGCAAGCTGCTGGCGATCCTCGACGAGCAGGTCGAGCCGGCCATCGCCCTCGGCCCCGACCTCGTGACCCTCCACGCCGGCGCCAACGACGTGTTGCGACCGCGGGTCGACCTCGACGACCTCGCGGCGGCGTACGACGCGGCCGTCGGGCGGCTCTGCGCCACCGGCGCCACGGTCGCGATCTTCACCTGCTACGACCCGGGCGGAAGCGGCCTGTACGCCGCGCTGCGCGGTCGGTTCGCGCTGTTCAACGAGCACGTGCGCGAGATCGCCGACCGCCACGGCACCACCCTGGTCGACCTGTGGCGGCTGCGCGGCGACAGCGTCGACGACGTCTTCGCCGCGGACCGGATGCACCTCAACGCCCGCGGTCACAGCGTCGTCGCCGCCACCGTGCTCGACGCCCTGGGCGTCGAGCACACGCTCGACGTGCCCGACCCGATGCCTGCGGCCGACGTGCCGCTGGCCGTGCGCCTGCGCGCCGACGCCGCCTGGGCCCGCGAGCACGCGGTCCCGTGGGTGCACCGCCGGCTGACCGGTCGCTCGTCGGGCGACGGCCTGTCCCCGCGACGTCCCACCCTGGCGCCCGTGGGGTAGCCTTCCGAGGCGTCCCGGGCGACCGGGGCACGCGGACGTAGCTCAGTTGGTAGAGCGCGACCTTCCCAAGGTCGATGTCGCGAGTTCGAGTCTCGTCGTCCGCTCGAGGCCGCAGGCGCGGGGCGACGCAGGAGCGCAGCGCCGTCGCGGCCCAAGGTCGAGCAAGCCCCGCGACCGAGGCACGAGGTCGCGCCGGGCGCGTCGAGACCCGGTGACGTGCCCGCGACAGCGACCACAGGAGCGACCATCTCCGAGTTCGAGGGCTTCCCGGTGGCCGCGCTGGACTTCTACGACGACCTCGAGCTCGACAACACCAAGTCGTTCTGGACCGCCCACAGGCACGTGTACGACGCCTCGGTGCGCGCACCGATGGAGGCCCTGGTGGCGGCACTGGCGCCGGAGTTCGGGCCGGCGAAGATCTTCCGCCCCTACCGCGACGTGCGCTTCCGCAAGGACAAGACGCCGTACAAGACCCACCAGGGCGCAGTCGTCCACGCCGGCCCCGGGCTCGGCTGGTACGTCCAGGTCAGCGCCCCCGGCGTGCGCGTCGGCGCCGGGCTCTACTCCGTCGCGCCGCCCGACCTCGCCCGCGTGCGGGCCGCGATCGACGCCGAGCACTCGGGCACCGAGCTGGAGACCCTGCTGCGGCGGGTACGCCGCCACGGCTTCACCCTGGGCGGCGAGCGGCTCAAGACCACCCCGCGTGGCTGCTCGGCCGACCACCCGCGCATCGACCTGCTGCGCCACAGGTCGTTCACGCTGGGCCGCGACCTCGGCTTCGAGCCCGTGATCCACACCCCCGCCCTGCTCGACGAGGTCCGCCGGGACTGGCGCCGCCTCCGCCCCCTCGTGGAGTGGTTCGCCGAGCGCGTCGACCCCGTCCCCGAGTAAGCAGTCGGCGCTCAGCCCACGGCGGCGAGGTCGGCGCCGTGCTTGGCGCGGCGCTTCCAGGTACGGCGCTTGCGGTCGAGGGTGGCGACCTCGGCCTCGAGCTCGGCGACGCGATCACGCAGCGCGCTGCGCTCGGCCAGGGTCTCGGCGAGGACCTGGGCGGCCACGGAGAGGCGGGTGCGGGGACCCGGCAGCGGCTGGGCGGCCTGGTCGTCGAGCAGCGCGACGAGGTCGCCGCGCACGTCGTGGCCGGCGTCGGCCAGGTCCTTCGACCAGCGCTCGACCACGGGCGCGAGCGGCGAGAGGTCGCGACCCGGGCGGGGCGCGGCGTCCTCGGCCTCGCCGTCCTCCCCCGCCAGCAGCGCGCGGCGCTCGGCCAGGGCGACCGGCTCCTCCGCGCGACGGTTGACCTCGCGCAGCACGGCGGCCGCGGCCGGGTCGGCGTACGTCGCCACGACCGGCGGCAGGGCGAGCGGGTCGGCACCGAGCAGGTCGGCGACGGCCGCCCAGTGGGTCTCCGGGGCGCCGGCCACGACGTGGACCCGGTCGGCGTGGAAGGTCCAGCCCCACCGCGACGCCACGGCAGCCAGGTCGTGGCCCCGCCAGAACAGGGCGCCCTCGTCGGGGCCGACGGCGTCCGGCTCGTGGTCGTCGGGCGGGGCCTCGACCTCGACGGCCCGCAGCACCCGTCCGGCGTGCTTGCGCAGGCCCGAGCGCCCGCCGCGGAGCAGGTCGCCGACCCAGGCGCCGTACACCTGGTCGGCCAGCGGCTCGGCCGTCAGCACCAGCTGCACCTCGACGCCGATGAGCGGGTCGAGGGCGAGCCGCAGCCACTCGCCGTCGGCGGCGCAGAGTCCGGGGGTGGAGACGACCGAGGTGCCGCGGTGCGCCCAGACCCGGTCGGCGATGCGCGACCAGGTGCCCTGCACCTGCTTGCGCTTGAGGCCGGCCTCGCGGTGGGTGTGCAGCAGCTCGTGCACCGCGCGCTCGGCCTCGGCGGCGTCGGCGGCGACGTGGACCCCGAGGTCGGCGAGCGCCTCGCGGTGGGTGTCGAGGGTGGCCGGGAGCACCGGGCGGGCCGGGTCGGGCAGACCCAGGTGCCAGATCAGCTTGCGACGTGCCATGTCGCGAGCGTGACCCCGCCGTCGTACGTCACGGTGAACCTGCGGTGAAGCCGCCGCGACAGGAGCGGGTAGACGAAACGCCAGGTGGGAGCCCTCAGTGCGGCTGCCAGGCGTCCTCGTCCTCGGTGCGGGCGGCGACGTCGGGGGGCAGTGCGCGGGCTGCGAGCGAGGCGATGGTGACGCTCTCGAAGACCTCGCGCAGCGACGAGCGGGCGGCGATCCAGACGAGCTGAAGCACCTCGGCGGTGTCGTTGTAGGAGACCGCCTCGGGCCGCAGGCCGTAGACGCTGACCAGTGGGCCGTCGACGGCGCGGATGACGTCGGCCACGGTCACCCGGGCGGGCTCGGTGGCCATGCGCCAGCCGCCGGACTGGCCGCGCTGGCTCACGACGATGCCGGCGCGGCGCAGGTCGGCGAGGATCGCCTGCAGGAAGCCGTGGGGGATGTCCTGGAGCCTGCCGAGCTCCTCGGCGCTGACGGGACGCCCGTCGTCGCGCACCGCGATCTCGATGAGCGCCCGCAGTGCGTAGTCGGCCTTCGCGGACACACGCATGGGGCGAGTCTGTCAGACGGCGATCCCGCGGTGGCGCGCATCACCCGCCCGCCGATGGCCCGGATTCCTTGCGCGAGGGGGTGGTGCTGGCGATACTTGAAGTTACCGGCTGGTAGAACCAGCGGGTAACCACGATCTTCCCCACCGAGGAGAGCCGGCTGTGAGCCACTACAAGACCAACCTGCGCGACATCGAGTTCAACCTCTTCGAGGTGCTCGGTCGCGACGAGGTGCTGGGCCAGGGCCCGTTCGAGGCGATCGACGGCGACACCGCCCGCTCGATCCTGGGCGAGGTGGAGCGGCTCGCCCGCGAGGACCTCGCCGCCTCCTTCGAGGACAGCGACCGCAACCCCCCGGTCTTCGACCCCGCCACCCACACCGCGCCCCTGCCCGAGAGCTTCAAGAAGAGCTACCGGGCCTGGATGGACGCGGAGTACTGGCGGCTGCAGCTCTCCGAGGACCTCGGCGGCACCCCCGCCCCCGCCACCCTCGTGTGGGCGCTCGGCGAAATGGTGCTCGGCGCCAACGCCCCGATCTGGATGTACGGCGCGGGCCCGGCGTTCGCGGGCATCGTGCACCGCAACGGCAACGACCGCGACAAGCAGGTCGCGCAGCACATCATCGACCGCCAGTGGACGACCACGATGGTGCTCACCGAGCCCGACGCGGGCTCCGACGTCGGCGCCGGGCGCACCAAGGCCACGCCCAACGACGACGGCACCTGGAGCATCACCGGCGTCAAGCGCTTCATCACCTCCGCCGAGAGCGACCTCGGCGAGAACATCGTCCACCTCGTCCTGGCCCGCCCCTCCGGCGTCGAGGGCGCCGGCGGCCCGGGCACCAAGGGCCTGTCGCTGTTCGTGGTGCCGCAGCACCACTTCGACCTCGAGACCGGCGAGCTGACCGGCGAGCGCAACGGCGTCTACGTCACCAACGTCGAGCACAAGATGGGCATCAAGGTCTCCAACACCTGCGAGCTCACCTTCGGCGACAGCAGCGTCGGCGGCGGCGAGGAGGCCCGCGGCTGGCTGCTCGGCGAGGTGCACAACGGCATCGCGCAGATGTTCCAGGTCATCGAGAACGCCCGCATGATGGTCGGCACCAAGGCCATCGCGACGCTGTCGACCGGCTACCTCAACGCCCTCGACTACGCCAAGAGCCGGGTGCAGGGCGCCGACCTGACCCAGGCGGCCGACAAGACCGCCCCGCGCGTCACCATCACCCACCACCCCGACGTGCGCCGCTCGCTGATGGTGCAGAAGTCCTTCGCCGAGGCGATGCGCGCGCTGGTGCTCTACACCGCGTCGTGGCAGGACCGCGTCCAGCTCGCCGAGCACGCCGGTGAGACCGACGAGCTCGCGATGCGGGTCAACGACCTGCTGCTGCCGATCGTCAAGGGCTACGGCTCCGAGCGCTCCTGGACCCTGCTCGGCACCGAGTCGCTGCAGACGTACGGCGGCTCCGGCTTCCTGCAGGAGTACCCCATCGAGCAGTACGTCCGGGACGCCAAGATCGACACCCTCTACGAGGGCACCACCGCGATCCAGGGCCAGGACTTCTTCTTCCGCAAGATCGTCAAGGACCAGGCCCAGGCGCTCGGCCACCTCGCCGGCGAGATCGAGGCGTTCCTGAAGAGCGAGGCCGGCAACGGTCGGCTCAAGAACGAGCGCGGCCTGCTGGCCACCGCGCTGCAGGACGGCCAGGCGATGGTCGGCACCCTGATCGAGGTGCTGATGAGCGCCGACCCCAACGCCGAGGGTGGCGACCTGCGCAACATCTACAAGGTCGGCCTCAACACCTCGCGCCTGCTGATGGCGCTGGGTGACGTGGTGTGCGCCTGGCTGCTGCTGCGCGGCGCCGAGGTCGCGCTGAAGCGCCTCGACGAGGGCGGTCTGTCGGAGAAGGACGTGAAGTTCTACGAGGGCAAGATCGCCGCGGCCCAGTTCTTCGCCCAGCACAACCTGCCCAAGCTCACCGCCGAGCGCGCCATCCTCGAGTCCACCGACCTCGCGCTGATGGACCTCGACGAGGCCAGCTTCTAGACACGACACGACGAGGGCCCGCCGCGACCGCGGCGGGCCCTCGTCGTGCGTGCGCATGTGAACGGCCCGATCGGGGAACATGCGTGCCGGAGCGAGAGGAGGCCCCCATGGGCATCGGACTTGGCATCGTGCTGCTGCTCGTCGGCCTGATCCTGGCCTTCGACGTCGTGAGCATCCCGCGCATCGACGCGCTCAACGTCGAGTGGAGCACCCTCGGGTGGATCCTCATCATCGTCGGCGTGCTGGCCATCGTGCTGGCGCTGGTGATGAACAAGCAGCGCACCCGCACCACCCACGTCGAGCAGCGCCGCGTCGACCCCTACTGACGTTCCGTCCTCCGGACGACCGACCCACGACCCGCTCCTTGCCCGGAGGCGGGTCGTGGTGTGTCCGGAGCCCCTCGCCCGAGCACTAGGTTGGCCCTCATGACCGACGAGCCCCTCGACGACGCGGGCCGGCTGTGGCGCTGGGTCGAGGTGTGGCTGCTGGCCGTCGACGACCTCACCCGGCTCGTCGGTGACCTCGACCCCACCGACGCCCTGGCCCCCACCGACCTCGAGGGCTGGAACGTCGCCGACGTCGTGGCCCACGTCGCCCACTTCGAGGCGGTGCTCGCGGGCGCCCCGGAGGAGACGCTCGAGGTGCCGCCCGCACCGCACCTGGTGCGGCCGATGCAGCGCTACACCGAGGCCGGTGTCCTCGCCCGCCGCGGCCGGCTGCTGCCGGAGCTGGTGGAGGAGGTCACGCAGTCCGTCGCCACCCGGTACGCCGCCCTCCGTGCGGCGCCGCCCACCGACCCGCACGCCGCCCCCGATCGGGTCCCCGGCGGCTACGGCTGGGACGTCGGCACCGTGCTCCGCAACCGCCCCCTCGACGTCTGGGTGCACGAGCAGGACCTCCGCCGCGCCCTCGACCGACCAGGGGGTCTCGACGGCGCACCGGCCCGGCACGCGCTCGGCGTGATGCTGGCGGCGCTGCCGATGGTGGTCGGCAAGCGCGTCGCGCCGCCGGCGGGGAGCGTCGTACGCCTCGAGCTGCCGGAGGCGGGCGAGGTGCGCACCGTCCGGGTCGACGACGCCGGCCGGGCCGCGATCGCCCCCGACGCCGAGCCGACCACGACCCTGCGGCTCGGCACCGAGGACTTCGTGGTGCTGGCGACCGGACGCCGCGGCCCCGACGCCGTCGCACCCGAGGTCGTCGGCGACGCCCACGTGGCCGACCGGCTGCTCGCGTCGCTGGGGATCATGCCGTGAGCGGCTGGACGCCCGACGACGTGCCCGACCTGACGGGCCGCACCGTGCTGGTCACCGGCGCCGGGCGCGGGGTCGGCCGCGAGACCGCGCTCGTGCTGGCCGGGCACGGCGCCGGCCTGCTGCTCGCCGACGCCGATCTCGACGCCCTGGGTGACGTCGTACGACGCTGCGACGCGCTCGCCCCGGTGCGACCGGAGGCGGTCCCGCTCGACCTGGCCGACCGCGACTCGGTCGGCGACGCCGCGGCGCACGTGCGCTCGGTCGCGCCCGACGGCGTGCACCGGGTCGTGCTGCACCACGACGGCGACGCGGGGGCCGACGACGCCCTGGCGGTGCGGGTGCTGGGGCCGTTCGACCTGCTGGTGCGGCTGCACGACCTGCTGCGTCGGGTCTGCGTGGTGGTGCCGCCGACGCACCGGCTCGCCCGCGACCTCTCCGACGTGCTCGGCGAGGAGAAGGCCGACGACGAGCCGGGGGGCTGGCGCGAGCGCGTGCTGCGCCGTACCGGCTGGGGCGGCGGCGCCGAGGCCGCGCTCGCCTCGCTGCTGCTCGGCCTCGAGCTCGACAGCCGTGCCCGCGCGGCCGGGTCGCCGCTGCGCGCGACCGTCGCCGTCGCGGGGCTCGACGTCTCCGAGGCGGTCGACAAGGTGGCCGAGCGCACCACGAGCCTGCGCGCGCGCGGCCCGAGCATCCTCGACGCCGCCCTCGGCGCCGTCGGCCAGCGCGCCGACGTGGCCCACCACCCCGTGCTCATGGCGGCCACCGCCGAGCTGCCGGGCTCGAGCGTCGTCGGCCTCGGCGGTGCGCTCGGCCTCGGCACCAGCACCCGCATCGTCAACCCGCCCCGTCCGGCCCGTGACAAGGCGCTGCGCGCGCGGGTGTGGGAGCTGGCCGTCGACCACGCGGGCCGCGACCCGTGGGTGCGCGGGTGACGACCACCACCCGTCCCCTCGAGGAGCGCGACCACGCGGCGGTGCTCGCGCTCAACGAGGCCCACGTCGAGCTGCTCTCCGCGCTCGACGAGCCCCGGTTGCGCGACCTCGTCGCCTGGTCCCACCGGGCGCTGGTCGTCGAGCTCGACGGCGCGGTGGTGGGCTTCGTGCTCACCTACGCCGCGGGGTCGGCGTACGACGGGGAGAACTTCGCGTGGTTCGCCGACTGGGCGCCCGGCGGCTTCCACTACCTCGACCGGGTCGTGCTCGACGAGCGCACCCGGCGCCGGGGCATCGCGACCGCGCTGTACGACGAGCTCGAGCAGGGCTGCGGCGCGCCGGTGATGTGCCTCGAGGTCAACGTCGAGCCGCCCAACGAGCCGTCGCTCGCCTTCCACGCCCGCCGCGGCTACGTCGAGGTCGGCCGTCGGGAGTCAGGCGGTCACCTGGTCGCGCTGCTGGCCAAGCAGCTCTAGTCGACGACGCGCAGCACGACGCGTGAGCGGTCGTGCCGCACCCCGGCGGCGAAGTGCTTGGTGTAGAGCCGGCCGAGCTCGGCGAGGTCGCCCGGCGCCATCTTGAGGCAGCCGGCCGAGGCGTAGTCGTTGAAGCGCGGCACCTCCCAGCGGCACGGCTGGTCACCCCGCGCGTCGGCGCACTGCCGGTTGCCGCGCCCCTGCTCGGTGTGCAGGAAGAGCTCGCGCCGCACCGTGCCGTCGTGGCACGCCATGTCGTCCATCCGGAAGACCCCGCCCTGCACCACCGAGCCGGCGTAGTCCTGGTGCCAGGTGACGCCGTAGCTGCCCTTGGGCGTCCACCCCACGTTGCGCCGGCACTCGTCGCGACCGCCCTTCCACCCCCGCCCCGACCCGGCCCGCCACGACCGCTCCTGCACCAGCTCCTCGGCGTCGCCGCGACGCTCGAAGAGCCGCCAGGTCAGCGTCGAGCGGAACTGCCGGCGGGGGTCGCGGTCGAAGACCATGACGGCCCGGTACGTCGCCGGCGCCGCCGCTGCTCTCCCGGGCGCTGCTGTCACGGGGCCCGCCGCGGCCGCTCCGGCCGGGCCGGGGAGCACGAGCAGCGGGCCGACCAGGAGGCACGCCGTGGCGAGGAGCAGTCGTCGGATCACGCCCTGACCGTACGGGCGGTTGAGCGTCCGTGAGCAGGGAAAGATGGATCCGGTCGTGGGGCGGTCCTGCGGCGGGGAGGACGACCATGCGACTGCTGGTGCTCGGAGGGACGCGGTTCCTCTCGCACGAGGTGGCGGCAGAGGCGCTGCGCCGCGGCCACGAGGTGACCTGCGCGGCCCGGGGCCGCTCCGGCTCCGTGCCCGAGGGGGCGCACCACGCGACGCTCGACCGCACGGCACCCGACTGGTCGGTGATCGACGGCGAGCACGACGCCGTGGTCGACGTCGCGAGCCGACCCTCCTGGGTCCGCGCGGCCCTCGACGCGCTCGCCGGACGCACCGGCCACTGGGTCTACGTGTCGTCGATCAGCGCCTACGCCGACACCGCCACCCCCCACGGCACCCCCGAGACCCTCGCGCTGCACGAGCCGCTGCACGACGACTCCGACACCGTCGACGACTACGGCCGCCACAAGGTCGCCTGCGAGGAGCTGGTGCGGTCGCAGTCCGCGACGTCGGTCGTCGTACGCCCCGGGCTCGTGGTCGGCCCCGGCGACCCCACCGGCCGCTTCTCCTACTGGCCCGAGCGGCTGGCCGAGGGCGGCGAGGTGCTCGCCCCCGACTCCCCCGACCGCGACGTGCAGGTCATCGACGTGCGCGACCTCGCCGCGTGGCTGGTCACCCTCGCCGAGGAGCGCCGCGAGGGCACCTTCGACGCCGTCGGCTGGGTCACCGCGCTGGGCGAGGTGCTGCAGCAGGTTTCCGACGGCGTCGGCGCCGACGCCCGGCTGTTCTGGGCGCACCCCGGCTTCCTGCACCGCCACCACGTCGCCCCGTGGTCGGGACCCCGCTCGCTGCCGCTGTGGCTGCCCGAGGAGATGTCGGGGATGGTGCGCCACGACGTCAGCGCGGCCCACGACGCCGGCCTCAAGATCCGCCCCCTCGCCGACACCGCCCGCGACACCCTCGCCTGGCTCCGCACCGACGCCGGCCGCGGCTGCGTCACCGGCCTCACCCGCGCCGAGGAGCAGGACCTCCTCGACGACTGGCACACCGTCGGGCTGTGAGGTCTGCTGCGGCCTTCGGCAAAGTCACTGGTTAACCAGTGACTTTGCCAACGGTCCACGTCTCGCAGGCGGGAGGGCCTGCGAATCATGCGAGACGTGGACCGTCGTGCGGGACACCCAGCCGCCAGCCCCGGGGCCGGGTCCAGGCGAGCGAGCGGTCGCGGGCGGCGAGCAGCTGCCGGACGACCGCACATTCGCGGCCCCAGCCGCCCCCGACCACGGTGACGACCTCGAGGCCGGCGTCGCGGAAGCCGTCGCGGCGCAAGGCGTCGGTACGCCGGCGGAAGGCGCCGGCATGGGCCGAGCCGTCGTACTCGACGCAGACGCCGAGCTCGTCGCACACCAGGTCGGGCCTGCCCAGCGGGAAGTCGTCGAGCGTGAACAGGGGCCAGTTGCTCAGCGGCACCGGGAGGCGGGCGTCGAGCACCCACACCAGTCGCAGCCACGACTCCAGCGGCGACCGACTGCGCCCGTCGACGAGCGGGAGGGCCTCCCTGAGGGCTGCCGCACCTCGAGACCGCCGCGCCGACTCCAGCTGCTCCTGGGACACCACACCCGCGGCCAGGGCCATGTCGATCGCCACGACCCTCCGCCGCAGGTCGGGCTGCTGCCGCACGACGTCGAGCAACGCCGCGACGGCCTCGACGCAGGGCAGGCCGTGCACATGCTCGACCGGCGGCATGTCCCGCACACGCACGAGGCGGTGGTCGGGCGAGGGGCGCAGGTTGGCGGGCCGGGCCACGACGAGCGGCACGCGGGGGTCGGCGTCGTCGACGTACGCCGCTCCACGCACCCGCAGCGCTGCCCAGCCTCCCAGCGCACCGTCAGTCGGTAGCCGCCGAGCCTGCTCGTGGACGCCCTGCTCCACCGAGGTCAGCACGGCCGCCGGCACGTAGAGCCCGGGTGACGAGCGGCGCCACCGCGGCCCTGCCGCTGCACCGCGGGTCGGACCGACCACGCCCGACGGGTCCACCGGGGTCGGGTCGACAAGCCCGGCGGGCCAGGGCCGGCGGGGTCGGAAGTGCTCCACGCCTCCAGCAGAACCCACCACCGCCCCCCGTGGCGGCGCGCGACGAGATCTGTGGACAACACCAGTCACGGGTCGATCGAGGCCGGCACTGCGCAGGACCAGGAGACCTCTTCCGCCACACGACTCACTGGTTAACCAGTGACTTTGCTGACGGTCCACGTCTCGCAGGCTGGAGGGCCTGCGGATCGTGCGAGACGTGGACCGACGTCAGCTGATGTCGCGGCGGGCCGTGAGCAGGGCGCCGACGCCGGCGAGCACGCCGGCCCAGGCCATGAGGACCAGGGCGCCGGTCCACCACTCCAGGCGCACCTCGCCGGGTTGCTGCACGGCGTCGACGATGGCGTTGGTCGCGGCGGAGGGCAGGTACGGCGCGATGTGCTCGCGGCCGAGCTCGAAGGTGCGCAGCACCAGCCCGAGGATCGGCTCGACGACCCACGCGACGCCGATGCCGATGAGCAGCGCGGCGACCTGGTTGGGGATGAGGATGCCGACGCCGAGGCCGATCAGCGCCCAGAGCCCGAGCACGAGCAGGCTCAGCGCCAGCGTGCGGAGCACCTCGGTCGACGGGAAGGCCTCCGCGCCGCGGCTGCTCAGCGTGATCGCGCCGACGACGATGGAGCCGGCGAGGCTGATCAGGCCGTAGAGCGCGCCGACGACGAGCAGCGCGACGACCTTGGCGCCCATGACGCGGGTACGCCGCGGCTCGGCGAGGAACGTCGAGGTGATGGTGTGGTGGCGGTACTCGGCGCCGACCTGGATGACGCCGATCGTCAGCAGCAGCAGGTAGCCGATCGACAGCCCGCCGGTGTACACGCTGTTGGCGATGGTGACGGGGTCGGTGCCCGCGAAGCCGCCGGGCGGGCCGGCCTCGTCGCCGAAGGCACCGGTCAGCAGCAGCCCGAAGAGCAGCGCGAAGGCGCCGCCCGCGAGCAGCACCGCGATCGCCATGCCCCACCACAAGCGGGTGGTGAAGAACTTGACCAGCTCGGCCCGGACGGCGCGCCCCATCACGCGGCTCCCTGGTCGACCGCGGCGTCGCCGAGGTTGCGGTTGGTGCCCTCGGTCAGCGAGAAGTAGAGCGCCTCGAGGTCGGCGCGCTGGGCGCTCAGCTCCCACACCGGGAGCCCGAAGGAGAAGGCGATCTCGCCCACCACGCGCGGGTCGGGCACCTGCACGCTCAGGGTGTGCTCGCCGGCGGCACTCGAGGCGAAGCCGCGATCGTGCAGCGCCGCGGCGAGCGCGGCCGGGTCGGAGGTGCTGACCCGCACCGTCGGGTCGCCGTCGAGCTCGGCCATCGTGCCCTGCTGCACGAGCCGGCCGTTGGCGATGATGACGACGTCGTCGACGGTCTGGGCGACCTCCTGCAGCAGGTGGCTCGAGACCAGCACGGTCTTGCCCTGCTCCCGGCTGAGCATCCGCAGGAAGCCGCGCAGCCAGCGGATGCCCTCCGGGTCGAGTCCGTTGGCCGGCTCGTCGAGCACCAGCACCTGCGGGTCGCCGAGCAGCGCGGCGGCCAGCGCGAGGCGCTGGCGCATGCCCATCGAGTACGCCCCGGCGCGGCGCCGCGCGAAGGCCGGGATGCCGGTCAGCTCGAGCAGCTCGTCGACCCGTGCGAGCGGCAGCCCGCTGGCCGTGGCGAGCACGCGCAGGTGGTCACGCCCGGACCGGCCGGGGTGGAAGTTGGTGGCCTCGAGCGCGGCGCCGACCACCTCGAGCGGGCGCGGGAGGGCGGCGTACTGCCGGCCCTCGACGAGCACCTCGCCGGCGCTCGGCGCGACGAGGCCCAGGGCCATGCGCAGCGTGGTGGTCTTGCCGGCGCCGTTGGGGCCGAGGAACCCGGTGATGCGACCCGGCTCGACGTCGAAGGTCAGGTCGTCGACGGCGGTGAAGCCGCCGAAGCGTTTCGTCAGGCCGCGCACCTCGACGCGGGCACCCGTCCGGGCCATGCCTCCCCCTCCCGGCCGACCGGGCGGTCGGCGTCCGACCCGAGGGTAGGGCCCCGCGGTGGGGGCGGCAGTGACAGGTGTCAGCCAGAGTGGCACAAGCCTCAGAAGAGCAGGGCCGTCGCGGGGTCCTCCATGATCGCGGCGACGTCGGCGAGGAACTGCGAGCCGGCCTGGCCGTCGACGTGACGGTGGTCGAACGACAGGGCCAGCGTGCACACGTCACGGATCTCGAGCCGCTCCTCCGACCCCGTGCCCACGACCCACGGCTGCCGCTTGGTGGCGCCGAAGCAGAGGATCGCCGACTCGCCCGGGTTGATGATCGGGGTGCCGGCGTCGACGCCGAAGACGCCGACGTTGGTGATCGTGAAGCTCCCCCCGGCCATGTCGGCGGGCTGCGTACGGCCCTCACGGGCGGTCGCCGTCAGCCCGGCGAGGGCGTCGGCGAGCTCGCGCAGGCTCTTGTCCTGGGCGTCCTTGACGTTGGGCACGACGAGCCCGCGCGGGGTCGCGGCGGCGATGCCGAGGTTGACGTAGTGCTTGACCACGACCTCCTGGGCCGCGTCGTCCCAGGTGGAGTTGATGATCGGGGTACGCCGCAGCGCCAGCAGCGCTGCCTTGGCCAGCACGAGCAGCGGCGTGACCTTGGCGTCGCGGAAGTCGCGGTGGGACTTGAGCCGCTCGACGAGCTCGCTCGCGCGGGTGACGTCGACGGTCACCCACTCCGTCACGTGCGGTGCGGTGAAGGCCGAGTCGACCATCGCCTGGCCCATCATCTTGCGCACGCCCTTGACCGGCTCGCGGGTCTCGCGGGCCCCGGGTTTCCGACCGATCGGCACCTCGGTGGTCGGCGTGTCGGGGGCTTTTCGTTCGAAAAGCCCTGCGGCCGCGGCCTGGACGTCGTCGCGGGTGACGGTGCCGCCGGGGCCGGAGGGGGTCAGCGAGGCGAGGTCGACGCCGAGGTCCTTGGCCAGCTTGCGCACCGGCGGCTTGGCCAGGGCGCGCACCTGCTCCCCGGTCTGGACGGGGGCGGGCACGAACGCCTCCGGCGTCGGTGCCTGTTCGACCGCGTGGGCGGGCACGGCGGGCTCGTCGGCCTCGACCACCGGGTCGGACTGGGCTCCGCCGGGGCTGAACGCCCCCTGCACCTGCATCTGCGTGGCCGCGGCCGACACCGTCGACGGCGACGCCGAGCCCTTGCGCGGACGGCGCTGCGGGCCGCGCTCGGCCTTGCTGCGCCCGACCAGGCTCTCGCCCTCGCCGCCACCGCTGGCCGCGGGGTTGGAGAGGTCGATCTCCATCTCGGACGCGGGCTCGACGGGCTCGACCGACGGGGCCGGCTCCGCGGCCGGCGCGTCGAGGGGCGAGGGGTCGCCGACGCTGATGATCGGCGTGCCGACAGCCACGGTCTCGCCCTCGCCGACGAGCAGGGCGGTGACGGTGCCGGCGTACGGCGACGGCAGCTCGACGATCGACTTGGCGGTCTCGATGTCGACGACGACGTCGTTGATCTCGATGACGTCGCCGACCTTGACGCGCCACGCCACGATCTCGGCCTCGGTCAGGCCCTCGCCGACGTCGGGGAGCAGGTAGTCAGCCATTCTCAGGGCTTCCTTTCGGCTTGCGGGGTCTCGAGGTGGTCCCTGAGGAGGTCGCGCAGCGACCGTCTCGAAGGGCTCGTCGCTGGCGCTCCTCGCGCCTCGACCACCTCCTAGTGGTCGAGCGAGCGGTCGACGGCGTCGAGCAGCCGGTCGAGGTCGGGCAGGAAGTCCTCCTCGATGCGCGAGGCGGGGTACGGCGTGTCGAACCCGCCGACCCGGAGCACCGGCGCCTCGAGGGAGTAGAACGCCTGCTCCTGCACCCGCGCGGCCACCTCGGCGCCGACCCCGAGGTTGACGTGGGCCTCGTGGCAGACCACCAGGCGGCCGGTGCGGCGTACGGACTCGACGACCGGACCGAGGTCGAGCGGGCTGAGCGTGCGCAGGTCGATCACCTCCAGGCTCTGGCCGTCGGCAGCGGCCGCCTCGGCGGCCTTTATCGCGGTCTTCACGGTGGGGCCGTACGCCGCCACGGTGACGTCGGTGCCCCGGCGCACGACCCGGCTGCTGAACAGCGGCTCGGGGGTCTCGGACTCGTCGAGCTCGGCCTTGTCGGCGTGGTACTGCCGCTTGGGCTCGAGGAAGACGACCGGGTCGTCGCAGGCGATGGCCTGCTGGATCATCCAGTAGCCGTCGACCGGGTTGGAGCACGCGACGACCTTGAGGCCGGGGGTGTGCGCGAACTGCGCCTCGGGACTCTCGGAGTGGTGCTCGACCGCGCCGATGCCGCCGCCGAAGGGGATCCGGATGACCATCGGCATCGGCAGCCGCCCCTTGGAGCGGTAGCTCATCTTGGCCACCTGGCACACGATCTGGTCGTAGGCGGGGTAGACGAAGCCGTCGAACTGGATCTCGACCACGGGCCGGTAGCCGCGGAGCGCCAGGCCGACCGCCGTGCCGACGATGCCCGACTCGGCGAGCGGCGAGTCGATGACGCGGTCCTCGCCGAAGTCCTTCTGCAGGCCGTCGGTGATGCGGAAGACGCCGCCGAGCTTGCCGACGTCCTCGCCCATGACGAGGACTTTGGGGTCGTCCTCCATGGCCTTGCGCAGGCCGGCGTTGAGGCCCTTGGCCAGGGTGATCTTGGACATCAGCGGGCCCCCTCGAAGCTCTGCAGGTACGTCGCGTAGCCCTCGCGCTGCTCGCGCAGCTCGTCGGTCTCCTCGGCGTAGACGTGGTCGAACATCGCCATCGCCTGCGGGTCGGGCAGCGCCTTGCAGCCCTCGCGGAGGCGGTGGCCCAGCTCGTCGGCCTCGGCCTTGAGGTCACCCATGAAGTCGTCGTCGACCAGGCCGTTGCGGCGCAGGTGCACCTCGAGGCGGGCGATGGGGTCCTTGAGCTTCCAGTTCTCGACGTCGTCGGAGAGCCGGTAGCGGGTGGGGTCGTCGGTCGTGGTGTGGGCGCCCATCCGGTAGGTGTAGGCCTCGACCAGGGTCGGGCCGCTGCCCTCCCGGGCCCGCTCCAGCGCCGCGCGGGTGACGGCGTACGTCGCGAGCACGTCGTTGCCGTCGACGCGGACGCCGGGGAAGCCGAAGCCGAGCGCGCGCTGGTAGAGCGGGATCCGGCTCTGCCGCTCGATGGGCTCGGAGATCGCCCACTGGTTGTTCTGGCAGAAGAAGACGACCGGCGCGTTGTAGGAGGCGGCGAAGATGAACGCCTCGTTGACGTCGCCCTGGCTGCTCGCGCCGTCGCCGAAGTGGGCGACGACCGCGGCGTCGCGGTCGGGGTCACCGGTACCGACGGCGCCGTCGCGCTGGACGCCCATGGCGTAGCCGGTCGCGTGCAGCGCCTGGGCACCGATGACGATCGTGTAGAGGTGGAAGCCGAACTCCTTCGGGTCCCACGCACCGTGGTCGACCCCGCGGAACAGGCCGAGCAGGTCGAGCGGGTCGACCCCGCGGCACCACGCGACGCCGTGCTCGCGGTAGGTCGGGAAGACGTGGTCCTGCTTGCGCAGCGCGCGGCCGCAGCCGATCTGCGCCGCCTCCTGACCGAGCAGCTGGGCCCAGATGCCGAGCTCGCCGTGGCGCTGCAGCGCGGTGGCCTCCACGTCGAGGCGGCGTACGAGCACCATGTCGCGGTAGAGCCCGCGGACCTCGTCGGCGGAGAAGTCGAGGTCGAAGTCGGGGTGGCTGACGCGCTCGCCCTCGGGGGTGAGCAGCTGCACCAGCTCGGGGCCGCCGTCCTGCTGCTGGGGCCCGAACACCTCGACGAGGTCGGGCCCGAAAGAACGCGTGGGGTCGCTCATGGCACTCCGCTCCTGCTCATGGTCCGTCGGGGCGGGGGTCACCGCCTCGGCCGATCGTGGTCGCCCGCCTCCGCGTGGGTGGTGCGGCCCGGACGACGCGGGTGTGACTGGGGCCACACCCGCGCTCCCACGGTAGCGGAGGGGGTGTGCCCCGGCGAATCGGGTGGTTGACGGCGCCCAGGGTGGAGGAGAAGTCCCCGGTCAACCGGGGACTTCGGACTGGATCGGCCTTGATCAGGGCCGATCCGACCCGAACGAGGCCGAGCAGTGTGACGCCTGAGGTGCCACCGGGGCCGGCGTCAGAGGGCCCGGTCGACCTTGGCGTGGTAGCGGCGGCCGACCTTGCCGCCGGCGACCGCGGCGAGCAGGGTGCCGAGCAGGACGACGACGCCGGTGACGATGCCGGCGAGGGTGAGGTCGCTGGTGGCGACCTCGACGCTGGGCAGGTCGGCGCCGGAGAGCAGGTCGTAGCGCTCGCCCGCGGCGTACCCGGCGAGACCGCCGAGGATCCCGAACACCAGCGCGAACAGCCACACGGCCACGCCCTGGCGGCCGCCGTCGAAGCGCGACATGCGACCGGCGACGTAGCCGCCGCAGTAGTACGCGACCAGCAGCACCGCGAGCACGACGGCCGCCGAGACGATCGAGGTGGTGGTCAGCGCCGTGCTGGTGTCGAGCTCGACGTCGGCGCCGAGGCCCAGCACGAGCACGACGGCCCCGACGATGCCGCTGAGCAGCACGGTGGTGCCGACGGCGACCATCCAGCCGAAGAACGCCGCGCCGACGTTGACCCCGCCGAAGCGCTCGTACGCCGGGTCGTCGAGCGCCGAGGCACCCGCCGCAGGGGCGGTCCCGGCACCGGCGGGCCGCGGCCACTCCTCGCGGGGCACCCGCTCGGTCTGCGGGGGCGGCGGCTGCTGCGCCGGGTCGCGTCGTACGGCGCCGTAGGTCGCGGTCGGCTCGGGCTCGTCGGGCTGCCGACGGCTGGTGTCCATGGGTTCCTCCTGCTCGCGCGGCTCGGCGCGTGGGTCGACGTCCCCCGCCTGTCCCCCACCCTCCCTGCTCGGACACCCGGGTGCGAGCGCGCAACGCCGGGGTACCCCCCTCGCACGGCCGCGGCGGGCGACACGACGATCTGACGAGGAGCACGACATGGCGATCCAGAAGGGCAGCACGGTCAGCTGGAAGTGGGGCGACAACAAGGCCGAGGGCAAGGTCACCGAGGTGCACCACGACAAGGTCACCCGGAAGTCGAAGGGCAAGGAGATCTCCCGCGACGGCACCGACGACAACCCGGCCTACGTCATCGAGCAGGAGGACGGCACCACCGTGCTGAAGCTCAAGAGCGAGGTCGAGCACGAGTAGCGCGGTGGGCGGCGCCGGTCCGGCTGGGTACCGTTTGATTGCGATCGTCAACCACTGAGGTCGCAGCGCCCCAAGGACCGGTGACCGCCCATGACCGCCACCCGCACCCCCGCCCACCGCGCGGTGGGGCGACGTACGCCCGCCGACCCGAAGTGGTGGACGCTGGCCGCCGTCTGCACCGGCGTGTTCATGCTGCTGCTCGACATCACGATCGTGAACGTCGCGCTGCCCGACATCCAGCGCGAGCTCGACGCGTCGCTGTCCGACCTGCAGTGGGTCATCGACGCGTACGCCCTCTCGCTCGCGGCGCTGCTGCTGACGGCGGGCTCGCTGGCCGACCTCTACGGCCGCAAGCGCGTCTTCACCATCGGCACAGCGCTGTTCACCGTCGGCTCCGTGGCCTGCGGGGCCGCCACCGACATCACGTTCCTCACCCTGGCGCGGGCGTTCCAGGGCATCGGCGGCGCGGCGATGTTCGCGACCGCGCTCGCCCTGCTGGCGAGCGCCTTCCGCGGCAAGGACCGCGGCACGGCGTTCGGCGCGTTCGGAGCGGTCACAGGCGTCGCCGTCGCCATCGGGCCGGTGCTCGGCGGCGTGCTCACCAGCGGGTTGTCGTGGCGCTGGATCTTCTTCGTCAACGTGCCGCTGTGCCTGCTCGCGATCGCCGTCACCGTGGTCAAGGTGCGCGAGTCGCACGACCCGCGGGCGGGACGGCCCGACTGGGTGGGCTTCGTGGTGTTCTCGGTCGCGCTCGGCGCGCTCGTCTACGGCCTCATCGAGGCGGGCCAGCGCAGCTGGGGCGGCACCCGCGTCGTCGCCTGCCTCGTCGCCGCCGCGGCGCTGCTCGCGGTGTTCGTCGTCAGCCAGCGCGTGCAGCAGCACCCGATGTTCGACCTCGGGCTGCTGCGCAAGCCGACCTTCGTCGGCGGGCTGGTCGCGGCGTTCGGCGTCTCGGCGTCGATCTTCTCGCTGCTGACCTACCTCGTGCTCTACGTGCAGAACGTGCTCGACTACTCCGCCGTGGGCACCGGCGTGCGGTTCCTGTTCCTCTCCGGCGCCTCGTTCGTCGCCGCCGTCGTCGCCGGGCGGCTGACCGAGAAGGTGCCGGTCAAGTGGATGATCGGCCCAGGCTTCCTCGTGCTCGGTGTCGGCCTGCTGCTCCTGCGGACCATCACCGCGACCTCGGACTGGACGGCGCTGGTCCCCGGCCTGCTCGTCAGCGGCCTGGCGATCGGCATGATCAACCCCCCGCTCGCCTCGACCGCCGTGGGCGTGGTGCCGGTCGAGCGGTCGGGCATGGCGAGCGGGGTCAACAGCACCTTCCGGCAGGTCGGCATCGCCACCGGCATCGCCGCACTGGGCTCGGTCTTCGCCCAGCAGGTCGCCGACTCGGTGCGGCCCGCGCTGCAGGGCGCCGTACCCGGGCCGGCGCTTGAGCCCCTCGTCGCCGCGCTGTCAGGGGGACAGGTGAACGCCGCCGCGGCTGCCGCAGCCGAGCGCGGCGGCCAGCGCGCCGCCGACCTCGTCACCCAGGTCGGCACCTCGGGCGTCGTCGACGCGCTCGACCACATCACGCTCGTCGCCGCGGTGATCGCCTTCGGCTGCGGCGTCCTCAGCCTGGGCCTGATCCGGCAGCGCGACTTCGTGGCCCGCGAGGCCGCGCCCGCGACAGAGGGATGAGACGCGGTGCCGCACTGGGCGCGCTTCTCAGTGACTTGTCGGCCGCCGCAACAGCCGACAAGTCACCGATTACCCGCCTGAGCGGGTAATCAGGGGCCCGCTGGCGTCAGACCTTCTCGCGATCGTGGGGCGTGTGCCAGCCGGACAGGTCGGGGCCCTTCGGGACGATGCTGGAGGGGTTCACGTCGGTCTGGACGACGTAGTAGTGCTGCTTGATCTGCTCGAAGTCGATGGTCTCGCCGAAGCCGGGGGTCTGGAACAGGTCGCGCGCGTAGCCCCAGAGGTTCGGCATCTCGATGAGCTTGTTGCGGTTGCACTTGAAGTGGCCGTGGTAGACCGCGTCGAAGCGGGCGAGGGTGGTGAACAGCCGCACGTCGGCCTCGGTGATGGCCGGGCCCATCAGGTAGCGGCGGTCGGCGAGGCGCTCCTCGAGCCAGTCGAGGGCGGTCCAGAGCCGGTCGTAGGCGTCGTCGTACGCCTCCTGGGAGCCGGCGAAGCCGCAGCGGTAGACGCCGTTGTTGACCTCGGTGAAGACCCGCTTCATCACGGTCTCCATCTCGTCGCGCACGTCGTCGGGCCACAGGTCGGGCGCGTCGGGACGGTGGTGGTCGCGCCACTCGTGGAAGAGGTCGTGGGTGATCCACGGGAAGTCGTTGGTGACGACCTTGCCGCTCGACTCCTCGACCATCGCGGGCACGGTGATGCCGCGGGGGTAGTCGGGGAAGCGGGCGAAGTAGGCCTGCTGCAGCCGCTCGATGCCGAGCACGGGGTCGACGCCGCCCTCGTCGAGGTCGAAGGTCCACGAGCGCTTGTCGTGGGTGGGGCCGCACAGGCCCTGGCTGATGACGTCCTCGAGGCCGAGCAGTCGGCGCACGATGATGGCGCGGTTGGCCCACGGGCACGCCTTCGCGGCGACCAGCCGGTAGCGGCCGGGCTCGGCCTTCCACTGCGGCGGGTCGGCGTCGGGCTGCGGGTCCCGGACGATGCGGTCCGGGATGTAGTTCATGTCGCGGTCGAAGCCCTTGCCCTGCTCGACGTACGAGCCGGTGGTCGCGTTGTCGTCAGCCATGGATGAAGAGTCCCCGATCCGACTGGTTTCAACCAATCAGCGCTCGCCGGCGCGCCACCGACCGGCCACCTCGACGAACGCCTCGTCGGCCAGCACGTCGCCCACCGTCACCCGCACGCCCTCCCCGGCGAACGGCCGCACCGACAACCCGGCCTCGCCGCACCACGTGGCGAAGGCCAGCGCCTCGTCGCCGAGCGGCAGCCAGACGAAGTTGCCCTGCGCGTCGGGCAGCTCCCAGCCCTGCGCTGTCAGCGCCTCCGCGACGACGCCGCGCTGCGCCACGACCGCGGCCACGCGCTTGTCGACCTCGGCGGGTGACGCCAGGCTGGCGACCGCCGCGGCCTGGGCGATGGACGAGACGCCGAACGGCAGCGAGCACGCACGTACGGCGGCCGCGACCTCCGGGTGGGCGGCGAGGTAGCCCACCCGCAGCCCCGCCAGACCGTGCGCCTTGGCAAAGGTGCGCAGCGTGACCACGTTGGCGTGCCGCTGCACGAGCGGCACGGCGTCGACCGGGTCGTCGAGGGTGACGAACTCGCGGTAGGCCTCGTCGACCACCACCAGCACCTCGGCCGGCACGGCCGCGACGAAGCGCTCCAGGTCGGCCTGCGTCACCGCGGGACCGGTCGGGTTGTTGGGCGTGCAGACCACGACGACCTTGGTGCGTCCGCCGACCGCGGCCGCCATCGCGTCGAGGTCGTGACGACCCTCCGCGTCGAGCGGCACCCGCACCGACGTCGCCCCGGCCGCGGTGATGGCGATCGGGTAGGCCTCGAACGAGCGCCAGGCCGTCACCACCTCGTCTCCGGGCTCGCAGTAGGCGTTGAACAGGTGGTAGAGCAGCGCCACCGAGCCGGTGCCCGCGGCCAGCTGCTCCGGGCCCACCCCGAGCCGCTCGGCGAGGGCGGCGTACAGCGCGGCGTTGCCCATGTCGGGGTAGCGGTTGATCCCCTTCGCCGCCCGCTCGACCGCCGCCAGCACCGCCGGCAGCGGCTCGTAGGGGTTCTCGTTGGAGGACAGCTTGTAGACCGGCCGCCCGTCGCGCGGCGCGGGCGGCTTGCCGGCGACGTACGCCGGCAGCGCGGCGACGGCAGCGCGGGGACGTGGAGGGGTGCCTGGTGCGGTCGTCACGGGGGCGACCCTAGTCCGGGAGCGCCACGGCCCCTTCGTGACGCCCGCTCGTCCCTCGCGGGCTCCTCAGGGAACGGAGGACGGCCCGCTCGTCCCTCGCCGGCTCCTCCTGGAACGGAGGACGGCCCGCTCCCTGAGGTGCGAGCGTCCGAAGCCTCGCTCCCTGAGGTGCGAGCGTCCGACACCTCGCTCCCTGAGGTGCGAGCGCAGCGAGCCACGAAGGGGCGTGGCCTCGACCGGCTCGACCAGCGAGGGGTCAGGGGAGGACGACGCGGCCGCCGGGGACGAGGTCGAGGTCGCGGCCGAGGCGGACGTCGAGGGGGTTGGTGAGGCAGCGGACGGCGCCGCCGCCCTTCTCGAGCTCGGAGGTGTCGACCACGACGACCTCGAAGTCGCGCGCCTCCAGCCAGACGCGCACCCGGTCGGGGCAGGCGGGCATGACGACCGTGCGGCCCACCACGACGGAGTTGGCGCAGAACGTCATCGCCTCGGCCTCGTCGAGCACCAGCGGGTCGGGCACCAGGTCGAGCAGGGCGCGGGCCGAGGGCTCGTCGAAGGCGACCGGGCAGACCATCGCGGCCTCGGCGTCGAGCGGGCAGAAGGCCAGGTCGAGGTGGTACATGCCCGGGTGGGTGGTGCGTACGCCGCGCACCGCGAGGTCGAGCTCGGTGGCGAGGTGCTTGAGCGCGAGCTCCTCGGTGCGCGGGCCGAACCCGACCACGAGCTCGCCCCGCCAGGCGAAGGCGTCGCCCGCCTCGAGGTGGGGGCCCACGGCGTCGCGGCCGACGCGTCGTACGACGGCTCCCTGCGACCGCCACCAGGCCTCGGCGGCCGGCGTCTCGCCGCGCCGCTCGGCGTGGCGCATGTGCGAGAGCACGACCTCGGGGGTGCCGTCGGGGCGCTCGAGGGCGAGGCCGAGGTTCATCGCGTAGACCATGTCGGGCGTCTCGGGCAGCTGCCCGAGCACCTCGACCTCGGCGCCGGCTGCACGGATCGCGGCGACCATCGCGTCCCACTGCGCGCGGGTGCGGGCGGGGTCGGGCTGCACGGCGGGGTCCATGAACGGGTTGATGACGTAGTCGACCCGGAAGTGGTCGGGCGAGACGGCGAGGTAGCGGCGGCCCCACGGGAGCGGGGACGGGGTCGGGCTCATGAGGCCTCCACGGTCGGATTGTCGGACAATCTGACGCCAGTGTGGCACACCTCGCCGATCTGTCCGACACTTCGGGGGTGACGTCCGCCGCACCCGACCCGTACGCCGGCCTGCGCCTCGACGAGGCGGCGTCGACGGTCGACCGCGTGGCCGAGGAGCTGCGGCGCTCGCTCTTCGAGGGCGAGATCGAGCCCGGCACGCCGCTGCGCGAGGTCGCGCTGGCGGCCGCGCTCGGCGTGGCGCGCTCGACGGTCCGCGAGGCGTTCGGCGCGCTCGTCGCGGAGGGCCTGGCCGACCGGCTGCCGCGCCGCGGCATCGTCGTACGACGCATGGACGCGGCGCAGGTGCACGACGTCACCGCGTGCCGGCTGGTCGCCGAGGGCGCCGGGGTGCGCGCGTGGGCGACCGCGACGCCCGAGTCGCGCGCCGAGCTGCGTGCCGCGCTGACGGCGTACGCCGACGCCCGCCGCGGCGACGGGCCGACCTCCACCTTCACCGCCGCCCACCTGCGGGTGCACCGCGCGATCGTGGGGCTGGCGGGCTCGGAACGGCTGCTGGCCTTCGTCGACGGGCTGTACGCCGAGATCCGGCTCGCGCTGGCGCAGGTCGACCGCTCCCGTGGCAACGCGGCCGAGCAGGTGCACTCCCACGAGACGCTGGTCGACCTCGTCGAGTCGGGCGACACCGCGGGCGCCCTCGCCGAGCTCACCGCCCACCTCGCCGACGCCGAGACCTCGCTCGCCGAGGTGGTGCTCGGGCGCGGGTAGCCCTGGGACGGGCGACCTACCCTCCTGCCATGAGGTTCGTGCTGTGGCTGCTGGTCAACGCGCTGTCGCTGGGCGCGGCGGTGTGGCTCGTCGACGGGATCACGCTGCGCGCGGTCGACGACACCCAGCTGGCGGTGAAGCTGGTCGTCATCGGCGCCATCCTCGGGGCGATCAACGCCTTCGTGCGGCCGGCCGTGCGCTTCTTGTCGCTGCCGATCGTGGTGCTGACCCTCGGGCTGTTCCTGCTGGTCATCAACGCGCTGATGCTCATGCTCGCGGGCGCCGCGGCCAGCGCGCTCGACCTGGGCTTCGACGTGGCCGGCTTCTGGCCGGCGCTGTGGGGCTCGATCGCCATCTCGGTCTGCCTCGTCGTGCTGAACGCGCTGCTGCCCGAGCCGCGCCGGTGACGCCCGAGCTCCCGCCGCCGCTCGGGTCGCCGTACCGGATCGCCTTCGTCTGCCTCGGCAACATCTGCCGCTCCCCCATGGCGCACGTCGTGATGACCCGGCTCGTCGACGACGCCGGACTGGCCGGCCGGGTCGAGGTCGACAGCTGCGGCACCGGCCCGTGGCACGTCGGCGAGGCGATGGACGTGCGCGCCGCGGCCCACCTCGAGGCCGAGGGGTACGACGCCTCGGCCCACCGCGGCCAGCAGTGGGACGACTCCTGGGCCGGTCGCTCAGGGGCCGGTCGCGACCTCGTGCTCGCGATGGACGCGGCGAACCTGGCCGAGATCAGTCCTGACGGCGAGACCGAGCGGGTGCGGCTGTTCCGCGCCTTCGACCCGGTCGTCGCGGACGACGAGCCGACCCCCGACGTGCCCGACCCCTACTACGGCGGCGACCAGGGCTTCGCCGACGTGCTGGCGATGGTCGAGCGCACCTGCATCCGGCTGGTGGCCGGCCTCGAGGCGCTCGAACCGTGACCTCCGGACCCTTGTGACGGGCCGCGCGGTCGACGTTGGATGGCACCGACCGATGAGTCCGGGCGGCGGGGCGGGTCACTCCCCCTGCCGCACCGTCGCACGCACCGCAGGAGGACCCCCATGACGCAGCAGCTCGAGCAGACCACCTTCCCCGAGGTGGCCGAGGTCTACCGCCGCGAGCTCGTCGCGCACTGCTACCGGATGACGGGGTCGGTCTACGACGCCGAGGACATGGTGCAGGAGACCTACCTGCGGGCCTGGAAGGCCTACGACGACTTCGAGGGCCGCTCGTCGGTGCGCACCTGGCTCTACCGGATCGCCACCAACGTCTGCCTGACCGGCCTCGAGCGCAAGGGCCGCCGGCCGATGCCGACCGGGCTCGGCATGCCCGACGCCCGGGCCACCGACGAGCTCGTCACCGCCGACGAGGTGCCGTGGCTGCAGCCGATACCCGACGTCATGGTCGACGTCGCCAACGTCGACCCGGCCGAGGTCGTCGGCAACCGCGACGCCATCCGGCTCGCGTTCGTCGCCGCGCTGCAGCACCTGCCGCCCCGCCAGCGCGCGGTGCTGGTGCTGCGCGACGTGCTCCGGTGGTCGGCCAAGGAGACCGCCGAGGCGCTCGACACCACCGTCGCCGCAGTCAACTCCGCGCTCCAGCGCGCCCACGCCCAGCTCGCCGAGAAGCAGCTGACCGAGGGCACCGTCGAGGACGAGCTCTCCCCCGAGCTCGAGGCGATGCTGGAGCGCTACACCCAGGCCTTCTGGGCCAAGGACACCGCGGCGCTCGCGCAGATGCTCGCGCACGACGCGGTCTGGGAGATGCCGCCGTTCACCGGTTGGTACCAGGGCCCCGAGACCATCGCGCAGCTGATCGAGGTCAACTGCCCCGGTGGTCGCCACGACATGCCGATGATCCGCACCACCGCCAACGGCCAGCCGGCGTTCGGCCTCTACATGCGCACGCCCGACGGCGAGTTCGTGCCGTTCCAGCTGCAGGTGCTGCAGGTGGTCGGCGGCAAGGTCCAGCACGTCGCCGCCTTCTTCGACCTGCGCCGCGACGGCCAGCTGATGGGCCCCGACGGTCAGCCGCACATCGGTGCCGACGAGCTCTTCCGCTACTTCGGACTGCCCGAGCGGCTGCCCGCGTCGTACGTCGGAGGCTGACGTGGCGCACCGTCCGCCACCCTCGGTGGCGGTGCTCGACGCTGCCCTGACCTGGACCCACGGGGCGCTGCAGCACGCCCGCACCGCCGACCTCGACGCCCCCACGCCGTGCCGCGGCTGGGTGCTGCGCGACCTGCTCGTTCACATGGAGGACTCCTTGGCCGCGCTCGGCGAGGCCGCCTCGGGACGGGTCGAGGTCGACGTGGCCCCCGTTGCCGACGGCCCGGCTCCGGTGCTGGTCGACCAGGTGTGCCGGCGTGCCCGCGTCGTGAGGGCCGGGTGGGAGGCCCGGGTGACCTCGGCCCCGGTGGCCGTCGGCGACCTGCCGCTCGGACGCGACACGCTGACGCTGGTGGGGGCGCTCGAGGTCGTCGTGCACGGGTGGGACGTCGCCCGCGCCACCGGCGCCCCCCTCGTCGTCCCCGCCGACCTCGCGGCACGGCTGCTGCCCGTGGCCCAGGCCGCCGTGGGCGATCGGGGGTCCCGCTTCGGGCCGGTCGTCCCCGTCGCCCCCGGCGCACCGGCCGCCGACCACCTGCTCGCCCACCTCGGCCGCGACCCCGCCTGGTCGGCCGGCCTGCCCGCCGCCTGACCTGCCGCCCTGCTCCCTGAGGAGCGCGCTCCGCCGCCGCTTGCTCCCTGGTGAGGGCGCTCCGCCCGCCCCCGCTCCCTGAGGAGGGCGCTCCGCCCGCCCCCGCTCCCTGAGGAGGGCGCTCTGCGCCCGTCTCGAAGGGCGGTGGGTCGCGCCCTTCGAGACGGTTGCTGCGCAACCTCCTCAGGGAGCGGGTGGTCGGGCAGGGTGGGGGCGTGGCACGCAACCGGGGAGTGGCGGAGCGGGTCGAGCAGCTGCTGGGCACGGCGGTCGCGTCGACCGCGCCGGTAGCGGGAGGCGACGTGGCGACCGCGACACGGCTGCGGCTCGCCGACGGCCGGACGGCGCTGGCCAAGACGCGGTCCGGCGCACCCGACGACTTCTTCGCCGCCGAGGCGCGCGGGCTGAGGTGGCTGGCCGGACCGGGCACCTGCCCGGTCGCCGAGGTGCTCGCCGTCGAGCCCGACTGCCTGGTGCTGGGCTGGGTCGAGCACGCCCGACCGACTCCCGAGGCCGCCGCGGCGTTCGGCCGCGACCTCGCGGCGCTGCACCGCAGCGGGGCGGCGGCGTACGGCGCTCCCCCGGGCGGGGCCGGCGACGGCTACGTCGCCACCCTCCCGCTGCGCCACCGCGAGGCGCCGGGCTGGGCCGAGCACTGGGCGACCGACCGGGTGCTGCCCTACCTGCGGCTCGCCTCCGACCGCGGCCGCATCGCGCACCACGACGCCGCCGCCGTGGAGGCCGTCGTACGACGCCTCGACGCGCTCGCCGGTCCCGACGAGCCGGCGTCGCGGCTGCACGGCGACCTCTGGTCGGGCAACGTCGTCTGGTCGGGCGACCGGGCCGTCCTCGTCGACCCCGCCGCGCACGGCGGGCACCGCGAGACTGACCTGGCGATGCTGGCGCTGTTCGGCCTGCCGCACCTGTCGCGGGTGCTCGAGGCGTACGCCGAGGTGCACCCTCTCGCCGAGGGCTGGCCCGACCGGCAGCCGCTGCACCAGCTCTTCCCGCTGCTCGTGCACGCCTGCCTCTTCGGCGGCCAGTACGGCGCCCGCGCCGGCGAGGCCGCACGCCGGCTCGCCTGACCTCACCCACCGATCTCAGCCACGGCTCAGGCAGCGGTGGCACCCTAGGACCCGTGAGCGCAGGTCAGGAGGACAAGCAGCACGTCCTGGTGGTCGAGGACGACCGGGCGGTCCGGGAGTCGCTGCGACGGTCGCTGGAGTTCAACGGCTACCGCGTGTCGACGGCCTCCGACGGCGCGGAGGCGCTGGCCAGCATCGGCGGCATCGACCCCGACGCGGTCGTGATGGACGTGATGATGCCGGCGCTCGACGGTCTCCAGACCACCCGCGCGCTGCGCAAGGTCGGCAACACGGTGCCGATCCTGGTGCTCACCGCCCGCGACGCGGTCGGCGATCGGGTGGAGGGTCTCGACGCCGGGGCCGACGACTACCTCACCAAGCCGTTCGCGCTCGAGGAGCTGCTCGCCCGCATCCGCGCGCTGCTGCGCCGGGTCACCCCCGACGACGACGACGCCGACGAGCGCATCGCCTTCTCCGACCTCTCGATGGACCTCGCCAGCCGCGAGGTACGCCGCGGCGACCGGCTCATCGAGCTGACCCGCACCGAGTTCTCGCTGCTCGAGCTGTTCCTGCGCCGGCCCCGACGGGTGCTCGAGCGCTCGTTCATCCTCGAGGAGGTGTGGGGCTTCGACTTCCCGACCACCGCCAACAGCCTCGAGGTCTACGTCGGCTACCTGCGCCGCAAGACCGAGGCCGAGGGCGAGGCCCGGCTGATCCACACCGTCCGTGGCGTCGGCTACGTCCTGCGCGAGTCGTCGTGAGCGAGCGCTACCCCGGCCGGGAGGGCGACCACCAGGGCGACGGACCCCGCCGCGGGGCGCTGCACTACCGCCGCTCGCTGGCCAGCCGCGTCACGCTGCTGACGACGATCGCCGTGGGCGTCGCGGTCACCGCGGTCGCGTTCGCGGCGTACGCCGTCGTGCGGATGCAGAGCCTCGACGCCCTCGACGAGTCCCTGCTCAACCGGGCGGCGCAGGCCGCGCACACCGACACCCTCGAGTCGCTGCAGGGCCAGCAGGTGCCGCCGTGGGCGCTGGGCGCGGCCGACGTCCGCATCCTGTTCCTCACCGCCACCCCCGAGGAGGCGACGGTGCAGGGCACCGACGGCGAGACCAACGCGTCGCGCTCCTTCACCCCCGAGGTGCAGGTCGCGCTCGGCGAGAAGGGCTCCTCGGCCCGCACCGTGCTGATCGACAACGAGCGCTACCGGGTGGTGGCCGTGCAGGCGCAGCCCGGCAAGGCGCTGGTGCTGGCGCAGTCGCTCGAGCCCACCGACCGGATGCTCGACAAGCTCGGGCTGGTGATGCTGCTGCTCGGCGTGCTCGGCATGGTCACCGCCGGTCTGGCGGGCTGGGCCGTGGCCCGCAACGGCCTGCGCCCCGTACGCCACCTCACCTCCGCCGTCGAGCACATCGCCCGCACCGAGGAGCTCCGGCCGCTGCCCGTCGAGGGCAACGACGAGGTCGCCCGGCTCGCGCTGGCGTTCAACGGCATGCTCGCGGCGCTGTCGGCCTCGCAGCAGCGGCAGCGCCAGCTCGTCGCCGACGCCGGCCACGAGCTGCGCACGCCGCTGACCTCGCTGCGCACCAACCTCGACCTGCTGTCGATGGCCGAGTCGTCCGACGACCTCTCGCGCGAGTCGCGCCGCGAGCTGCTCGACGACGTGCGGGCCCAGATCAACGAGCTCACCCAGCTCATCGGCGACCTCACCGAGCTCGCCCGCGAGCAGCCGGCGACCCCCGCCGTCGAGCCGGTCGAGCTGGCCGCCGTCGTCGGGCAGGCCGTGACGCGCGTGCGCCGCCGCAGCACCACCGTCACCTTCGAGGTCTCGACCCGGCCCTGGTGGGTCAACGGCGACGCCGCGGCGCTCGAGCGGGCGATCACCAACCTGCTCGACAACGCCGTGAAGTGGAGCCCCGACGGCGGGGTCGTCACCGTCGACCTCGCCGAGGGCACCCTCCTGGTCGCCGACCAGGGCCGCGGCATCTCCGCCGCCGACCTGCCGCACGTCTTCGAGCGGTTCTACCGCTCCGCGGAGTCACGCACCCTGCCCGGCTCCGGCCTCGGGCTGTCGATCGTCAAGGCCGTCGCCGACCGCCACGGCGGCCAGGTGCGCGCCGGCAGCGGACCCGACGGCGGCGCGGCGTTCTGGTTCCACGTCCCGGGCGCCTCGGCCCCGCCGCAGCTGCAGGACGACGCCGCCGAGCGGCCCCGCGCCCGCTCGCGCGAGCGCGCCGACCACTGACCTGCCCCCCGCTGGTCGGCACGCCTCCGCTGGTCGAGCCCGTCGCGACCGCGAACGAGCCCGGTGCACCTCTCAGACAGTCCTCGGCGGATCCGAAGCCGGCGGCCAGGGTCTTCCCAGGGGCCTCTCAGGATGGCTGCGCACAGTGGAGTCATGACCGACGAGAGCCGTCGCCCCGACGACCGGGACGAGCACACCGCGCCGCTGACGCCTCCCACCGCCAGCGAGCCGCAGTCCCCCCAGCCGCAGCCCCAGCAGGGCGCCGAGGACACCACTCGCTTCGAGCAGCCCCCCATCTGGCAGGGGTACGCCGCTCCCGCGCCGCAGCCTCGCCCCAAGCGCCAGCTCGGCCGCACCGGCCTGGTGGCCGCGGTGCTGGCCGGTGCGCTGGTCGTCGGCGGAGCCGCCGGGCTCGGCGGCGCAGCGGCGTACGACGCGCTCGACGGCGACGGGGCGGGCACCTCGACGCAGACGACGTCGGGGCAGTTCGAGGCGACGAAGACCTCCGTCGTGGAGGACGGCACCGTGGAGTCGGTGGCGTCGGCCGTGCTGCCGAGCGTCGTCAAGGTCAACGTGGTCGGCTCGGAGGGCGCCGGGTCCGGCTCGGGCATCGTGCTCAGCGAGGACGGCGAGATCCTCACCAACAACCACGTGGTGGAGGCGGCGTCCGGCGACGGAGCCATCTCCGTCAGCTTCGACGACGGCACCACCGCCCGCGCCGAGATCGTCGGCACCGACCCGCTCGTCGACATCGCCGTCATCAAGGCCGAGGGCGTCAGCGACCTGACCCCCGCCGCGATCGGCCAGTCCGACGACCTCGAGGTCGGGCAGTCGGTCGTCGCGGTCGGCTCCCCCTTCGGCCTCGACGCGACCGTCACCTCCGGCATCGTCAGCGCCCTGAACCGTCCGGTGTCGGTGTCGGCCAGCGAGGGCGAGGGCCAGCAGGACCCGTTCGGCGAGCAGCAGCAGGCGACGCAGTCGACGACGTACCCCGCGATCCAGACCGACGCCGCCATCAACCCCGGCAACTCCGGCGGCCCGCTGGTCGACATGTCGGGTCGGGTGGTCGGCATCAACTCCTCGATCCGCTCCGCCAGCGACGGCAGCGGCCAGGCCGGCTCCATCGGGCTCGGGTTCGCCATCCCGATCGACGAGGTGCTGCCGATCGTCAACCAGATCGCGTCCGGTGAGACCCCGACCCACGCCCGGCTCGGCGTCTCGGTCGGCGAGCCGGAGACCTCGATCGACAACCCCACGCCCGGCGCGCTGGTCTCGGCGGTCGAGCCGGGCGGCTCCGGGGACGAGGCGGGCCTGCAGGAGGGCGACGTCATCACCAAGGTCGACGACCAGGTCATCGACGGTCCCGACTCGCTGGTCGCCACCGTCCGCGGTCACCGGCCCGGCGACGACGTGACGATCACCTACACGCGTGACGGCCAGAGCAGCACCACCACCGCCGACCTCGGTTCGGACGCCGGACAGCCGTCGTCCTGACCGTGTCCCCCGGGGATTCCCTTCCCCCGGGGCACCGCGGGCCCGGCGCTCCTCCCCCTCGCGCCGCCCGCCCCCTCGCCGCACCTCCCCGGAACCCGAGACCCGGGGAGGTGCGGCGCAGGTCTGCGTGACTCGTCGCCGGGACTTTTCGTTCGAAAAGTCCCCCCGGGGCCGACTTTCCGACCGATCCGTCCCTCGACACGCCGGCGGCAGGGAGCGGATCGGTCGGAAACTTCGGAGGCGGTGCTTGTCGTTCGAAAAGCACCGCCTCCGAAGCCAGACCGGCAGCAGTCACCCCGCCGGCGCAGCGGCACCGAGCAGGCGCGACGCCTTCCACCGCGTCTCCGCCCACTCCTCGTCGACCTCCGAGCGCACCGTGATCCCACCCCCGGTGCCCAGCCACCAGCTGCCGTCGGGGGCTCCGAGCAGCGAGCGGATCACCACGCCGAGGTCGGCCCGGCCGTCGGCGCAGACCCAGCCGAACGCCCCGGCGTACGGTCCGCGCGGCGACGCCTCCACGGTGTCGATGACCTGCATGGTGCGGCGCTTCGGGGCGCCGGTCATCGACCCGGCGGGGAACAGCGCGCGCAGCGCCGCGACCGTGGAGACGTCGTCGCGCAGCCGCCCGCGCACGGTGCTGACCAGCTGGTGGACGGCGGCGTACGACTCGACCTCCATCAGGTGCGGCACCGCGACCGTGCCGACGTCGCAGACCATCGACAGGTCGTTGCGGAGCAGGTCGACGATCATGAGGTTCTCGCCGCGGAACTTCGGGTCGGTCGCGAGGTGCTGCGCCAGCCGGTCGTCCTCGCCCCGGTCGGTGCCGCGCGGCGTCGTGCCCTTGATCGGCTTGGTCTCGACCCAGCGGTCGCCGCTCACCGTGGCGTAGCGCTCGGGGCTGCTGCTGAGCAGGTGGGTGCCGCGGTGGCTCAGCATCCCGGCGTACGGCGCCGGGTTGGCCGCGCGGAGCCGGAGGTACGCCGCCAACGGGTCGCCGTCGACGGCCACCGGCTCGCGGTAGGTCAGGTTGACCTCGTAGCTGTTGCCCGCGTGCAGCTGCTCCTCCACCCCCGCGAACGCCGCGACGTACCAGTCGGGAGTGGTCTCGACAGACGGGTGCTGCGGTGTCGTCGGTCGAGCCTGTCGAGACCCCGCCACCTCGTGCCGGAAGAACCGCACGTCGGCGCAGCGCATCCACACAGCGTCAGGACCGCGGCCCCACGCGCGGGCAGGCAGGTCGGGGCGCGCGGCGTACCCCAGGAACCCGACCCAGTGCACCGACGGGTCGCCGGCGTCACGGGCGAGCTCGGCCTCGAGCACCGTGAAGACGTCGTCGCCGACGACCTCCTCGCGGTCGCCGACGTGGCGCACCACCCGACGGGCGGCGGCGTCGTAGGTCAGCGACACGTCGTCGTCGTCGAGCACGCCGACCAGCGACCGCGAGCCCGACCAGTCGCGGGCGCCCCCGCCGTCGAGCCAGAAGACGCGGTTGCTGCGGACGAGCCCGTCGCGCACCACGTCCTCGACCTGCAGCCCCGGGCTCACCACGACAAGAACTCCTCGACGATCGCCTCGCCCGCCTGCGACAGCACCGACTCGGGGTGGAACTGCACGCCGACCTGCGGCTTGCTCACGTGCGCCACCGCCATCACGACGCCGTCGAGGCGCTCGGTGGCGGTCACGCGCAGCTCCGACGGCACGGTCGTCGCGGCCAACGAGTGGTAGCGCACCGCCTCGAACGGCCCCTCGACCCGGGCGAAGAGCCCGGTGCCGTCGTGGTCGACCAGCGCCACCTCGCCGTGGGCGGGCGCGACGCGGGCGACGGTGCCGCCGTACGCCGTCACCAGCGCCTGCATGCCGAGGCAGACCCCGAGCAGCGGAACGTCGAGGTCGAAGACCGCGCGGCCCAGCGCGAAGTCCTGCGCGGCTCCGGGGTACCCGGGCCCGGGCGAGAGCACGACGTGGGAGGCCGCCGCCGCACGCCCGAGCGCTCCGGGCTCGTCGTGCTCGACGACCTCGGGCAGCACGCCGGTGAGGCCGGCGAGCAGGTGGACGAGGTTCCAGGTGTAGGAGTCGTGGTGGTCGACGACGACGACCCGGGCCGCCCCCTTCGAGGCTCGCTGCGCTCGCACCTCAGGGAGCGGGCTCTCGGCAGCCGGTCCCCGAGGAGCCCGCGAGGGACGAGCGGGCGTCACGAGGGGGCACCCTTCGAGGCTCGCTCCGCTCGCACCTCAGGAAGCGGGCCCTGAGCAGCCGCTCCCCGAGGAACCCGCGAGGGACGAGCGGGCGTCACGAGGGGGCACCCTTCGAGGCTCGCTCCGCTCGTACCTCAGGGAGCGGGGTCGTCCGTTGCGCTCGCACCTCGGGGAGCGGGGTCGTCCGTTGGGCTCGCACCTCAGGGGCCGGCATGCCCCGTCACCCCAGGAGCTCCAGGAGCAGGCCGCGCAGGAGGGCGAAGCCGTTCTCGGTGAGGATCGACTCGGCGTGGAACTGCACGCCGCGGTAGTGCGGGCCGCTGACCTGGTGGACGTCGCCGGTCGCCGCGTCGGCCTCGACGGTGACGCCGTCGGGCAGGCCGCCGTCGGGCACCCGCGCGACGAAGGTGTTGTAGAAGCCGAGCGGCTCCACCCGACCGCCCAGCTCGACGCGGCTCTGCGTGCCCTGGAAGACGATGTCCTTCAGCCCGAGGTCGAGCCCCAGCACGTCGCACAGCACCTGGTGACCCAGGCACACCGCGAGGAACGGCCGCTCGGCGGCGAGCAGGTCGCCCACGGCGCGGCGGTACGCCGCGATCTTGGGGTGGTCGTGCTGCTGCGGGTCGCCCGGGCCGGGGCCGACGACGACGAGGTCGGCGTCGAGCACGCCGGGGGCGTAGTCCTCGTGGCGCACCACCGTCGAGGTCATGCCGAGCACCGAGAAGACGTGGGCCAGCATGTTCACGAAGTCGTCCTCGCCGTGGAGGATCACGATCCGCTTGCCCTCGAGGCTCGGGGCCGCTGGGGCCGCTCCCGCCTGGTCGGTGAGCCAGAACTTCGCCAGCCGCTGGTTGCGCGAGGCCAGCGCGATCAGCACGTCCTCGTCGGCCACGAGGTCGGCCACCGCCGCCGGCGCACCGGTCGCGCCGGGCGCCAGGCCGAACGCGGCGAGGATGCCGCCGGCCTTGGCCTGGGTCTCGGCCACCTCGTAGTGCGGGTCGCTGTCGCGCACCAGCGTCGCCCCCGCGGTCACGGTGAGGGCTCCGTCGGCGCTGATCTGCGCCGTACGGATGACGATGGGGCTGTCGGCGGTGGGGGCGCCGTCGGGGTCGCGGCCGAGCAGGGCGAGCGCGCCGGCGTAGTAGCCGCGGCCGGTCTCCTCGTACTGCTCGATCAGCCGGCAGGCGTTCTCGACCGGCGCCCCGGTGACGGTCGCGGCGAACATCGTGTCGCGCAGCACCTCGCGGACGTCGGCGCGGGTGCGGCCGGCGAGGAGGTACTCGGTGTGCACCAGGTGCGTCATCGGCTTGAGGAACGGCCCGAGCACCTGGCCACCCTCGTGGCAGATGTCGCACATCATCTTCAGCTCCTCGTCGACGACCATGAAGAGCTCGAAGATCTCCTTCTCGTCGGCGAGGAACTCCAGCAGCCGCGGCTTGCGCGAGGCGTCGTCGAGGCCGCGCAGGCGGAAGGTGCCGGAGATGGGGTTCATCCGCACGTCGCCGCCGTGCACGCTGACGTGCCGCTCGGGCGAGGCGCCGACGAGGAAGCGCTCGCCGGTCCAGAAGCAGTACGTCCAGTAGGCCCCGCGCTCGCCGGTCAGCAGCCGCTTGAGCACCCCGAGCGCCGCCTGCGGCCCCCAGTCGCGCAGCTGCGCGCGGTAGTGCCGACCGACGACGAGGTTGGCGCCCTCGCCCCGGCCGATCTCGTCGCGGATGATCTGCTCGACCACCTCGGCGTACTCGTCGTCGGAGGTCTCGAAGCCGCCCTTGTCGTCGTACGCCGCCTCGGTGTCGGGCAGCGCGTCGAGCAGGTCGTCGAGCGGAACCTCGACCTCGGTCTCGAGGGCCACGGCCACCAGCGGCGCACCGTCGTCGTGCGCGGCGAACCCCCGCTCCCGCACCTGCCGGAACGGCACCGCTACGAGCCGGTCGAAGCGCCGGCCCGCCTCGGGCGGCCCCTCCTCGAGCGGCACGTCGGTCAGCTTGTCGAGGTGCTCCGGCGTGCCCCCCACCAGCGTCACCGTCGGGCTGTCGCGCAACCGCACCACCGCCCACGCCTCGTGCCCCAGCAGCTGCTCGAGAGCGGCACGGGCATCGACCTCGGTCCCTGAGGAGCCGTCCCCCCCGGTCCCTGAGGAGCCGAGGGACGAGGCGTCCCTCCCGGTCCCTGAGGAGCCGAGGGACGAGGCGTCTCGAAGGGTCACCCGCCGAACGCTACCCGCGCAGCAGACCCGACATCAGTGCGGTGCTGCGGTGCCACCAGGTGACAGCGCAGCACCGCGTTGTCCACAGGCAGCGCGGAGACCGCTCGACGCCGAGGGCCGTACGACGCATGCTCGTCCGCCATGGACGAGGTGGAGCGCCTGCTGAGACTCCAGGCCGGCGTCATCGCCAGGCGGCAGGCTCGAGCGGCAGGTCTGAGCGACCACGACATCCGACGCCTGCTGCGACGCCGCGAGTGGACCACCGTGCACCCCGGCGTCTACGTGACCCACAACGGGCCGCTGACGTGGGTCCAGCGGGCCTGGGCCGCGGTGCTGCTCGTGGCCCCGGGCGCTGCCCTGTGGGGTCCGTCGGCCTTGCGTGCCGCCGACGGGCCTGGCGGGAGGGTGCTCGACGACGGGCCGATCCACGTCGCGGTCGCGCGGGACCGCTCCGGCATCGACCCGCCCACCGGCGTGCGGGTGCACCGTGTCTCCGGGCTGGGGACCCTGGTGCAGTGGAACCTCGGCCCACCACGGATGCGCTACGAGGAAGCCGCGCTCGACGTGGCGGTGGCCGCGAGGGGCGAGCTCGACGTCGTCGCCGCTCTGGCCAAGGCGTGCCAGGGGCGGCGTACGACGGCGACGCGGCTGCTCGAGGCGCTCGACGGGCGGTCGCGGGTGCGGGCCCGCGCCTGGGTGCGCGGCATCCTGCTGGACGTGGCCGCGGGCACCTGCTCGGTCCTCGAGCACGGCTACCTCGCGCGGGTCGAACGGCCACACGGACTGCCTCGCGCCGAGCGCCAGGTGAGGGCGGGCTCGCCGACCAGGGTGATCTATCGCGACGCGCAGTACGGCACACGGTGCCGCCTGGAGCTCGATGGCCGCCTCTTCCACGACACCACCGAGCAGCGCGACGCCGACTACGAGCGCGACCTCGACGCGGCGGTCGAGGGCGCGACGACCGGCAGGCTGACGTACGGGCAGGTCTTCGCCCGTCCGTGCCGCACGACGGTCAAGGTCGTCGCCCTGATGCGCCGGTGCGGCGTACGGGTCGAGCCCCACGGGTGCGGTCCCGGCTGCCCCGTCGCCGTCGCGGAGGCGGCGTGACGTCAGTGCGGTGCTGCACTGTCACCTGGTGACAGCGCAGCACCGCAGCGACTCCGCCGGATCTACAGCCCAGGCCGCCGGATTCTTCTGACCCCCACGCGGGCTACGAGGTCAGCGTGACCATGCGCTGGGTGGCGCGGGTGTAGACGACGTACAGGGTGGCGCGGCCGGTGGGGGACTCGTCCTCGATCTCCTGCGGCTGCACGACGACGATGCCGTCGAACTCCAGGCCCTTGGTCTCCAGGCCGGTCAGCACGGCGATGCGCGACTCGGCGTCGCCGACGTCTGCGGCGACCTCCGGCCAGGAGGCGACCCAGCGGCTGACCTCGCCGACGCGGGCGACGGGGACGACGACGCCGACGGTGCCCTCGAGCGAGCCGGCGAGGTCGAGCAGCTCCTCGCGCACCGCCGCCTCGAGGTCGTCGACCTGGCGCTCCACGGGGTCGGTGCCGGTGGAGCGCACGGCGCGGGGCAGGTCGGCGTCGAGGCCGACGCGCTCGGCGTACGCCGCGGCGAAGGCGTAGATCTCGGAGGAGTTGCGGTAGTTGGTCGAGAGGTGGAACTCGTGCAGCGGCTTCTCGCGGCCGCCCGGCGACAGCAGCGCGTCGCGGCGGGCGGCGGCGGCCTCGGCGGGCACCGGCCACGACGACTGGGCGGGGTCGCCGACGATGGTCCAGGTGGCGGTGCGGCCGCGGCGTCCGACCATGCGCCACTGCATCGGCGTGAGGTCCTGCGCCTCGTCGACGAGCACGTGGGCGTAGCCGTCGTCCTCGGTGCGGTTGGTGGGCGGGGTCCAGCCCGGCCCGGCGGAGTACTCGCGGTCGGCGGCCGTCGTGACCTCCTCGCGCATCACCTCGCTGAGCGCCTGGTCCTCGAGCGAGAGCCACTCGTCGTCGACCGAGCCGGTGCGCTCGAGCGGCGGGTCGCCGAGGGCGTAGCGCAGCTCGTCGAGCAGCGGCACGTCGTCGACGGTCAGCGACGAGGCGGGCGAGGCCCACGACTTCGACAGCAGACGCTGCGCCTCGTCGTCGAGCACGCCCTCGGCCACGCGGGCCAGCAGCTCGGGGTCGCGCAGCCACGACAGCACCGTGGGGGCGTCGAGCACCGGCCACCACGCGGCGGCGAACTCGAGGAAGGCGTCGTTGCCGCGCACCTCCTCGACGAACTCCTCCTTGCTGCGCTCACGCGCCCGCTCACCCCTCACCTGGCGCCACATCGCGTCGACGAGCGTCGAGGCGACCCGGGTGGTGGTGCGGTTGCGCTTGCCCTGCGAGAGCAGCTGGCGACGCAGCGCGCCCAGCTCACGACCGCCGAGCACGACGACGTCGTCGCGGTAGAAGAAGCGCAGCTCGCGGGGCGCGTCGGGCACGGCCTGACGGGCGGTACGCCGCAGCACCTCGGCCATGGCGGCCGAGCCCTTGACCTCGGCCACGGCCGGGTCGTCGCGCCGCGAGGCCTTCACCCCGTCGACGACCTCGCCGAGCGAGCGCAGCGCGACCGCGGTCTCGCCGAGCGACGGCAGCACCCGCTCGATGTAGCGCATGAAGACGCCACTAGGCCCGATGATGAGCACGCCACCGGTCTCGTAGCGGCGGCGGTCGGCGTAGAGGAGGTACGCCGCCCGGTGCAGCGCCACCACCGTCTTGCCGGTGCCGGGGCCGCCGGCGATGGTGACGACGCCCTTCTCGGGGGCGCGGATCGCCTGGTCCTGCTCGGCCTGGATGGTCGCGACGATGGAGTGCATCGACCGGTCGCGGGCGCGCGAGAGCTGAGCCAGCAGCGCGCCCTCGCCGACGATCGGCAGGTCGGTCTCGACCGAGTCGTCGAGCAGGTCGTCCTCGACACCGAGCACGGTGACGCCCCGGCTGCGCAGGATGCGGCGGCGTACGACGCCCCGGGGCTCGGCGGGCGTGGCCTGGTAGAACGTCGCGGCCGCAGGCGCACGCCAGTCGATCAGCAGGGTGTCGTAGGAGTCGTCGCGCAGGCCGATGCGACCGATGTAGCGCGGCGGGGAGTCGAGCTCGGGACGCAGGTCGAGCCGGCCGAAGACCAGCCCCTCGTGAGCGGCGTCGAGCGTCGCGATGCGGCGGGCCGCCTGGTAGACCATGGCGTCACGCTCGACGAGGCCGCCCTCGTTGCCGATGCGGCCCCGGGCGAGCCCCTCGGTGGCGAGCTGCTGCGCCGAGGCGGCGGCCTTCTGCATCTGGGCGTAGACCGTGTCGACGTACTCCTGCTCCCGCGCGACCTCGCGCTGTGCCACGTCGTCGTCCACCGGGTCCTCCACGAGCCGTTCGAGCGAACGGTCAACTCTACTCGGGGCGGGTGTCGTCCTGGTGCCGGAGTCCAGGATCGCGGCCGCCCTTCGTGGCTCGCTGCGCTCGCACCTCAGGGACCGGAGGGGCACGGCGCTCGCACCTCAGGGACCGGCGGCAGGACGAAGGGGCGGTCCTTCGTGGCTCGCTGCGCTCGCACCTCAGGGACCGGAGGGGCACTGCGCTCGCACCTCAGGGACCGGCGCGCGCTCGGGGCGCACCCCGCCATGGTGGTCGAGGTGCGAGGAGCGCCAGCGACGAGCCTCGAGACCCGGTGACACGACGGACGGGGACAGGGGCTCAGGCGAGGTCGTGGACGAACTCGCCGAGCTGGGTGAGGTTGCGGCACTCGACCATGGGCAGGAGGCGTGCGTAGTCGGGGGCGCCGGAGTCGCCGGTGCCCCAGTGGCGGGCGTGCTCGGGATTGAGCCAGAAGGCGCGGCGGGCGTCGCGCACCAGGCCGGCCAGCACGGGCAGGCCGAGGTCGCCGTGGTTGGAGCGGGCGTCGCCGAGCACGAGCAGGTGGGTGCGCGGGCCGACGGCGTCGGGGTGGTCCTCGACGAAGCGGCGCAGCGCCCGGCCGTACTGCGTGCGCCCGAACCGGCTCGCGTGCCGCGCGCTCGCGGCCAGCCGTTCGAGCACCTCGACGGGGTCGGCACCGGGCGTGAACTCCCCCGTCACCTCGTGCACGTCGTCGACGAAGGTGAAGGCGCGCACCCGCTCGAACTGCTCGCGCAGCGCGAAGACCAGCATCAGCGTGAACCCGGCAAACCCCGCCACCGACCCGCTGACGTCGCACAGCACCACCAGCTCGGGCCGGCCGGGGCGCTTGGAGCGGTGGAAGGTGTCGAGAGGCACGCCGCCCGTGCCCGTGGCCGCGCGCAGCGTGCGGCGCACGTCGAGCGGCCCGCGACGGCGGCGCCGCTGCTCGCGGCGCAGCCGGGTGGCCAGCCGTCGGGCCAGCGGGGCGACCTCGCGGCGCACCAGCTCGAGCTCGGCGCGCGAGGCGCTCGACAGGTCGACCTGGTCGACGCCGGGCCGCACCGAGTGCCGCGCGACGTGCTCCGGCCCGCGCTGCTCGGCGCTGCGGCGACGCACGTCGGCCTCGACGAGCTCCTCGAAGCGACGCCCGCGCTGCTCGAGCAGCCGCCGGGTCGCGGGGTCGTCGTCACCTCGCTCCGCCAGCCCCGAGAGCAGCCGGGCGACGAGGTCGTCGGCGCCGACGCGGTTCATCGCGGTGTAGGCCGACCAGCGCTGCTCGCCCGGACCGCGGCCGCGCAACCGCCCGAAGCGGCGTACCGCCTCCCGGGCGAGGGGCTCGAGGTCGGCGTCGTCGGCCAGGGCCTCGGCCACCTCGTCGCGCAGCCGGGCGAGCTCCTCGGGTCCGTCGGCGGGGGTGGTCGCCCCTTCGTGACGCGCTCGTTCCTCGCGCTCCTCAGGGAGCGGGTGACGCGCTCGTTCCTCGCGCTCCTCAGGGAGCGGGTGACGGGCTCGTTCCTCGCGCTCCTCAGGGAGCGGGTGACGGGCTCGTTCCTCGCCCTCCTCAGGGACCGAGGGGTCGTCCTCGGGGAGTGGGTGGGCGCCGTCGCCGACCAGCGCCGGCCACCACAGGTCGAAGAGGTCGTCGAAGGGGCGGCGGTGGGAGGCGCGCTTGACCACGGTGGCGGCGTACGCCGCTCGCAGCACCTCGCGGTCGGCGAGGCCGAGCGACCCGACCGCCCGCACGGCGTCGAGCCCCTCGGCGGTCGAGACGGGGAGGCCGGCGTCGCGCAGCGCCCGGAGGAAGCCGACGTGGCGCTCGACGAGGGGCATCAGCGACGGCGGGAGGCGCGGCTCAGCGCCGTGAGGGCCCGCTCCTGGTCGGAAGCGTGCTTGAGCACGACCCCGAGGGTCGCGGCGGCGGCCGCCTCGTCGAGGGTGCCGACCTCGAGCGCGACCAGGGTGCGCGCCCAGTCGACGGTCTCGGCGATCGAGGGCACCTTGCGCAGCTCGAGGCCGCGGAGCCGACCGACGGCGTCGACGACCTCGCCGGCCAGCCGGGCGTCGACCTCGGGCACCTGGGAGCGCACGATGGCGAGCTCGCGCTCGCGGTCGGGGTGGTCGACGTGCAGGAAGAGGCAGCGACGCTTCAGCGCCTCCGACAGCTCGCGGGTGGCGTTGGAGGTGAGCAGCACGAGCGGGCGACGGGTCGCGGCCACGGTGCCGAGCTCGGGGATCGTCACCTGGAAGTCGCTGAGCACCTCGAGCAGCAGCCCCTCGACCTCGACGTCGGTCTTGTCGACCTCGTCGACCAGCAGCACGGTGCGGTGGTCGTTGCGGATCGCGGTGAGCAGCGGCCGGGTGAGCAGGAAGTCCTCGGTGAAGATGTCGTCCTGCGTGTCGGCCCAGTCACCCGACGTGCCGGCCTGGATGCGCAGCAGCTGCTTCTTGTAGTTCCACTCGTAGAGCGCCCGGGCCTCGTCGAGGCCCTCGTAGCACTGCAGCCGCACCAGCTCGGCGTCGCAGGCGCTCGCCACGGCCTTGGCCAGCTCGGTCTTGCCCACGCCGGCCGGGCCCTCGACGAGCAGCGGCTTGCCCAGCGCGGTGGCGAGGAAGGTGGTCGTCGCGGTGGCGGTGTCGGCGAGGTAGCCGACGTCGGCCAACGCCTTCTCGACCTGCGCCGGGGACTCGAACCAGTCCGACAGGTCCGCACTCGTGCTCACCCGGTCATCGTGCCAGCGCCTCGCGGCGCGACGATGGGCACGTGCCCGACGACACCTCCGTGGTCACGGCGTTCGCGCTGCTGTGGCTGATCGGCGCGCTGCGCGGGGCGGCGACGTACGCCGTGGGGCGCGGCGCCCGGCGCGCGGGCGAGGGGCGGGAGGCGGCCGAGCGGCTGTTCGCCCGGCCGGGCATGGTGCGGGCGCAGCAGGTGGTCGGGCGGTGGGGCGCGCCGGCGGTCGCGGCGTCGTACCTGGCGCTCGGCCTGCAGACCGCAGCCTGCCTCGCGGCGGGCCTGCTGCGGGTGCGGCTGGCGCCGGCCCTCGTCGCGGTGGTCGTGGGGGCGGCACTGCGGGCGGCGCTCTACGTGCTCGTCGGCGTCGCCGTGGTGGTGGCGTGGCTCAGCGGCCCGGTCGGGCCGTGGGTCGTGGGTGGTCTCGCCGTCGTGGCGCTGGTCACGGTGCTGGTGCGTCGCCGTCGCGCGTGAGTCGGGCGTGTGGGGTACCGACCTACGGTGGAGGGAGTGCGCATCACCGAGCCGGGCCGTGGCGGACCGTGGGCCGTGGCGCGCCGCGAGTCCGTGACCCTCGCGCGCGCGGTCGGCGAGCGGCTCCAGGGGCGTGACCTCGCCGCGGCCGCGGCGACGCTGACCTTCTTCTCCGGCATCAGCCTGGTGGCGTGGCTGCTCCTGGCTGTCTGGACGACCACCTGGTGGTGGGGCGCCGACGGCGCCGAGCAGCGGCTGCTGGCGCTGCAGGTGCTGGTGCCCGACGACATGGGCGGGCGAGGGCCGTACGTCGAGCTGGTGCGGGCGGGTACGGCGCTGGGCGTGGTCGGCGCGCTCGTGCTCCTCTTCCCCGCCTCGTTCTACGGCGAGGGGCTGCGTCGCGCCGCCCTGCTGCTGCGGCCCAAGCCGCGCACCAACCCCGACCGCTTCACCGGCTGGCGGGCGCGCGCCGGCCTGCTGCCCGTCGCCGTCGTGCTGCCGGTGCTGGCGTGGGGGTGGTTCTCCGTCGGCGAGCTGCTGGTCCCGTGGTCGCCGGAGGGCGGCGGTCCGGGCGCCTGGCACCTCGCGCTCCGCGTGGTCGTCGGCTTCCACGCCACGTGGCTGGTGCTGTCGGCCCTGCTGGCCTGGGCCTTCGCCGTCGTCGTGCCGCGCTCGCCGCGTCCCTCGGTGGCCGTGGTCGGCGGCCTCGTGGTGGGGGCGTTCCTGGCCGGCTTCCTGCACGGCTTCCAGTCGTTCCTCGCCATCCCGATCGACGTGGGCCTGCCGTACGCCGGCATCGGCGTCGTCGGCGGCGTGGTCGCCGTCGGTCTCTGGCTCTACGTGGTCCACGTGGTGCTGCTCGTCGGCTGGACGGCCGTCTCGGCGGTCGACGACCGGCTGCGCGAGCGCGACGAGGCCCGGACGGCGCAGGTGCCCGCGTGAGCCCCGTCGTCGAGCTCCGCGTCTGGGGCGTCGACCGCGCCCTGCCGGCGATGCGACGCATGGCGACCGGGCGGCGCCACCTGGGCCGCACGCCGGGGCTGCGCTTCGCGCGGCTGCTCGGCACCGGGTCGGGCCGCAGCTTCGCGCCCCGTGACGCCGACCCCCACCACTGGGCGCTGCTCACCGTGTGGGACGACGCGACGGCGGCCGACCGCGGTCCCGACGCCCGGGTCACCGACCCCTGGGACGCCGACGCCCACGAGACGTTGCGGCTGCGGCTGCGCCCGCTCGGCTCCCGCGGCCGCTGGGGCGGTCACGAGCCGTTCGGCCCGCTCCGCTCCCCCTCGGCCGCCCGCCACGACGGCCCCGTGGCCGCGTTGACGCGGGCCCGGCTGCGACCCACCACCGCCCGCTCCTTCCGCCGCGCCGTGCCCGCCGTGGTGCGCGACCTGCACGCCTCGCCCGGCGTACGCCTCGCCATCGGCATCGGCGAGGCGCCCGTGCTGCTGCAGGGCACGTTCTCGCTCTGGGAGTCCGCGAACGCGCTCGAGGACTTCGCCCACCGCTCCGCCGCCCACCGCGAGGCGGTGCGGCGTACCGGCCCGGCCCGCTGGTACGCCGAGGAGCTCTTCGCCCGCTTCGCCGTCGACGACGTCGCCGGCACCTACGACCGGAGGACCCCGTGACCGCCGTCTCCGTGCACCCCGGCCGCCCCGCGCTCGCCTGGACCTGGGCCGACGCCGTGCCGGTCGTGCTCGCGTCGTGCGGGGTGCTCTCCCAGATCGCCTTCCCGCTGACCGGCGGCGGCACCCTGCCGCTGACGATCGCCGCGGTCGGCTTCCTGGCCGCCGCGGCGCTCACCCATGCGCTGGTCCGGTACGGCGCCGCCACCGCCGCCGCGCTCCTCCTCGTCGCCGGCGGGGGCGGGCTGCTCGCCGAGGTGGTCGGGGTGCACACGGGCGTGCCGTTCGGGGAGTACGCCTACAGCGGCACCCTCGGGTGGCAGCCCCTCGGCGTGCCGGCGGTGGTGCCGATGGCCTGGGTGATGATGGCGTGGCCGGCGCTGCACGTGGGTCGGCTGCTCGCCGGCGGGGCGCTCGCCCGGGTCGTCGTCGGGGCCTTCGCGCTGACCGCGTGGGACGTCTTCCTCGACCCCCAGATGGTCGACGCGGGCCACTGGGCCTGGGCGAACCCCTCGCCCCACCTGCCCGGGGTCGAGGGCATCCCGTTGACCAACTTCGCAGGCTGGCTGCTGGTCTCCTTCCTGGTGGTGGGCCTGCTCGACCGGGTCGTGCCGCGGCTCGAGCCCACCCCGGTCGTGCCGCTCGCGGTCTACCTGTGGACCTACTTCTCCTCCGTGCTCGCCCACGCCGTCTTCTTCGGCCGCCCGCCGGTGGCCCTGGTCGGCGGGTTGGTGATGGCGCTGGTCGCGGTGCCGGTGGCGCTGCGGATGGTCGAGCGGGCGCGGCGGCTGCTGCGGTGAGCCTGCCCGTCACCGCGGGCAGCAGCCTCTCGCTGCTCTCCCTCGGCCTGCTGCTCGACAACCTGCGGCGGCTGCGCGTCCCCGACGCGGGTGCAGCACCCGCCGCGGAGCGCCTGGCGGTGCTGCTGCCCGTGCGTGACGAGGCCGGCCACGTCGAGGCGTGCCTGCGCCACCTCACCGACGCCCTCTCCCGCTGGCCGGGCGAGGCGCGGCTGCTGGTGCTCGACGACGGCTCGACCGACGGCACCGGCGCGCTGCTGGCCGACCACGCCGGGATCGAGCTGCTGCAGGGCGCGCCGCTGCCCGACGGCTGGCTCGGCAAGCCGTGGGCCTGCCACCAGCTCGCGGAGGCCGCCGACGGGGCCGACCTGCTGGTCTTCGTCGACGCCGACGTGCGGGTCGCCCCGCACGGGCTCACCGCCACCGCCGCGCTGCTGCGCTCGGCCGGCCTCGACGTCGTCTGCCCCTACCCCCGCCAGGAGGCCCACGGCCTCGTGGAGCGGCTGGTGCAGCCGCTGCTGCAGTGGTCGTGGCTCTCGACGCTGCCGCTCGGGCTCGCCGAGGGCTCGACCCGACCCTCGCTGACCGCCGGCAACGGCCAGCTGCTCGCAATCGACGCCGCGGCCTACCGCCGGGCCGGGGGGCACAGCGCCGTACGCGCCGAGGTGCTGGAGGACCTCGCCCTCGTGCGCCGCGTCAAGGCGACCGGCGGTCGGGGCGGCGTGGTCGACGGCACCGAGGTCGCGAGCTGCCGCATGTACGACTCGCCCGCCGCGCTCCGCGACGGCTGGTCGAAGTCGCTCGGCGCCGCCTTCGGCTCCCCCGCGGGCGCGGTCGCCGTCGGCGCGCTGCTCGTGCTGACCCACGTCGTGCCGGCCGTGGCGGCCGCCCGCGGCTCACGCGTCGGGCTGCTCGGGTACGCCGCCTCGGCCGCCGCCCGCGCCCTCAGCGGCCACCGCACCGGCGGCCGGGTGGTGCCCGACGCCCTGCTCCACCCCGCGTCGGTCGTCGCGCTGCAGGCGCTGGCCGTCGACTCGCTGGTGCGCCGCCGCCGCGGCACGGTGACGTGGAAGGGCAGGCCGGTGAGGGTCGCATGAGCCGCGTCGTCGTGGTCGGCGCGGGCGTCGGCGGGCTCGCCGCCGCGGCCCGGCTCGCCGCCGCCGGGCACGTGGTCACGGTGCTCGAGCGCGCCGAGGTCGTCGGCGGCAAGCTCGGGCTGCTCGAGCGCGACGGGTTCCGCTTCGACACCGGACCGTCGCTGGTGACCATGCCGCACGTGCTGGAGGAGCTCTTCGCCGCGACCGGCGCGCCGCTCTCGGAGTCGCTGACGCTGCAGCGGCTCGCGACCGCCTGCTCCTACCGCTTCGCCGACGGCACCGTGCTCGACCTGCCCGGCGACCCGGCACACGTCTCGGTAGCGCTCGACGACGCCCTCGGGGCGGGGGCCGGGGCGCAGTGGGCCTCGCTGTCGCGGGAGGCCGAGCGGGTGTGGGCCGCGGCCCACCGGCCCTTCCTCGAGTCCCCCGTCGGCCCGGGCGCCATGGTCCGCTTCGCCGCCCGGCCGCACGACGTACGCACCGTCGCGCCGTGGCGCTCGCTGCGCGCCGCCGGCCGACGCCACCTCGACGACCCGCGGCTGCGCACCCTGCTCGACCGCTACGCGACGTACTCCGGCTCCGACCCGCGCCGCGCCCCCGCCGCCCTGCTGACCGTGCCGCACGTCGAGCAGGCCTTCGGTTCCTGGTACGTCGCCGGCGGGCTGCGGCGCATCTCCGACGCCCTGCTGGAGCGGGTGCGCTCGCTCGGTGTCGACGTCCGCACCGGGGCCGAGGTCGAGGCCGTGGTCACCGGCACCCGCGGCGTGACCGGCGTGCAGGTCGGGGGCGAGGTGGTCGAGGCCGACGTCGTCGTCGCCAACGCCGACGCACGGGTGGTGCTCGACCGGCTCGTCGTGGGGCCCGGCGCACGGGCCGCCCGCCGCGCCGGTCGCCGCGCGGCGCGGGCCGAGGCGTCGTACTCCGGCTTCGCGCTGCTGCTCGCCCTCGACGACCCGCCGCCCGGCGCGCACCACCGGGTGCTCTTCGCCGAGGACTACGACGCCGAGTTCGACGCGCTCGCCGCGGGGCGCGTGGTGACCCGGCCGACCGTCTACCTCAGCGCTCCCGACGACCCCGCCGTCGTGCCGGGCCCGGGTGCGGGGGCGTGGTTCGTGCTGGTCAACGCCCCCCGGCACGGTGCCGACGGCGTCGACTGGAACACCCCCGGCGTCGCCGACGCCTACGCCGACCACGTGCTCGAGGTCGCCGCCGACCGGGGGCTCGACCTGCGGCCCCACGTCCGGTGGCGCGAGCTGCGCACCCCGGCCGACCTCGAGCGGCTCACGGGCAGCCCGGGCGGCGCCATCTACGGCACCTCCTCCAACGGCGCCCGCGCGGCCTTCCTGCGCCCCGCCAACGACCCGCCCGTCCCCGGCCTGCACCTCGTCGGCGGCTCCGCCCACCCCGGCGGCGGCCTCCCCCTCGTGCTCCTGTCCGCCGGGATCGTCGCCGAGCAGGTGAGCCCGGCGTAGTCACGGGTCTGGTCAAGGCGCGAGGGCCGAGCGGGGCTGGTCGACGCGTCGTGAGGGACGGCTCACCCCAGCGCGCGACGCACGGCGACCAGCAGCTGGGCGAGGCCGAGGAGAGCGAGGGCGAGGCCGACCCAGGCGACCCAGGTGAGCTGCGTGGGCAGGGCGGCCGAGACGACCAGGCCGATCACGGCCACGATGACGCGTGACGGACGCTCCCAGACGCTGATGACACCGGGGCCGTCCATCCCCACCACCTGCGCCGTCGTCCGAAGGCCCTCCAGCAGCACCGTCGTCACGGCCAGCCCGATGCAGGGCCAGGCGGGGGCGCCGGCGACGTACAGCGCCAGCACCAGCAGGAGGTCGCTCACCCGGTCGGCGAGGGGGTCGAGCACCCGGCCCCAGGGGGTGCCGCCGCCGCGCAGCGATGCCACCGCCCCGTCGACGCCGTCGAGCACGGCGCCCGCGACGACCAGGACGGCCGCGAGCACCGTCCAGGCGGCGCCGAGCGCGGTGACGGACACGGCGGCCGCCACGACCAGGACGCCCAGCCCCGTCACCACGTCGGCCGGCACCCGTCGCGCCAGCGGCCGAGCGATCGCGTCGGTCAGCCGAGCCCAGCCGGTGACCCAGCGCGACTGCGTCTCGAGCCCGCCGTGGCGCTGCGACCAGCGGTCGACCGCGTCGTCGTTCACCCGTGCTGCGCGGTCCAGGCCCGGAACGGCTCGGTGAGGTCGTCGAGCCCGAGCCCCTGCGGCTCGCCGTGCACCGACGGCAGCGCGCGCTCGGCGACGGGCTTGGCGTACTCGTCGTAGAAGCCGGCCAGCGTCGTGTAGCGCCCGCCGTCCTCGTAGTGCTCGCCCTCCTCCTCGCGCGTCACCGCGTAGACCACGCGCTCGGGCTCGGCGTAGTAGAGCGCGCCGAGGCACATCGGGCAGGGGTACGCCGTCACGTAGACGTCGCAGCCACTCAGGTCGTCGCGCCCCTGCGCCGCCAGCTCGCGGATCGCGGTGATCTCGGCGTGGGCCGTCTTGTCACCGGTCTGCGACACCTGGTTGGTCGCCTCGTGCAGCACCTCGCCGCTCGCCGCGTCGACCACGATCGTCGCGAACGGCTTGCCGCCGTTGCTCACGTTGGCCGCCGCCAGCTCGATCGAGCGGGCGACGAGGGCGGGGTCGTACGGCGCGTCGGTCACCCCTGCGCCGTACCCGAACCGGAACGGGCTGGTCGACGTGCCCCGAGCCCGCCGGTCCCTGAGGTGCGAGCGGAGCGAGCCACGAAGGGCGCGGGGCCGCGAGACCCCCGCACCCGGCGACGGCGCCCCTTCGTGACGCCCGCTCGTCCCTCGCGGGCTCCTCAGGGAGCGGAGTCAGACAGCCGGTCCCCGAGTGAGGCCGCCCGTCCCGAGGTGCCCCTTCGTGACGCCCGCTCGTCCCTCACGGGCTCCTCAGGGAGCGGAGTCAGGCCGCCGGTCCCGAGGTTGAGCGAGGCGAGGCCGCCGGTCCCTGAGGTGCGAGCGGAGCGAGCCACGAAGGGCGGCGGGATCACCAGCGGTGGTGGACGAGCTCCCGGACGTGGGTGTCGTAGACCTGCTCGACGGCGGCGAGGACGTCGTCGCCGAGGGGGGCGACGTCGCCGGCGGCGGCGTTGGCGCGGGCCTGGTCGGCGTTGCGGGCGCCGGGGATGACGGTGCTGACGCCGGGCTGCTGCCACGCCCAGGCGATGGCGGCCTGGGCCGAGGTCACGCCGTCGAGGTGCTCGCGCACGATGCCGGCAAACTCACCGGCGGCGGTGAGGCCGACGTCGTACGGCACGCCCGAGAAGGTCTCGCCGACGTCGAAGGCGGAGCCGTCGCGGTTGTAGCTGCGGTGGTCGTCGTCGGCGAAGGTCGTCGACTCGTCGTACTTGCCGGACAGCAGGCCCGAGGCGAGCGGCACGCGCACGACGATCCCGACGCCGGCCTCGACGGCCGCGGGGAGCACCTGCTCGAGCGGCTTGCGCCGCAGCGGGTTGAGGATGATCTGGACGCTCGCGACGTGGGGCCGCGCGATGGCGGCGAGGGCCTGGTCGCAGGTCTCGACGCTCACGCCGTACGCCGCCATGGTGCCGTCGGCGACGAGCGCGTCGAGGGCGTCGTAGGTGCGCTCGTCGTCGATGGTGGCCGACGGCGGGCAGTGCAGCTGGACGAGGTCGAGGGTGTCGACGCCGAGGTTGCGGCGCGAGCGGTCGGTCCAGGCGCGGAAGTTGTCGGGGGTGTAGTTCTCGGGCTGCTGCTCCACGCGCCGGCCCATCTTGGTGGCGACGAACAGCCCGGCGTCGGCGTGGTCGCGCAGGAAGCCGGCGATGACCTGCTCGCTGCGCCCGTCGCCGTAGACGTCGGCGGTGTCGTAGAACGTCACGCCCGCCTCGAGCGAGGCCTCCAGCACCTCGCGGGCGTCGGACTCGCTGACCTCGCCCCAGTCGGCGCCGAGCTGCCAGGTGCCGAGGCCGACGGCCGAGACGGTGCGTCCGGTGCGGCCGAGGGTGCGGTGCTGCATCAGGTTCCTCCTGGGATGTGAACGTTCACCGAGACTCTGCGGGCGAGTCTGCCAGCGCCTCGAAGCGCCACGAGATCCGGCAGGTGTAGGTCTCGCCCGGGCGCAGCGTGATGTCGGGGAAGCCGTCGGCGCCGGCGCGGTTGACGGCGTCGGGCGGGGTCTGCGGCTCGAGGGCGATGCCGGCGTACGGCCGGTGCGACGACAACCCCTGGCCGGTGAAGACCTGGAGGTCGGGCTGGTCGGTGCTCAGCACCGCGCGCGAGCGGGCGAGCGGCGCGGTCAGCCACGCGACCTCGCGCATCCCGGAGCCGGTCAGCACGTAGTCGTGATCGAGTCCGCCGCCGGTCTCGGCGACGGCGTCGGCGAGGTGGCGAGACGTGCGCAGGTCGTACGGCGACCCGTCGAGCGGCCGCGCCGGGCCCGCGACGGGGATCAGCTCGTCGTCGACGTGGTGGACCCGGTTGGCCGCGAGCTGCAGGTCGTGGTCGCGGACGCCGGCGGTGGTCTCGTCGGCGCCGGTCAGGCACAGGTAGAGGTGACTGGTCAGCGCGACCGGCGTCGGGGCGTCGGTGGTGGCGCTGAGCACCAGGTCGAGGGTGTCGTCGCCGACCTCGATCTCGAGCCGCACCTCGAGCGTGCCGGGGAAGCCCTGGTCGCCGTCGTCGCTGGTCAGGCTCAGCACCGCGCGGTGGTCGTCGTGCTCCTCGACGCGCCACAGCCGCTTGTCGAAGCCGACCGGGCCGCCGTGCAGCAGGTGGGCGCCCTCGTTGGCGGCCACCCGCACCTCGCGGCCGTCGAGCCCGAACCGGGCGCCGGCGACACGGTTGGCGACGCGGCCGATGGTGCCGCCGAGGTACTCGGTGGCGGTGAGCGCGTCGGTCGGGTCGGGGTAGGTGACCGCGACCTGGCGTCGTACGCCGTCACCGCCGGTGACGCGCAGGCCCGCGACCGTCGCGCCGAGGTCGACGAGGTCGAGCTCGACGCCCGGCGCGGCGCCGAGGGTGAGGCGGTGGACCGGCCCCTCCGGGACCGTGGCGACCTGCTGCAGCGAGGGCATGGGGTCACCGTAGGGGCCGGCCCCCGGGGCTAGTCGATCGGCCGCAGCTCGTCGGCGTACGACAGCGACTGGCGGCGCAGCACGCCGGCGTCGTCGACGGCGTACTGCCCCATCCGCCACAGCGGCGGCGAGTAGACGTGCACGCTGACGCTGCCGTGGGACGCCCCGTTGAGCCGGTGGATGTGGTCGGGGCCGAAGGAGAACACCGAACCCGCGGGCACGCGCGTCTCGCGGGCACCGTGGGCGATGGTCAGGTTGTTCTCGACCAGCTCGCCGGCGACGACCGCGACCGCACCCGACGAGACGTCGTGGTCGTGCCAGCCGGTGTCGTTCTCCGGGGTCCAGCACAGCAGCCACACGTCGACGTGGTTGTCGCGGTGCAGCGAGGCGTAGACCCGATGCTCGCCGTCGAAGGCCACCAGGTGCTGCCAGGCCTCGGGGTGCTGGGCGACGGCGGCGGCGAGCTGCTCGAGCTCGCCCTTCGACAGGTCGCGGTCGGGCAGGTCGACGACCTGCAGGTCGGCGTCGTACGACGTCAGCGCCGCGGCCGCCTCGGCCGGGACGCCGCACGGCGTCGTGATGGTGCTGCTGGTGCGGGTGGGGGTCAGCTGACGAGTGTCGGTGTCCATGACGACGCTCCTCCGATCCGGGTGAGGGGGGTGTGCGGGGTGCGGTGCGAGATCCCGAGGCCGAGCAGGCGACGGGGGTTGGCGTGGCGCACGGCACGGGTGGCCGCGTCGCCGAGCAGGTGCGTGAGCGGAGCGGCGTACGGCGCGTCGCTGCCGAGCACGAGCGGGTCGATCCCGACGACCCGCACGACCGCCTCGAGCGCGCGCTCGCCGTGGCCGGAGGTGTCGAGCAGCAGCAGCGGGTCGACCGGCGCACGGGTGCCGCCGCGCAGCTGGTGGCGCTCGGTGAGCAGCGGTGCGAGCCCGGCCGCGGCGACGAAGACCACGGGGAGCCGGGGCACGTCGGGCCGCAGGCGGGCGGCGTGCCAGGCCCACCAGGCGGCCTGGAGCTGGGCGGAGTAACCGACGACCGGTGCCCACCACCCCGGCAGGTCGCGCGCCAGCGGCGGCGCGGCCTCGGGCCCGGGGTGCACCAGCACGGGTCTGCCCGCGGCCTCGGCGACGCGCAGCAGGTCGAGCGCGCCCTCCCACGCCCGCGGCGTCAGCAGGTCGGAGGCCGGCAGCTGCACGCCGACGAACCGGTCCTCGGCCAGCAGCCCCGCGAGCCTGCCCGGGTCGGCGTCCTCGCGCGGCACCGACGCCCAGGCACGGAAGTGGGCGGGCAGCTCGTGGACCCCTCGGTGCCAGGCGTCGAGCAGCGGCCGGGCGCTCGGCGCGGCCAGCGACTCGAGCCCGAGCGGCGCCGACAGGCTGACGCAGGCCAGTCCGACACCGGCCTCCGTGTCAGCGGCCACGCGGGCCGCGACGTCGTGGGCGCGCGGGTCGACGTCGTACGGCGGCTCGCCGTCGAGGTGGAGCGTCCAGCCCCGCAGGTACGGCGCCCGGCTGCGCGCGCGGAGCCGGTCGAGCAGCTCCTCGGGCCACAGGTGCTGGTGGACGTCGATGGCACCGACGGGGTCCTCGGAGGAGCCGCGGCAGCCGCGACCCTCCTGGGGAGCGATGTCGTCGTACGGCACGGCGGTCCTCCTCTCGCATTACTCAAGCAAGTCAGTTGACTTTATCCGATTCGAGGACTCTCGTGAGACGTCCCACGATCCGGCGCGGCGTGTTGTGTCGCGCGGGCTGTCGCAACCGCCCGGCGTGGCTACGTTGCGCAGATGGAGCGCAACGACGCGGCGGAGGACCGTCGTGAGAGCGACGGACGCAACGGGTTCGAGAAGTTCGTCGAGTGGGGCCACCGGCAGGCGAGCTCGGCGCCGTTCTTCACCGTCTGCCTCGTCGTCGTCGTCGGCTGGGCGGCGAGCGCGCCGCTGTGGCCCAACCTGAAGGAGTGGCAGTACGTCATCCACACCACCGCCTCGGTGGTGACGCTGCTGCTGCTGGCGCTGCTCGAGAACTCCGGCCGCCGCGCCGAGGAGGCCGCGCAGGAGAAGCTCAACGTGCTGGCCGAGGCGCTCGCCGAGCTGATGGAGTCACGCGCCGCCGACGACCCGTCGCTGCACGACGCCACCCGCAAGCTGCGCGACGCCGTCGGGCTGGAGGAGCGGCACTGACGAGGGCGGCTACCAGCCCATCGACCCCGGGATCCCCTTGAAGGGGCCGACGACGTCGTCGGTGACCCAGCCGGCGTAGAAGCCGCCCTCCTGCGGCACCACCCGCTGGCCGTCGACGAAGCAGTCGAGCAGCGCGGGATGGAACGCGAGGTAGCCGGCGATGTCGCGGAAGCCGGACGTCGGGTCGTCGTACGCCCAGGCCGCGCGCGGGACGCCGTCGACGTCGAAGTAGCGCGCCTGCCCCTTCCACTCGCACCAGCTGCCGCGGCCCCCGGCGGGGACGAGGACGCCGTCGGGCACGGAGTCGGGCGGGAGGTACCAGGTCGGGGGGTGGCTGGTCTCGAGCACGCGGTACGCCGCCCGCGTCGACGCGACGAGCACGTCGCCGTGGCGCACCTCGATGCTGCGGTCGGAGGCGACCAGCGCGGGCGGGCGGGGGTAGTCCCACACCGACTCCTGGCCGGGGCCGGGCGCGACCGGGCGGACTCCTCGGGGCAGCATGCGACCAGTCTGTCCCACCGCCCCACACCCGGCCCAGGCCGTGGAGATCCGGGTGGAGCAGCTGCTGCAGGGCTGAGCAGTCGTCGTGGAGCTTCCTCGTCACCTGGTGACGAGAAGGTTCCACGATCCGGCCGGGCCGCGACCCGCGCCCAGCGGCGAACAGCGAGACCCCGGCAGCCGTGTGGCTGCCGGGGTCTCGTGACGCGGGCCAACTGAGTCATAGTTGGAAACAACACATATGGGACCAACTGGCAAGAATATGCTCCGGGGAGCCGGTTCTTCCCTGTCGACCTCGGTCAGCACGAGCCAAACGCCAGAAACACCAGCGCCTCGACAAGGCACAGGTCCAGGCTGTCGCGGCCGATTATTTGGCCGGCCTCAACATCGAGCAGGTCGCGAAGAAGCACGGCGTCGACCGGGATGTCGTCAGTGGTCACCTGCACCGACTCGGCATCGAGATCCGCTACCAGCACGGCATCCCGGCGGATCGGCTGAGCGAGGCTGCCGAGCTCCGTGCCGCCGGCTGGTCGTACCTCCAACTTGGTAAGCGTTACGACTGCAGCCGGACCACGGTCAGCAACCAGCTCAAGGCTTACGGTCGTAGTGCTCGCGAATCCCCCGCATGATCTTGTGCAGTGCTCTGCTCATGTCATCCGGATCGACCTGTGGGTTCACGACGGCATCGACCGTCACCGGCCCGCGTTCTCTGCGCTTCTTGTCGCCCGCGTAGACGGACGCGATGGTGGCCACGACGGTCTGCAACTGTTCACTGCAGCGAGCCCGGCTTTGAGCAACGCCGACCGCTGGTGGGCGATGGCTGCCGCCGTGTCGAGCTCCTCAACCGGCGCAGAAGCCGCATGCACTTGCCAGTGGCGCCATGGTGTCAGCCAGTGGGTGACCGGAGCTATCCCTTCAGTCCTACTACAGGGCTACGAGCAGGGTAGACTAACGTTAGTCTCCGCTCCGTTCCTTCAGCCAAGTCCAAACATTACGATTCAGCCAACCCTGCCTGTTCGATCTTCCAATCTTGAAAATGAACCAATTATCGTCGGTATCGGCAACTTCTTTCATGCGATCGTGCCAGACTTGCACCGAGTCATCGGTTTCAATGAACCACTGCGAATAAAGGGGCTTTTTGTAATCAATCGCGTGTTTCGCGATCATCTTCTTCACGTCTTCATATGCTGACGGGCGCTCGCCACCATTCAGGTCGTAGCTCAATAGAATAATCATACATTCTCCTTAGTTTGTTCTCCGAAGTCCGCGATTAAGCATCGGCGGGGCCGCCCGGTCCCGAGTCGAGACCACTCACCACACGCTGGCTTAGCTTGATAGCGGGCACTACGCCGAGCTCCACTGCCTTCCGGGCCCATGCTTCGATCTTCTGCTTAAGGATGATAGATCCCGTGTCGGCCAGATTGTCGGGCATCGTTTTTACTCGATAACCCAGCCAAAGGCAGTAACGATCGAAATGCGGGACCTCTTTCGCTTCGGCCTTATTGCGCAAGAGCTCAAGGACGTTCAGCGCCTGGTCGCAGGCATAATGCAGTTTCTGTGCAGATCCGAACTTGACCGCATATACGGTCCCGCCTTTGCGCAAATCCCACGCCTCGACAGGCGTCGGCCGACGCGTCTTGAAGATCTCGAAATCCTTGTCGGCAAGCTCGTAACCGGCCGCAACGACATCGGCCGACACGTTGAACTCAGGCTCGGTGATGTTAATCACGGCGAATTGTGGTTCAGCCTCCTCGACCTCGATTTCGCGAATTGCGTCATCAAGAAACTTCAAGTAGTCCTGGTTGAACTTCATCCACTTACCACTCGTTAGCACTACTCGATCGTCGTCAGCTATGAAGTCAATCGATTCCTTGATGCTCTCCGTGTACCTAGCACCACCCTCGGGCTCATGCGTGATACGGATTTTTAGGATGTCCTCCCGGGGTATCTCACAATCTTGAATGTACTGTTTGAGATCACCCATCGTCAGCTGCTCGAGTTGCCTCTTGTTGCCACGTCCGCATCGCAACACGAACGTACCTTCACTTGGAAAAACGAAGTCGACGCCGTATAAGTCAATCGTATTGTTAGTGAAATCACTAGTCCCAATGTCACTCTGCAACTCATCCAAGAGCATTTCGTCAAACTGGGCTATCTCGTCTTTCTCGGTGATGATCAACGTGCGAGGGAGTGGGAACTTCGCAGGTCGTTCCAACTCATCAACTAGCATTGTTAGAAAAGCGCCAATCTCAGGCGGAGCAATCTTGGGAGCCACTTGTGCCGACGTTCCAAACTTCCCGGTCTTTCCATAGTCGCCCTGGTTGCTTTCGGCGACCGATGCTTGAATGTAGTCGACGGACTCGCCACTTTCGATTATGAGTGGAGTGTTTGATGAGTAGCTCTTGATGTCCTTAAGACGGCTACCCGCGAAGCGCTTCGAAGCGGTTTGTCGAATGTCCTCTTCGTTGGCGATGCGCTTCGCAAGCTCAATGCCAAAATCGTAGTCGCAGAACGGTCGGACGTAGAAATGCGACTTGCCATAACTGAGAGCGAAACAGTCGCCGCCGCGAACAAACAGGAACACGGCAAAGTAATTACGGTTGTGAGGTTTTAGGTCCTCGGCGAAGTAGGACTGGAACGTCTGCACCCAGGGGATAGCGCTAGGTACTGGATGTTCGGAGAAAAAGAAGTCGCCGTGCCAAGATCCCTGATCAACCTCTTTGATGACATTGAGGCCACTGGAAGCGAGCTTTTCCCTTAGAGCAGCGACCTGGTCCGTTGGTATGCGAAAGATGTTGAGCCGCATTGGTCCCCCTTTATTTCCGATTGTACTCCTTACGCGAGACGTTGCATATTGCCTACGCATCGCAGGAGCCATCGGTACACCTCAGTCCTCCCACAATCGCGCCTCAGGCTATGTCCTGATGCCCTGTCACTAAGTGGGGATGTTGGCGCCCCTCCGACATGCGTCAGGTGCACTCGGGCCGACCCGGATGCTGCTCGGACATGTACCGATGCGGTTCCCGGCGAGAACAAGAACGACCCCTGCCATGGGGGTAGTCCTACGGCTGCACTTGGTTGGGTTGGCGACTACTGGCGGGCTGATGCAACAGTGGGACCAACGCGAACGAGGCCAAGTAGCAAGCAACTGCACTATTTTAGGCCTTTGGGCCCTGGCCCTCCCGAGCCCGCGGAGTTTCAAGACGACAGCGCCAGACGCGCTTCAGCTGCGCCCAGGTCGATCGCTTCATTGCCGACTACGAATCGGGTATGAGCGTTGCTGCTGTGGCGAAGAAGCACGCCGTCGACCTGAACCTGAACACCGAGGCGGCGGCCGAGGCTGTCAACGGCCTGATCCCCGGCGAGCTCGACACGCTGGCCTTGGTCAGCGGCTTCTCGGTGCCCGCGCTCGTGCAGAGCGAGGCCGTCACCAGCTCGGCGTTACGCACGCCGCCTCGAGCGCGCGCGTCAGCTAGCCCGGGTGCCCAACTCCTGCTGGACCGCCGCGAGCGACGTCCCGCCAAGTCGGCGACCTCGGAGATGCCCGACCCCTCCCGGGTGAAGACCTATAGCGCCAGATTGCGGTCCTCAGCGTCAGGCAGGTGTGACCGTGAGTTCCAGATCAGCAAGGCTTCCGTAGTTCCGCCGGGCGTAGTTCGACTCCAAGATGCGCCACTGACGCGTAAGGCTCGCGAGGCGCTCTGACCCATCGATCAAGTCGATTGGATCGAGAGTCTCGGGCCGCACCCAGATAGCGTCGCCCTCCTTTTGACTATTTACCTCGCGCCGACTGGCCAAGAGCAGCGCCCAGGCAGAATTCGCCGAACCCAACTTGACTGCCCAGCCGGCGGTATCCACCCTCGCCCCGAGTTGGGCGGGAATCATCTCTTTATCATCTGTCGTTCGATCTGGGTCCAAGCGACACGCCAAGATAAAACCGGCCAAGATTCTACCCGCGCTAGCCGGTTCTTTAAGCGTACCATCGTCAGCATACAACGCATGGATACGCGTTGATATGACGAGTTCTTCAGGGCTGCTATGGAATGTAATTGCTATTCACCCAATACGGACAGAAAGTCTTGTACTTATTATCGCCGTAAATAGTATACACGCCTCGCTTGCCCCACGAGGAGCAAAACATCGTTGTTAGACCGTAGGTCTTCCCGTCGGCAGCCGAGTTCCAGTTGATTCCATATGTAATTCGCGCCCAGTACCCAGTCTTCTTCTTCGCACCACTCCTGGTGCGCACTACCTGCCAGATTTTCACTGTGTATTGGCCGTAGGAACCGCGGTCCCCCAAGTAATACCCTAGCGGCGCAAGCGCCCTTGCGGTTCTCCATGAGATGCCATGCTTGTTCCACAGCTTCGATCGAACCTTGTGTCTTACCGGCAGCGGACGGCCATTAGGGGCCCAAGTGTACCTAGTGCAGGTGGTTCCAATGCCCGCTACACACCACTTCCCAGTGAGGTCACTCTGGTTTATCGGGTCCAGCGGATAGGTATATGCGTTGTCATTTCCGCCCTTTACGGGGTCGCGCGATAGGAAACGACCGCTAACTGGGTTGTAAAGTCGAGCGCCCATGAGCGTAAGACCCCCCAGAATACCGTTAGACTGGCGTTGCTTGGAACCAAGCCAGCCATACCGGGCAGGACCACTGTCGGTGCGTGCTGCGCCGAACTCCGACGCTTCGGCGTATGAGCCGAGGCCAGTGAAACTCACTGGTGCTTGGGCGACGTTGTCTCCGTGAAGGTTTGCAAGCTGGGCTTCCGCCACACCAGTTGACGTCTGAGTCAGCGCGAGGTCGCCCTGTAGGCCCGTGACGTTCCGTGTCCACGACTCCGTCCACGCAGTTGTGGCGTTAGCGCGGGTCCTGGTCGCGGTCCAAGAGGGATTATCACTGCTCGACGCATAGTGATTGGTGTCTTCGGCTAGCGATACACCGTTGCTGAGCGATTTCACCGTCGAGATGCGCGCGCCTGCGTCGAGGACGAAATCTTGCGCCCTGGTGACGCTTGCGCCGTTCTCGTTGCCGGTCTGGGTAATCGTGGCTGCCATATCGTTGGCGTGAAACGTAAGCGTCAGATCTCCCGGATTGCTTAGGCCGGAGGTCGGAGCATCGAATGCGGGGACGATCTTCGTTCGCCCGAGGGCATCGTAGGTATAGCCAGTAGTTGTGATCCGGTCAGCGTCGTCAAAGTTCGAAGCGATGGTTGATCCGGTGGCGGTCTGACAGTCGCCGTCGCTTGCAGGAGCGGAATTGATCAGGCTGGTCCGATTAGAGTCCTTCGAGAAACCGTAACGACGAGTTGTACAGCCGTCGTATGTCGTGTCCTCGGTCTTCACGAGTCGATTGCGATCGTCGTAGCTGTAGGTCTGGCTCGAGGCCGGTCCTTGGTTGGTGCGAACTCGCCCGTCACGGTCGAGATCCTGACTAAACGCGAGGAGGGCACTGCCGGACTGCGAATAGGTGAGTCCGACCGCGGCCCCATCGAGGTCTCGGTCATAACTAGCGGTTAGGCCGCCCGGGTAGACCTGTTTCGTGAGATTTCCGTTGCTGTCGTATGCACCGGTAAAGACGTCTGGCCCGGACGCCAAGCCAACATCAACGCTGGTCACTAGCCCGCGGCGCTCCTTCTTTCCGGCGACGTCGATGCCGTTGTAGCCGTAGGCGTAGGTGCCCTTGCCGTCGTTCGCGGTAGCCAATCGCCCAGCTGCGTCGTAGCTGCTTGTTGCAGTGTTGCCGGTGCCATCGGTCTGCGACGTCACGCGGCCCCAACTGTCGTAGCCGGTCGTCATAGTCTGCGAACCACTCGTCGTGCTGGTCGGCAGACCCGTCGACGGCGAGTAGGTCGTCGACACGGCAGGCACCGCTCGGTCAGCCGTGCTGAGCCCGCTCGTCTCGATCGATGACGACGTGGGGCGTCCGGCGGCGTCGTACCCCGTGACGCTGGTCCGGGTGGCTGCTCCGGACGCTTCAACCGAGCGGGTTGGTGCGAGCAGTATTGAGTAGCCCTCCACGGTGGATGCGGGGATGTTAGCTCCGGTCGAGGGCGCCCCAACTGACCCGGTCCAACACACCAAACCCGTCCACTGGGGCTTGTTCTGGCACTCAGACCGGGAGGCGCTGCTGCCGGGCGTGTAGTAGACGGTGTTACTGGTGCGCGCTGCACCGGCCGAACCGCCGGCGGGTCCACCCGCTTCAACAGCCTGCGGGGTCTGCGTCTGGGTGACCTTGCCTTCCGCGTCGAATCGGGTAATGGTCGTTGACCAACCGGATCCCTCCTGCGTCATCACGCGTGTCGGAGTGCGCAGGGTCCAGCCGTCGCCATCTCCCGTCTGCACGGCGTCGTAGCGATAGCGGGTTTCCTTGATGTCGAAGCGAGTGCCGTTCCCACCGGGGCCGGTCCGGTCAGTTGCGGAGACCAGTTCCCGAACGGGGAGATTGAACCCGCCTGCCGGGATGCTGGAGGGTCGGCCGTCGAGGTAGCCGGCGGCGTCGGATTCGTCGTCGTACACCGTTTGCGTTAGCTTTCGACCCGTCATGGCGCTGCCGTCCTCGAGGACGAAGTCGCGGGTCGGTCCCCAACCCTCTTCGACGCGGGTGCCGTCGGCGTTGTAGACGGTGAGGGATGCGTACTTGTTCGCCGCTCCGGCGGTCTGGGCAGGTGTGCTGCCCTCAGTGAGCGCCTGGGCGCGCGATGCAGCGTCGAGGGTCCAGATGCTGTTGCCTTGGGCGTCGTAGCGCGTGGAGGTGACCTGCCATGCGCCTGCACCGTAGCCGGCGGCGTTGGTCAGGCGTCCAGGCTTGCTCCAGTACGACAGCGAGGCGTACTCGTAGTCGTCTCCCGAGGGTGAGTTGGCAGGAATGCGATCGGGGCCCCAGACCGCGGCCCCGCTGGTTGGGGCGTCCGCCGCGGGCTGATCCCAGGCAGCCGTTGCGGTAGCGGTCAAGTCGGGGAGCCCGCTTCCTGAGAGCGGGATGTCGTACTTCACGGTCCAGGTGGCGTCGGCCCCGCCGACGGCGGCGTCCTGGGGTCGAGTGACGGTTGCCAGACGGCCCGATCCGTCGTAGTTGAACGTCCAGGGCTTAAGACCGGGCTCGGTGACGGTCTTAAGCACGGTATGCCCGGCGATGCTGTTGTAGCTGTAGGCGGTCTTCACCGCGTTGCTTCCATCGGCAATGCGAGGATCCCAGGTCTCGATCAGACGTCCCGTGGCGTCGTATGCGTACTTGGCCACCGGCTGGGTTGACATGCCAGCTGAGGAGCCGGGAAGGCCGTTGGAGCCCGTGGCGGGATCCCAAATCCGGAGGTCAACGCTGGTCAGCCGCTTCTCGGTAACGCCGCCAGTGCTCACGTCGCTGTAGTTCAACCGCAGCGCCCGGCAACCCGCGGTCTGGCTTGAGGTGTTGCAGGTCACCCCGCTTGGTGCGGGAGCGAAAACCCACGTGACACGGCCGGCCGCATCGTGGGCGAACGTCGTCGTCGACGTCGACTCTGCACCGACGATCTGCTCGGTGACTCAGGTGGGGTCGACGCCGTTACCGCCCGTGGTGCGAATCCAGACGGTCTTACCGCCGTCGTTTTCGGTCAACGTCAGCCTGTGCGTCAGACCGGGCTCGGTTGCGATCGAGAGGCTGAGCCGGTCGTTATCGAGAGCGGTCTCGCCGACCCCAACGTAGCTTCCAGTCTGCTGCGCACCGGCCGTGCCGCTGGTGTGCCGGTAGGTGTAGGAAGCACCGTCGGGGGCGTTGAAGACGATTGATCCATCACTTGCGGTGTGGTCGGTCACGATGAGGCTGGCGACCCCTTCGTCGGGTCCGGCGAGACCGGCCTTCCACCCGGGCCCGAAGACGCCCGCCGGGCCGGATGGGGTTCCAGCCATGGACAGGTGCGAGCGCCCCAGCGACAGGTCGCCGCCGTAACCCGGGACGCTGACGTCCGCCTCACTTAGCTCGAGCTCGCCCGTGAACAGCGCCACCTGGCCGGGCCCAGCCTCATCAGTCGGGAACGAACCACCGAAGGCGTGCGGCACCACCGTGATGCGGCGCAAAGGCGACGGCTTCGTCGATCCGGGATAGGTAAAGACGACGCGGACCTCGACCAGGGCCGTCGAACTGATACCGGACTCGGCGGCTGCGTCCCAAATCAGGCCGGGGGTCGCGGAGGTACCGGTGCCCGAGACAGAGCCGGACCAGTTCGAACCGTTGGCCAGTGTGACACCTGTGGCATCGGCCCAGCCGGCATTGGGGTCAGGTGTCCCGGTGGTGTCAGGGGCGAAACGCCACTGCACCTTTGCTGACGTCGCTCCTGCCGGGCCAGAGGCCTCGACCGGGAAGGTCGACGACGACCGGTCGCCCTCGGCCGGTCGCGTGATGGCTGACGTGCCGCCGCTGCCAAAGCCGAACGCCACTGGATTGCCAGCGGCTCCCGCTCGACTCACAGGTGCCACGGTGAGCTGGTGCGCCCCAATCTCGGGGTTCCAAGAAAGCGTGGCGTCACCGTTCGAATCGGCAGTGACCACCGTTGACTGGTCGTCCTGCGTCACGTTGAACGATCGGGTGCTCAAGTCACCGTCCAGGGTGAAGGTGTTGCTCGCTGGCTTCGTGGTAGCCCACTGACCGTTGCTGTACCCGGTGCTGGTCACGATCGCCGACGGGACGCTGTCGTCGACCGTGAATGCCCGCTCAACGAAGCCTCCGGACGTAGCGTTCTTGCCGGAAGCAACAACGCCGTCGTTGGCGTAGGCCTTGACGGTGTAGCCCGCGCCGTTAGCGAGCTTGCCTGCCGGCACAGTGGCCGTTGAGGTTCCGCCACTAGAGACCGTCGATCCGTCAACCGAAAAATCGAGAACGCCCGGGGCGCTCGCCTTGTAGAAGTCGAACCGCGCCCTGACAGTCCCGCCGTCGGCGTCACTGACGTTCGCCGAAAGCTTCGGCGTCGTCGAGCCAACGAACTCGTTCAGCGACGGCGTCATGGTGAGCCCGGTGGGCGTGTTCGGGTAGCGGGTGTAGTTCACCACCAGGCGGGGCTTGAGGTCTGGAGCGTTAGCAGAGCGGTACTTGCGCCACGTGTTGTTGTTGGTCTCGCTGACCGCACTCACGCGGAAGCCAAACGGGTCCGCGACGTTATCGGCCCAGATCTGGGTGATGTAGGTGGCGTCCCAGGAGACATCGCCGGCCGCGCATCCGGAGTAGCCCTTTGCGACTGAGGTGTCGTCTGCGCCGAAGCTGGTGACGGTGGGCTGGTTGTTCCAGGTGACGCTAGTTGCCGAGAACTGCTCGGTGAGGCGGTGGATCCGAATGGCGCCGCCGTTGCAGGTATCGGTCTCGAAGTTGCGCAGGACCAGCGAGGCCGAGGTGATCTTGGCGCCCTTCCAGGGAGCTCCACCGATTGCGAATCGCACGAACGAGCGGAACCGGTTGGCGCCGCCGTTTCGGGTGCCGACCCGCAGCTCCTGGCTGGTCTGGTAGTTGGTGTTCGGTGCGTCCTGCTGCACCCAGGCGTCACCGTTCGGGGTTGCCGACCACGACGGGTCGATGACCACCGGGTACTCCGTTTCCGGGTCGGTCAAGAAGTCTGCAGCCGGCGACAGCTTGAGCACACTGCCACTCGGCGTCTGCGTGATGGCGGCGTCGACCGGCTGCAGGGTTGCCGGGTCCCCCAACTCGTCGACGGCGGCGTCGTACATCACCGGCTGCGGGGCGGTCACCAGCTCGGTGCCGTCGCCGGTCCTCACAGCTAGGCTGCCGGTCTCGGCGTCTTCTCGCACCTTCGGCCCGCCACCAGTCACGACGGGGATGCTGAAGGAAACTGGATCGCTCGGTGCCTCGCGGAGCACGATGTCGTGCTGGAAGCCCGACGCCGTTGCCGTCACCACCAGATCGCCGTTCTCGACGACGTCGGCGTAGGTAGCGGTGTCCCCCTCGACTGACGGCGTGGGCAGGGTCGTTGGCCAGCGCCACTCGAGCTCTCGGCCGTCAACCTCCATGCGCGCGAAGGTCTTGTCGCCGCCGTCGGACAGAACCAAGCCGCCGACCGCGCTGGCTGGCGCGATGCCGCCGTCAACCGTCTCGAGCGCCGGATCGATCGGTGCCCACTCCCCTGACTCCGGGTCCTGAGCGCGAACGGGACCCGTCGCCTCCTCCGTCGTCCAGCTGCCGTCCGGCTCGGCGAAGGTTTGTGTCGTCTCCGTCCGCTGCGACACATCCTCCACGCGCCGCTTGGTGACCCGGGCGGTCGTCATGGCCGAGACGGCGTCGGGCCGTTCGTCCACCTCGGCGGTCGCCTCCTCTGCTGCCTGTTCCGACTCTGGCTCAGCCGCTTCGGCGATGACCGGTGAGCCAGCGAAGGCAACAGCGAAGAGCGCAGACAGCAGCGCAGCGCGGGAGAGCAGCGAAGATGAGTTGGTAGCACGCATGTGCCGGCCCCAGGTGTTCTAAGCGTGGCCGGCTAGGTCGCTCAAGACAGAACGAGGCCGAGATCCACGAACGTGTGCGGCCAGACCGTACGAATCCACCTCCCCGCGAATCAATGATCCGAAAGGGCTATGGCATCTGCGGCAAACCCGATTTATGTCAGGTTCGTAGAGCAGCCGCTACAGATGTACAGGGTGCCCTAGGGCGTCACTACACGGCACACATATTGGAAGTCGCGTCGCGGTGCCGGGCAGCCAAGACGGGAGAGGCACCGGGTTCGGGCGCCGTCACCTCGGTCCGCTCAACCATTGCGGTGTGCCATAGGGCCCTAGCGACGGCTGAACAGTTTGGTGAGTCGTCCCCAGGGCCGTCGGCCCTCCTTGGGTCGCGGGGTGCTCGGCTCATCCGGTGGCAGTTCACCGTACAAGCGCTGCATGCTGCGCCGTCGGTTAGCGCGGCCCACGGCGACCTTCTCCCTAGACCAGCGGCCCGCCCACTCAACGCTGCCGCCCTCGAGCCAGTAGTGAGACTCGCACTCGAAGCTCCAGTTACCGATCGAAGGGCAGATCGACATCGATCGGCCGTCGTAGCTCAGCCGCCACTGTGCCGGGGAGAGCGGCGTGTTCACCTCGTAGCCGCAACCACACATGCATCTGTGCGCGGCCGTGGCGTAGACGAACGAGACGTAGAGCACGCCCGGCTGGAGCGTCTCCGGAATGAACTCAACTATCTCGTGGGTGTACGACTCTCTCGGCGTCATGCACAGTCCTCATTGATGAGTGCGTTGCCACCGACCACGTACACGGTGTTTCGCTCGTGATCGGTGTCCTGGTAAAAACCCAGCAACTTCTTCCACTTGATCACCGCCAGCACGGCGTTGAGAGCGTTCAGGTCTGCGATCTGAATGTTGGCTGCGTACTGGTTGTTGGGGTCCTTCGCCGCCATGGGCATGCGCGAACGCGCCTGCTCGCGATTGGTCGGCGTGCTGGTGGTTACCCGCAGCTGCCCTCCTAGCTGCGCGTCGGTCTCGTAGAGCCCCATGCCTACATCGACGAACGGGGTTTGCTGGGCACCCAAAGTATCGGTGATTAGACGTCGGGCGGACCCGTCGTCGACAGCGACGAAGACGAACGACATATCCGCCAGTTCGGACACATTCGTCTCATCGATGAAGTACGGATGCATCACGATCCCTCGGTGCATATTGCTGTAGATCGCCTCGAAGTGCTCAACCTTCGCGGGGATCGCTTCGAGTTGCTCGCCCGCGGGAGCTCCCGGTGCCCGGAAAGCGTTGTGCTGAATGAAGCGATCTCCGTCGAACAGGTGAATTTCACGTACCGGCGTCTTGGCTACCAGGTCCAAGACGTAGGACCCGGTACCGCCAAGGCCGACAATTGCCACGCGGTCCGACGACAACTTCTCTGTCACGTGCTCGAGCTTCGCCCTGGTTGTCGCCGTATCGCTGTAGCGAAACACCGAGGACTCATCGGCCTCCAGCTCGAACGTATTGGTCCGCGCCGTAACCTGCGCATCGATCTCTTGCGCGTGCTGCTCAAGGAACCGAACATACGTGGTCACCTTGTGGTAGAAGTCACGGTACCGGTTATTGTTATCGGTCGGCTTGCGAGAGAACACGAAATCATACGCAATGCCGCGCGCCGGCTCCTGTCGACCTTCGCTTGCCACGATGGTCAGTGGCTGGCCAGAGGACGTGTACGGTCGGGCTCCCTCGAACATCATGGTGTGATCGCCAGGCGGGACTGTCCGGTCGTTGGCAAGCTCGAGCGGGCACATGAGCGTTCCTCGGCGAACGCTCTGGTCTCCGTCCACGTAGGGCACAGACCGCACTATCAAGTAATTTGCGCGGATCTGGATGTCGTATCCCTCGGCATGTAGTTGCGAGAGGTCTTCGCTACGAGAGATCAGTAGGAGTGACATCGAAGATCATCCCGTCCTTGATCTTGACCGACTTCCCTTCAGTCAAGGTCCCTTCAGGCTTGTTGCCTTCACCTCGCCGATAGCCAATGGTGTACTCGACATTGCCGCCGAACGGCGGCTCCGGATAGGCGAGCGCGGCGACTGCCTCGAACGAGATTTCTTTATCGCGCCACTCCCTGGGTCGGCCGTTCACCATCAGTGTGATTACACGCTTCTTTTCGTCAGTCATGCTTTACCTCCTTAAGCCAGGTTTCTCAGTACTTGCATTTTACAGAAATTTTCAGAAAGCCAAAATATTGAGGAGCTGCGAGCGGCTACACAACCGCATCCCGCAACGCCACGGAGCCCAGATGCAGCGGCGTGCATCACGACTTGTGCAAGAGAGGCATCGATCGGTTTGGCGCCCCGAGTTTCCCCGGAGCGCCTCCCCGTCTTGGTCAGACCTGCTGCTGGATGGTGCCGTCCGGATTGCGCTTCACGGTCGCGCCGGTCATGAACCGGCCGCTTGATGCCGACCGGTTGACGGTCCGCTTGTTGCCCGTCCCGCTCCCGACCCGCTCCGTCGTCGTCTTGCCGGACCACCGCGCCACGGTGGCCTTGCTGACGAACTTCCCGGTCTTGGCGCTCCTGCTCACGCTGCGTCCCATTACTGGTGCTCCTTCCGAGCACTACCACCCGGCCCTCGAAATCCACTGGCCCCTCTTGGTGAGAGACCACGTGAGCGGATAACCTCGCCGCTCCGACTCCAACGGAAGCGTGAGGCCTCGGCCCGGGATGCCCCGGCCGGGGCCTCCGTGCTCAGCGCCAACTCCAGCATGTCGCTGGCGGCAGCGCAAGCGCGATGCTTCAGTTTTGAGCAATGTTTGCGCTCACCGGCTGTCAAGCACCGCCTCCACACGTCCGCTGTGCTTTCATGTCTTACGTGACTCACGCGCAAGAGGCAATCGACCGTGACCTCGACACTGCGGTGTCCGGACTTGCCGACTCTGGTCTAACTGAGCTCCTCCGAGCGCTCCTGCAAGACGTCTGGTCCGACAACTTGGGGCGGTTCGAGCCGGACGAGCTCGGCGACACCGCAAAGTCCCTTGGCATCCAGTGCAGTGAAAACATTCGCGAACGAGCTAAGCGTCGCTTCCACGGGGATGCAGGTGTCGCCAGCGAGGACCGCTGGGAGGTGCCCGGCCTCGTGGTGTCTACGCCGCGGGACACCCTCATGATGCAGCTCGCATATCTCCGTATCGCCGTCATGAAAGTTCCCATGCAGCACGGAAGGTCGCCCAGGTGGGATCGCTTCCGTGACTGGGAGTACGAGAGTCAAGTCCGAAACGACTTCGCACTCGAGAACTCGCGCGCGCTCTCCGGCTACACGACACCTCCCGATGGGCAGCTGGAGTTTGACCTCGGTCGTAGACCGGCGCGAGGCCATCTTCGCAACTTCATGGTGCTCTGGGCGGGTGAGCGTGACCTGCCGCTGACGTCTGGATGGCTCGCTGTCCCGACGGCGGGAGAGATGGCATTTGGTGCATGGCGGGCGCTGTGGCACGACGAGTCCAGCAAGGCTGAAGCTAATGGCGGCCACACGGGACCGCGCAGGCCGAGCTTCGATGAGCAGTCGTCTCCGACTCCCAAGATCACGTTGAAGACACACGGCAAGCGCCCAGCACACGGGGGTGACGCGGGTACGGGAGCGTCGTCATGACGAAGCAATCCCGACCTGGCCGCCCGCCAGCTGACTCAACTGACTTCGATGGAACACGCCTAACCGTCGCCCGCCGACTGCGCCGGTTGACGAAGTCGGCCCTGGCCCGGGCAGTAGACCTCACGCCGACCGCCATAGCTCAGTACGAGCGGAATCAGACGAAGCCCACCCAGGGCGTACTACGTGACCTCGCCCTTGCGTTGGGATTGCCGCGAGAGTTCTTCGGGGCTGGTCGCCCGCTTCGGCCGCTTCCGGCCGCTCACGCACACTTCCGATCCTTGAGATCGACGACGGCTATGTCGCGCGAACAAGCCCTCGCATATGGCGAGCTATGTCTTGAGTTAGTCGAGCTGGTCTCGGAGTACGTCGACCTACCAGAGCGCTCTCTGCCCGATGTCCTAGTGCCGGAACAAGTCGATGCAGACGACATCGCTACTGCTGCCGCCGCGGCGCGACACCATTGGGGTCTTGCGCCCGGACCAGTCGGGAACGTCGTTCAGCTTCTCGAGGCACACGGCATCGTGACGATGCGGTTGCCCGACAAGACGGATCGAGCTGTCAACGCCTTCTCGACCGACTCGGGTAGCCGACCGTTGGTGTTCTTAAGTCAGGGTCGAGAAGACCGCGCACGCAGTCGCTTTGACGCAGCGCACGAGCTCGGGCACCTGCTGCTGCACCCGGACATCGAGCCGGGTTCCAAGGTGGTCGAGAGTCAAGCTCAGATGTTCGCCGCCGAGTTTTTGATGCCTCGCGAACAGATCATCGATGACTTGCCTCGCCGCATCGATTGGCCGACCTTCCACGACCTCAAGCGGACATGGGGCGTGAGTCTCAAGTCCCTCGTCTACCGCGCGCATGCGCTGGGGCGTCTGTCGGACGCGTCTTACCGGCGGGCGAACCAGCAACTCTCGATCTGGGGCCTCCCGGAGCCCGGCCCGCTTGGGCCGGCGGAGTCGCCACAGCTGCTTGGCATGGCTCGATCGCTCATGATTGAGAGCGGGATTGACTTCAACGAGCTGCTGGCATCCAGCCGGCTGCCCGCCGAGATCACTGATCGGGTGCTGGCCGCGACCAGTGCTGATAGGCCGCGCGTCATCTTCGACGGATCCTAGCCGGGAATCGACTTGCTGGGCCATCGAAGAATTCTCAGAAGAGCGGGCGTTGCGATCTCAGAAACGGGCAACGATGCGATGAGCCAGCCGTCGAGCCGTCCACTGGAGGCACCTGCCAGCGGAAGCGACTCTCGCGAAGTAGGCCACCGCTAGATTGATCAGCTAGCGGCTAGTCCGTGGATACCAGAAATACTTCTTGCCCAAGGCAGCTGTTCGGAATCTCTGGTATCAGCTCGCTCTCTCCGGGATCGCTTACATACCCGCCGCCACCACTGAAGGATTGGCCGATTCGCACGACCTTGCCATTGACTTCGATCTTCAGGGGGCTTGATTCGACCACGGCTGCGTTAGCTGGGAAGATCAGCACTGTTTGAGCTTCTGCCTGTCCCGGTCCCGCAAGTCCTAGACAACCGTCCGCAGTGAATTCCAGCCGGCCTTGAAATGCGGCCTCCATATTGTCTTCGGTCGGGCCGGCAATCAAGACGACTCCTCCAGGGGTCTCGACGGAGCGAGGGTTCTTGCTATCCCCGTGTGCAATGGCGAGTACAGCTAAGACGGCCATCGCCCCGACGCCAGCCCCGGCCGCCCACAGTACGGTGCGCATCTATCCACGACCTCTCAGTCGCTCTCAATAGTTGAGAATAAGACCCATGTCCAAGAGGTTCCCATACACGGGCGTAAACTGGCTCCTAGTGACCCAGCGACGCACGTGGGTACCAGAATGGACGCCGTAAGCATACCCGCCCGAGTACCAAGGACCGCCGCTGTCGCCCGGCTTCGTTACGTGGCTGCCGAGTGAAGCCAGCCCGTCGTAGCCCCTCGCCGACGTATTCACCTTCCGTATAGTCGAGCACGTGGGAAGCTGTTCGCCATGATATTCGCGGGAGCCGTTTGATGTGCGTCCGAACACGCACACGAACTGTCCCTTTACGGCTTTCTTAACACCGAGCGCAAGCCGCTTCCTGCCTACTTGGTAGTAGAACGCCTTGCCGACGCCTTCATTGCCGGCACGGTGATACTGAATGTCACCCTTCGCCTCAGGAAGTTTCTTGGATGCGTCTCGCAAGGCGCCGCTGCGGCCGGAGTAAATTGTGGCGTCATTCGGGCAGTGCTCAGCCGTTACGAGCCCGTACTCCGGTTGGTCGAAGACCTTAACGGGCCACCCGGAAGTACAGAACGCCCCCGAGGCATTGGCGATCTTCGCTCCGCCTCGAAGTGTCTCGCTGACACCAGCGCTGCCCGTTAGGAGGGTGACCTCTACGCCCGGCACCTCGATCGGGGGCAGCGTGTTATCTAGTTGATCGGCGACATCTGCTTCGACGCTAGACTCCGACAGGCTCCCGCCTCCACCTACCGTCGCCTGCACAATGTTTGCAACTTCATCATATTCGGTTGAGACGTCAGTCCTGCCGCTGGCATTTTCGACAGCGATGCGAGCTTGCGTAACAACGTAGAGTTCTTCCGACTGCGTATACGTCGCGTCGGTCTCCACGGCAATGTCTACGGGAAGATCGTCGGTCGCAACGTCTACTTCGGACTGGATAGCAGACGGGGCATCGCTGGTGAAGGAGATCGTGCCGCCAACCTCACCCGACTCATTTATGCCTGCAGAGGAGAACGATTCGGGGTGAGTCTCGCTCATCTCTTCGACAATATCTGCAAACTCGTTCTGCCAACCCCATCTCGCTACCGCTTCGTCAAGAGAGACTCCCTCAGACTGGGCTACCCTCTTAAGGTCCTCCAGCATGTACTCGTCAACCCCGTACGACGTAGTGCTAGGCGCGGCGAGTGTGTTGACGATGAGACGAGGTTTGCCTGTCGCCTCATTGGCAGATCGGTAGGACCGCCAGCCGCCGCCCGAGGCCTCGGAAGCAGCGTTGATTCGGAACCCGAAGTTCGTGGGGTTGTTGGAGGTATCGGTCGAGGTCCAGTGATCGACAATTTCGGTGACGTCCCACTCGACGCTGCCGGCGGGGCAACCACTGGCTCCCTTGGCCACCGAGGTCGAGGCCATACCGTCAAGCGTGGCACCCGGCTGATTGTTCCAAATGAGACTGTCGTTCTGCCAGGGGCTTGTGACACGGAAGACGCGCATGGTGCCGGTAGAGCACGAGCTAGTGTCGAAGTTCTCCATCACCAGTTTGGCGTCGAGGACCTCTTGGCCCGTCCAGGGGCCGGCCCCATTGTTGAAACGGACGAACGCGCGACGCTTGCCGCCAGCCATGTAGCCGACGTGCAGCCGATCCATATGCGGGTAGCCAGTGTTAGGTGCGTCGCTGTCGACCCAGTTGTCACCGCTCGGGGTGTCGGTAAACGAAGGGTCCACCGTGACCGGGTAAGTCGTGTCGGGGTCGGTGAGGTGCTCCTGGCTCGGCGCTAGGGTCATGACACCGCCCTGGGTGGTGCGCGTGATCTGGGCATCCACGGGAGCAACGTCCGCGGGTTCGCCCGAGGCGTCGACGTCGGCGTCGTACATAATCGGCGGCGCGGAGGTCACCAGGTCGCGTCCCGTCGAGGTCTCGACCGTGAAGCTGCCGTCGCCCTCTTCCTTGACCCGCGTCTGGGGAGCGACGATGGGGATCTCGAATGTGACCGGCTTCGTGGGCGCCTCGCGCAGCACGATGTCGTGGCGGAAACCAGTGGCTGTCGCGGTGACAACTAGGTCGCCGTTCTCGACCACGTCGGGATAGGTGGCGGTCGATCCTTCAATAACCGGCTCCGGCAGGGCGCTCGGCCACTGCCAGCTCATGTCACGTCCCTCGACTGTCATGTCCGCGAACGTCGACCCGCCGCTAGGGATGGCAAAGCTACTGGCGGCATTGGCCGGCGCCCAGCCTCCCTCTACCTCGACAAGCGTGGTGTCGATGTCTGCCCAGTCGCCGTCCGCGTTCTGCGCGCGCACGGGGCCCGATGCAATTTCAGTGGTGACGGTGCCGTCCGGGTTGACGAAGACCTGTGTCGTCTCCGTGCGGCTCTCGACATCCTCCACGCGCTCACCGGAGCTGCGAGCCTCCGCAGCCAGCTCGCCGTTACGGTCCTGGGGCTCCGGCTCCTGATCCGTTTCCACCGCCGCAGACCCCTCAGGCTCTGCATTCGCGCTCACTGGGATTGCGACGAGCGAGCTGCTGATCAGCAGGGCAGCGAGCGCGGGTACGGGGCTGAAGCGGCGAAATGAAGCACTGAGCACGGGTCCTCCAACAGACCGAACGGCGTGGGCAACGCCGTGAAGATCTCCGTCGAAGGTGCGACGGGTGTTGGCAACCTAGGACGCCCAGGACGTGTCCGGCGCGAAACGGAATGATGTGGCGAGAAACCGCCAGCCGCGTCTGAGCGCGGCCAGGTTGGGAATACGTCGCCATACTCACGGAGGACCATCGGTTGTGACTCGCAACTATCAGCGCGCTCGCCTCGGCGATTGAGGCCATGAGCAAGAGCCTGTTGCCGACTCCGATTCCCAGTGCGAGTCCATCCTAGCGACTCCTCGTGGCCCTGGCGTTCCTGCCTCGAGCGGTAGCGAGCCATTGTCAATCTCGTGTTGCCCACGGACGTTTCGAACGCCCTGCTCAACGTTCATCAAGACAAGTACACCCGTGACCAACCGCCGGCACCCTGCGCCCGGGCCCAGTCGTCAGCGCTACAGGAGCCCCCCGCGCCTGTCCCTGCCTCGCTTGACGACGCTCGCCCACTCTCTCGCCACCGTGGCCACGCTGTGCGGCCCGACGAAGTTAGTCTTCATCAACCGGTGGGATGATTACCCACGTATACGTGTCGCGTCGCGGATCATATTCACAGGCGTAGTCGACATCGTTCACGGCGTCTCGGAAGAATTTGCCGACATCGGCTGGTCCCAGGCATTCACTTGAGTCGGGCGGGCCACTCATAGGTCACCTGTCGGCAGGTTCAGCTGTACGTCGCCGCTAGGCATCTGGACATCAGCCGATTCTCGGCGGTCCTGGGGTTCGCGAAAAGTTGCGAAGTGCTTGCCCAGTGTCTCGGTCTGCCCTTGATAGTTCGATCCCGACGTGGCGCTGCCGTATAACTGCGACGGGGGCTCCAGCATGCGCTCGTAGGTCAACTTGCAAACATGCTGGCCGTGCTCGACTAGGAAAGGCACATCATGAGCGCGTACCTCCAGGGCGGCCGTCGAACCACTGCCAGGACTCGTGTCCGAAAAACCAAAGCCTGGGTCGAAGAACCCGGCATAATGCGTGCGCAGCTCGCCACTGGTCGGATCGTACGCAGCCATCTCCGCGGCAAGGTGCGGCGGTATGGTGATTTCTTGCTGCGACATCAGCAAGTAGAAGCTGTTGGGCTGCAAAATGATACGGTTACCTTCGACTCGCTCGACCTTCTCCCAGAAATGTTCCGGCTCGGCGCTGCGAGTCCGAGTCATATCGAGGAGCGGCGCCGGGCGTCTAGCTTTCCAGCCAACACCTCGCGACTTGGGTTGTCGCAGATTGAGACCTACGAATAGACCGCTTGCCAACTGCAAGTCTTGGCGTCTGACAGGTTTGCCGTTCAGCGATAACAGGCTGCGCGCGGCGTGCTCCGCACGGATGTCTGCGTCGGACAGTGTTGTGTCGCCGACACTAAGCCGCAGCTGATTAAGAGTCAGGCCGCTACGCACGCGAACCGGGAAGGACAGCGGCACGACCTCAACATAGAGTGGCCCGACATACCCGGGCTTCACGTCATCGAATCGCGCGCCACCGTCGGTAAGTACGCGGGTAAAGACATCAGCACGGCCCGTTGAACTCTTTGGATTAGCCCTGGCGCGCATTTGCTGCGGTAGCCGCAAACGCTCCATGAGCGGAATGATGTACGGCAGGCCGACTTCAAGCACTGCACCGTCCCCTGACAACTCAAGTCGGTTCGTGGTCAGCTCCTCGAGCCGTTCCTGCACCTTGCGATTGCCCGGCAGGAAGCTGCACTGGATGCGATGTGCCACCTCTCCGAGCCGCAGGTCCAAGCTGGCCGGTTGAATGTTGGCCGGAGGGATCTCCGCACCTGTGATGATTTCCTGCGCAATCGCCCTCTTGAGGTGACTGTCGGGAAGTACGCCCCCCGCTTCAGCCCGCCAGGTCTTCAACCGCTCAAGTCCTTTCTACGTTGAGGCAACCTGCCCAACGTGCTGAGCGTATTGCCCAGGGCGCTGAAGCGGCACCCCGCGCCGAACCTGCGACGCGCCAGATCGGGACGGAGGCGGCGTCCCAGACCCCGAGCGAAGCGGTTGGGGCGCGGCGACCGCCGCGATCTGCGGCCCCGGGCACCGTTCCACGCTGAGCGATTGGCAGGCGCGCTGTGGCGCCGGGCGCCCCGGACGAGAGAAAAACGCTCCGTGATCCGCCTGACGAGTGCTTTGGGTCGTTCAACCCGACGCGGCGTGCCATCGGGTCCTTAGCGACGGCTGAACAGTTCGGTGAGCCGTCTCCAGAGCCGTCGACCCTCCTTGCGTCCCGGGGTTTGCCGTCCAGTGGCGGAACTGTCCGCCTGGCGCCGGGCCTCGGCCAGCATCTGCATGACGGCGGCGTAGGTCATCGGCTGGAGCTGCACCTCACGACGCCGACGGTCTCGACTGTCGGCTATGGAGCGGCTTCCCTCGTGACAGACCCACCAGAGCACGCCCCCGATGGCAAGCAGCACCGCCAGCGCCAGGAGGGCACCCACGACACTTACCGACCGAGCCAGCGTGCAGTGTCGGCGACGATCTCGGCGCTGGCCAGGGCGTGCATGTCTCCGATGGCCTGGAGCCTGCTGGTCGCTAGCGGCATCATCTGCGACAGCTGCTGCTCCAGCTGGCTGACCATGGCGACGCCGTGCATGGCGCGGCGAGCGACGGCACGCAGGCCGTCGACTCGGGCCGCCTCGGCCTCAGCGGCGGCCCTGACGGTGGCGATCTACACGTCAGTGAGGTTGGAGATGCGGGTCAGGTCGCGGGACGGGCCGCGACGACCCGCACAGTTCGAACGGATCGGCTGAATAATAGACATACTCGTCGACTCGCTCTCGTGCTGGATAATCGGCATCCGAGGCGGGACTCGACAGACCGGAGAGCTGACAAGAGCGAGTCGAACATGCAGTTCAGCGGTTTCTAGGCGCAAGCGTGATAGCACTCGGAGGACATGGCGAGACACGATCTTCACAAGATCACCGCCCCTGGTGGACACTTCGCGCATGCCGGATGGATCTGCGCCGCCCACGCAGGACACGGAGGACTCCTCCGAAGAGGAGGACTCGAACAGATTCTCCCGTCAGGCGATAGGCGTTCTGGCGTTGAGCCTGGTGTCGGTCGCCAGCGCCCTCTTGATTCTTCTGGACCGCAGCAAGCCTGTGGTTTACGTCATCATCGCCTCCTTGTCCGCCGCGGCCATGGCCTTATTGGCGCACTATCAGCTAGATGCAGCCCGCTACGCCTACAGCAAGAAGAACACCGGCGCACGCCCTCATCAACTGAAGCGCGGCGAGGTTGCCGCGGAGCGAGAGAGGCTCAGCGGGTTACTGACTGACACCGCTCTTGAACATTATCTGCAAGGCGTCGTGCTGCCCCATCTCGTTCGCCAACGAACGCGGGAGCGTCTTACCCCACAGACTAGGTCGGTCAGGCGGACGATTCAGCATGAGATGCGAGTGCCGGCGAACTCACCGTGCTTCACCCCCGTGCTCATCGTGGACAAACGCACCCTCCAAAACTTCCGCGCCGTTTCGGAAGGAGGCAAGGGACTGACCACGCTCACATTTTTCCAGTCGACTGCGCTTGCGATGGCTGTGATGCGTCGCGTTCTTATGGAGTGTTTTGCCGAAACTGGCGCTGCGGCGGCGGCTGATCTGTTTACAAAGATCGAGGGAAACGCGCTCACCGCAATCTCGACGCGCGACGATCCCGAGAAGGTTCAGGCCGCGCTCAGCGCCGTCAAGAGCCACTTGGCATCTGCCAAGGTTGCGCACCCGAAAGAAATGAAGTCGCTCGCTCGCCTGCTTGACGTTCTGGCCACGCGGCACGTCATAGTTGTAGCGCTTCCTCAGAGCCCCGAGGATACCCGCCTGCTGAAGATTGAGGACTTCGTTGTACCTAGTTCCTCATCGAATGACAAGACTGGGTTTCGAGGCAAGATGCGCGAGTTTCGAAAGGCAATACTTGCCGCCTTCGCGGCGTCGCCCGCGCGATACCGCATCTCCTGCGCCCTAGCCAGCGACGCTCGTTCCTACCACCTGGAGTTCGTAGGGCCCGAGAACACATATCTGGCCAGTCAGAAGCTAGTTAGCTCGAGTAGAGCAGCGTTAGAGCACGCTGGCGTCTACGACCGCTGGATGCCTAGGCTGGGCCAGCGCTTCGCCCACTTCTACGTGCGAAGGGCTCGTCGACTCGGAGCCCCGATCGAAGTGCAGTTTACTTTCATCGAACGCCCCCCAGGGAGCCTGGCCTTCGCTAGTATCGGAGCGGTGGCGGCAACGCTACTCTTAGTGAGCAGTCTCTATGTTGGCGCAGCCGAAGCGCGCTTTATTGCAGCCGCACTATTCACCCTCCCCGTCGCATCCGCCGCGTGGGCTGGCTTTAGTACCCCCTCCCTCTCAATAGGCCAGCCTCTCGGAGCCCGCCTCTCTGTTTTGGCGACCTTGTTCACATCCCTGACCTCGGCGCCATTCGTCTTGCTCGGAGGGGACCTAGCCACAAAGGTCGGAGCCGCATTTATGGCCTCGATCAGCTGTTTTTCGATCTATTGGTGGCTCCTCCGCACCCTGACCTACTCGAGATTCGCGCGACGCCGATGGTAGTGCGTTGCTTCAAATACGAAAGGCGTTATAATGGTCGGTAGATGTTACCGAATTATTCAAAGCACTGCCGTGAGCCTCGGCCATCCCGGGGTCGCGTACAAGCGTGGTTGGGGAGGCTTGTCTTGAGCGAACCGCGACCAGATTCACCGCTGGATGAGGAGGCCTGGACCATCCCGAAGGGTGGCGAGGGGGTGTCCGCCGAGATATCCAAAGAAGAGCAGGATGAACTCGAAGACAGCTTGATAGCTTTCCACAAATTGCTTGGGAAGAAGTAGTTCGACCCAGGGCGTTGTCGCCCATTGGGGCGTCTGCAAGATAGTGACCAGCACGCGGCCGCGACTCGGCTCGTGGCGGCCGCCGAGCGTCTGTGGCTGATCAGGACAGTGTCGGAGGGCTATGGGTGTTCCATTCACCGGTCGCACTGCTCGTTGGCGCACAGTTGCTCGTGGCCGTGCGTGCGCTGGCAGTCACCAGTACGAGTGGCGCCGAACCAGCAGAGCGGCTGCTCGCACGATGTGCAGCGCGCAGGACCAGTGCGAAGTCGGCCGGCAAGAGCGACGGCAAGGCTATTCGGGAGTCGGCTCAAGTTCACGGAGTCGACGTGACCCCCCGTGGGCGCACTCCGGTCGAGCTACGAGAGCAGTACGTCGCGGCGAACTCCCAGCCACCACGGCACAGGTGACCGGCGCGATCCCGCCGCGTTGGTCGACTTTCGGCTCTCGGACCATCTTCACGATCCGTCGAAGGCTCGCTCTAGGGGACGCGGTCGACCAGTCTGTGGTTCGCCTCCCTCGCGAGCCGGCGGAGTCCTTGCGCGAACTCTGGCAGACGAGCCTCGGAAACGACATAGGTGCGCCGGGGTTCGTCGTCAGCACCACTGCCCCACACCTGGAAAGACTCGATCTTCGCGAGCTGCAATGCGCCGTTCTCGTCTAGCCAGCATCGGACCAACGGGGCACTGGTTACTACGATCGGCATGATGACAAGACCGACACGGTCAGTCACCCTCCGCTCAAAAGATTGCTGCTTGACGGCCTCACACGCTGACAAGACCTGGGGCTGCTGCACCAATCTGTGACAGTCGGTCACGCGGCCTGGTCGACCAGCGTGGTCATGATGGCTTCGTACTCGATGGGGGTCAATCGGCCGAGTCGGGCTTGGCGTCGGCGGCGATGGTAGGTCCGTTCGATCCAGGTCACGATGGCGATGCGGAGCTCTTCGCGGGAGGTCCATTTCTGCCGGTCCAGCACGTTGCGTTGCAGGCTGAAGAAGCTCTCCATAGCTGCGTTGTCACCGGCTGAGCCGACTTGGCCCATCGATCCGAGCATCTGGTGACGCCATAGCGATTGCTGAAGCTTCCTGCTCCTGAACTGGCCGCCTCGGTCCGAGTGAAGCGTGCAGCCGGCCACGGATGCGCCCCGTGCAATGCGCCGTGCGACGGCAGACTCAAGGGCGTCGACGGCGAGCTGGGAGGTCATCCGCTCGGCGATGGAGTAGCCGACGATCCGGTTGGACCACACGTCCTTGACTGCGCAGATGTAGAGCTTCCCGACCGCGGTGGGGTGTTCTGAGATGTCGGTCAGCCACAGCTGGTTCGGACCGGGTGCGGTGAACCGTCGGCGGACGAGGTCGTCGTGCGCGGGTGCGCCGGGCAGACCCTTCTTTCCGCGGCGCTTCTTGCCGAACACGCACCACCACTGGTTGGCCGAGCAGATCTTCCGCACGGTCCGCTCACTGACCTGGTGGCCGGCGTCGGTGACTTCGTCGAAGAGCAGCCGGTAGCCGAACTCGGGGTCCTCGCGGTGAGCGTGGAAGACCGCGTTCGCGAGGTAGGCCTCCTCGAGTTCGGTGGGGGTGACGGGGCAGGCGAGCCAGGCGTAGTAGTGCTGGCGGTGGAGCTTGAGCACCCGGCACGCCACCGCGGCCGGCACCCGAACAGGGTTGCCGGCCGCGGCGAGCTCTCTCACGAGCGGGTAGAGCCTTTTCCCGGTAGCTGGGCCTGGGACAGGTAAGCCGCGGCCCGACGCAGCACCTCGTTCTCCTGCTCCAGCAGCCGGTTGCGACGCTTGAGCTCACGCAGTTCGCGAGACTCCTGCGTGGTGACTCCGGGCCTTGCGCCGTCCTCGACATCGGCCTGACGAATCCACTTCGAGATCGTCATCTCATGGACCCCGAAGTCCTGAGCGATCTGGGCCAGCGTCACGCCGGGACCGCGGTTGCGGGGGGTCTGCTGCACTGATCGGTGACATCTGATCTGCGTCGATGTGTGTCGGCGCTGGAAGGATGTACACCATGCCGAAGGCGTTCCCGAGAGAGTTCC
>NZ_BAAHAA010000014.1:0-103717 GCF_054777915.1 Nocardioides marmoraquaticus | reverse complement strand
AGCAGCGCGGCCTTGCCGCCCGGCCCGGCGCACAGGTCGAGCCAGCGGGCGTCGGGGCCGTCGAGCGGTGCGCGGGCGAGCGCCAGCGCGACGACCTGCGAGCCGGCGTCCTGAACGGCGGCGCGGCCCTCCCGGACGGCAGGCACGGCGGCGGGGTCGCCCGAGGGCAGCACCCGCCCGATCGGCGAGACCGTCGCCTCTCCGGGCAGCTCGTCGACCGAGGCGAGCCCGGGTCGGGCCACCAGCGTCACCTGCGGCGCGGCGTTGTCGGCGGCGAGCAGCGCATGCAGCTCGTCGGGTCGTCCGAGCGCCTGGGCCAGCTCGTCGACGACCCAGGCCGGGTGCGACGTCCGCGTCGCGAGGTCGGCGTCGAGCAGGTCGAACCACTCCTCCGACGAGTGGGCCGCGACCTTCCGCAGCAGCGCGTTGACGAAGCCGGCCGGGCGGTGACCGACCCGCTCGCGCACGAGCGAGACCGTCGTTGCCACCGCCGCGTGCGACGGCACCCGCATCGCCAGCAGCTGGTGGGCGCCGAGGCGCAGCGCGTCGCGCACGGCCGGGTCGGGCGGGCGGGAGGCGAGGTGGTCGAGCACGGCGTCGTACGCCGCCAGCCCGCGCAGCGTGCCGCCGACCAGCTCGGTCGCGAACCCGGCGTCGCGGCCGGAGAGCCCGTGCTCGCGCAGCAGCCGCGGCAGCAGCAGGTTGGCGTAGGCGTCCTGCTCGCGCACGGCGACCAGCACGTCGTACGCCACCAGTCGTGCGACGTCGACCCGGCCCGGCGACCGGGAGCCGCCGCGGGTCACGTGCCGAGCACGGCGCCGTCGGGGAGCCGGGCGCCGCGGGCCCAGGCGGCGGCGTCCATCTCCTTGCGGCCGTGCGCGCGAACGACGCCGAGCTGCACGGGACCGGAGCCGGTGCCGACGAAGACGGCGTTCTTGGTGACCTCGAGCGTCCCGGGATCGAGGCGCGGCCGACCGACGGGGCGCACCGGGCCGAGCTTGAGCCGCTCGCCCCCGAGGGTCGTCCAGGCGCCCGGCGCGGGGGTGCACGCGCGCACCTGCCGGTCGATCGCGACCGCGGGACGGGTCCAGTCGACCTCGGCGTCGGCGACCTCGATCTTGGGCGCGAGGCTGACGCCGTCGGACGGCTGCGGCCGCGCCTCCACCTGCCCGGTCTCCAGACCGTCGAGGGTGCTGACGAGCAGCGGCGCTCCCCCGCGGGCGAGCCGGTCGAGCAGGTCACCGGCGGTGTCGTCGGGCCCGACCGCCTGCGTCATCACGCCGAGGACGGGCCCGGCGTCGAGCGCCTCGACGATGCGGAACGTGGTGGCCCCGGTGATCTCGTCGCCCGCCCACAGGGCGTGCTGCACGGGCGCGGCGCCACGCCAGGCGGGGAGCAGCGAGAAGTGCAGGTTGACCCAGCCGTGGGGCACCGCGTCGAGCAACGGCGCGGGGAGCAGGCCGCCGTACGCCACGACCGGGCAGCACTCGGGCGCCAGGGCGCGCACCTGCTCGAGCAGGGCGGGGTCCTTGGCGGTGTCGGGCTTGAGCACGGGTACGCCGAGCTCCTCGGCGCGCGCCGCGACGGGCGACGGGGTGAGCCGTCGACCCCGCCCAGCGGGTGCGTCGGGCCGGGTCAGCACCCCGACGAGCTCGTGGTCGCTCGCGGCGACCGCCTCGAGCGCCGGCAGCGCGACCTCCGGGGTGCCGGCGAACAGGACCCGCACGCCCTAGATCCCCAGCCCGCGGGTGGCGTGGGGCGACACCTTCACCTGGGTGTCGGGGCCGAACCAGTCGGCCTCCCGGATCGCCCTCATCGCCTCGCGGCGGCGCTCCTTGTCGAGCCGGTCGACGAAGAGGATGCCGTCGAGGTGGTCGGTCTCGTGCTGGATCGCGCGGGCGAGGTAGTCGCTGCCCTCGATCAGGAGCGGCTCGCCGTGCATGTCGAAGCCGTGGGCCACCACCGACGCCGCGCGCACGCAGTCGATGCGCAGCTCGGGGATCGACAGGCAGCCCTCGGGGCCGTCCTGCAGGTCCTCCGACAGCACCAGGGTGGGGTTGACGAGGTGACCGAGCTCGCCGTCGACGTTCCAGGTGAAGACCCGGAGACCGACGCCGATCTGGGGGGCCGCGAGGCCGCCGCCGGGAGCGTCGAGCATGGTGTCGGTCAGGTCGGCGACGAGCGTGCGCAGCTCCTTGTCGAAGTCGACGACGGGGGTCGCCGGGGTGCGCAGCACCGGGTCGCCGAAGAGCCGGATCGGCCGGACGGGCACGGGTCCTCCTCGTGGACGGGCAACCCGCCCATCCTACGAGCGCCCTGCTGGCCCGCCCCTTCGTGGCCCGCCCCTTCGTGGCTCGCTGCGCTCGCACCTCAGGGAGCGGACGGGCCGACCGCCCCACCCGAGGCACGGACGCGTCGCCTGCCCCCCCGGGAGCCTCGCGCGTCGCCCGCCGCTCTCAGGAGAGCCTCGCGCGTCGCGCCCAGGAGAGCCGCGCGAAGCCACCGCTCCCTGAGGAGCCCCGCGAGGGACGAGCGGGGCGTCTCGAAGGGCGCCTCCGATGAGTCGACGTCGCAGCGCGGGTCGACACCTCGACCGCACCCTCTCGGGAAGGACCCCATGCGCACGCTCGCGATCACGCAGAACCTCACCGTCGACGGCCGCGTCGAGATGCTCGACGACTGGTTCGACGCCCAGGGACAGGGCGACGACGCCGACCTGGTCGAGGAGAACCACCGGCAGGACGCCGCCGCCGACGCCTTCCTGTGCGGGCGTCAGACCTTCCTCGACCTGCGCGGCTACTGGCGCGACCTCACCGACGACCGCACCGGCGTCAGCGACTACCTCAACGGCGTGCAGAAGTACGTCGTCTCCTCGACGCTCGGCGACCCGGAGTGGGAGCGCACCACCGTGCTGTCCGGCGACCCGCTCGACGCCGTGCGCGAGCTGAAGGACCAGCCCGGCCGCGACATCGTGGTCACCGGCAGCATCCGGCTCTGCCACGCCCTGATCGAGGCCGACCTGGTCGACGAGTACCGCTTCTTCACCTACCCGGTGGTGCAGGGCCGCGGCCGCCGGCTCTTCCCCGACGGCACGGCCCCCGGGCGGCTCGAGCGGCTCGAGGTCAAGGGCTTCGGCAGCGGCATCACGCTCACGACGTACGCCGCTCGCTGACGCGCCTACGCTCGCTGCCATGAGCACCCCGTCACCTCTGGAAGCGCTGCGTGAGGACTGGCAGCGCGCGCTGTGCGTCGTCGCGCACCCCGACGACATGGAGTTCGGAGCGGCCGCCGCCGTCTCCCGCTGGACGGGCCAGGGCAAGTGGGTCGGCTACGTCCTCGTCACCAGCGGCGAGGCCGGCATCGACGCCGTCGAGCCCGGGCGCTGCCAGGCGCTGGGCGAGGCCGAGCAGGTCGAGTCGTGCCGGATCGTCGGCGTCGACGACGTCGAGTTCCTGCGCCAGCCCGACGGCGTCCTGGAGTACGGCGTACCGCTGCGGCGGCTCGTCGCGGAGCAGGTACGCCGCCACCGCCCCGACGTCGGCGTGACCGGCAACTTCCGCGAGACCTGGGGCGGACGCACGCTCAACCAGGCCGACCACATCGCGGTGGGGCGCGCCGTCGTCGACGCCGTGCGCGACGCGGGCAACCGCTGGGTCTTCCCCGAGCAGCTGACCGGGGGCGGCGGCTCGCTCGAGCCCTGGGGCGGGGTCGGCGAGGTGTGGGCCTTCGGGTCCCCCGACTCCACCCACGCCGTCGACACCACCGCGACCTTCGACGCCGGCGTCGCCTCGCTGGAGGCCCACGGCGCCTACATCGACGGGCTCGGCTGGGACGACTTCGACCCTCGTGAGTTCCTCGAGGGCGTCGCCCGCCAGGCCGGCCAGCGCCTCGGCGTCCCCCTCGCCGCCCCCTTCGAGGTCTTCCCGATGGGCTGGGGCGAGTAGCGCAGGGGTGGGCGATGGGCGAGGGGCCTCTGGTCGACGAGCCGCGAGACCCGGTGGGGTGCCCGCCGACCCCGGACGTCATGCGTCGCAGTCGCCCGAGCGACCAGGACGTATGACGTCCTGGTCGCTCGCAGCTCGTCGAGCTGCTTCCAACCCGTTGCCCCCTGAGCAGGTTGCGCAGCAACCGTCTCGAACGGCCGAGCACGCCGCCCCTTCGTGGCTCGCTCCGCTCGCACCTCAGGGAGCGGACGGCTCACTCCGCTCGCACCTCAGGGAGCGGACGGCTCGCATCTACGCAGCAGCCGGTCCCTGAGGAGCCCCGCGAGGGACGAGCGGGGCGTCACGAAGGGCCGAGCGCAGGCCGCCCCTTCGTGGCTCGCTCCGCTCGCACCTCAGGGAGCGGACACCTCGCACCCACGCAGCAGCCGGTCCCTGAGGAGCCCCGCGAGGGACGAGCGGGGGCGCCACGAAGGGCCGAGCGCAGGCCGCCCCTTCGTGGCTCGCTCCGCTCGCACCTCAGGGAGCGGACACCTCGCACCCACCGCAGCAGCAGGTCCCTGAGGAGCCCCGCGAGGGACGAGCGGGGCGTCACGAAGGGCCGAGCGCAGGGCCGCCCCTTCGTGGCTCGCTCCGCTCGCACCTCAGGGAGCGGACGGCTCGCTCCGCTCGCACCTCGACCACCCGGCCCCGAGGACGCAGCAAGGGCCCGACCTGGCGGTCGGGCCCTCGTCGCTGCTCCCCCGGTTGGACTCGAACCAACAACCCTCCGGTTAACAGCCGAATGCTCTGCCAATTGAGCTACAGGGGATCGCTGGAACAGCGCGGGCAAGACTAGCAACGCGCACGACCGGCGGGCCAATCGGGAGCGGGGTCAGTACGCCGGGGCGGCGCCGGGGCCGTCGGCGACCTCGCCCAGCTCGGCGCGGACCCGGGCGAGCAGGTCCTCGGCGAGCCGACGCACCTCGGGGTCGTCGGGCTCGACGCCGGGGTCGAAGGCCACGTCGTAGCGCATCGGCCCGCCCAGCGGGCTGCGACGGCAGGCCACGACGACACCGCGCCGGCCGCGGAGCGTGGCCTTGCGCTGCACCACGACGCTGGCGGTGACCCGCTCGCGCAGCAGCTGCAGGAAGAGCGCTGGCTCGGTGTCGTCCACCACGACGCGCCACTCGCGGCGGGGCTCGCCGTACGGCGCCAGCGCGCGCACGCGGACGGCCTCGGCGTCGCGGTCCCAGCCGGCGTCCTCGACCTCCTCCCACGGCAGCGACACCGCGTCGGCGGACGGCGTCGCCACCACGAGCCGGCCACGGGTGCCGAGCAGCCAGGTGCCGTCGTCGCCCCGCGCGCTGCCGAGCACCTCACCGGCACGTACGCCGGCAGCGGCGAGCACGTCGGCGGGGGGCCCGTCCGGGGCTCGGCGCCCGAAGCGCCTCACTCGTCGCTCTCCAGCGCCTTCTCGCGCAGCTCGCGGCGCTTCTGCTCGAGCGCGACCAGCTCGCCGAACATCCGGTTGTAGTCGGCGGCGTGCTCGACCGGGTTGGTGCGCTGCAGCCGCGACTTCACCTCGGCGATGCGTCGCTGCGCGGTCAGCTCGCGCAACCGCAGCACGTGCTGGCGCACGTAGCCGTCGTCGGGCTCGCCCTCGAGCCGGATCGGCTCCACGGCCAGCTGGGTGACCAGCAGCTTCAGCGCCTCGTGCTCGACCCGGTCACGCAGTCGTGCGGCCCAGCCGTCGTCGGCGGCGCCGGTGCCACCGGCGGCGACCACGGCGTCCCACACGGCGCGGTAGGCGCCGCTGGTGAAGTCGTTGCCGTCGACGTCGTCCGTGGTGCGCCCGATGCGTCCGGGCCACTGCACGACGAGCTTGAGCGTCTCGCGCTCGAGGTAGAGCCGGGGGTCACGTGGGTCGGGCAGGGTGGCCCGGGGCTGCTCGGCCGACCCGTCGTCGGACCGGGGCTCCGCCCGCCGTGTCGGCGCCGCGGCCACCGGAGCCTCGCCCCGGGCCGCCGCCTGCCGCACGGCGCGCTGCACGTCGGCGGGTTCCGCGCCGATCATGCCGGCCAGCTCGCGAGCGAAGGCGTCGACCTTGGAGCGGTCGCGGATGGCGGTCACCAGCCTGGCCGCCTCGCGCATCGCGTCGATGCGGCCGTCGGCCCGGTCGAGGTCGTGGCGCTGCACGACGTTGGCGAGCACGAAGCGGTAGAGCGGCGTACGGCGCGCCACCAGCTCGCGCACCGCCGCGTCGCCCTCCTTCAGCCGCAGGTCGCAGGGGTCGAGGCCGCCGGGCTCGACGGCGACGTAGGTCTGCCCGGCGAAGACCTGGTCGCCCTGGAACGCCTTGAGCGCCGCCGCCTGCCCGGCCGCGTCGCCGTCGAAGGTGAAGATCACCTCGCCGCGGAACTCGTCGTGGTCCTTCAGCAGCCGGCGCACCACCTTGGCGTGCTCGTCGCCGAAGGCGGTGCCGCAGCTGGCGACCGCCGTCGTCACGCCGGCGAGGTGGCAGGCCATGACGTCGGTGTAGCCCTCGACGATCACCGCCTGGCTGCTGCGGCCGATCTCGGCGCGGGCGAGGTCGAGGCCGTAGAGCACGCGCGACTTCTTGTAGACCGGCGTCTCGCCGGTGTTGAGGTACTTGGCCGCGGTGCGGTCGTCGTCGAAGATCCGGCGCGCTCCGAAGCCGATCGTGTCGCCGTTGGCCTCGCGGATCGGCCACATCACGCGGCCGCGGAAGAAGTCGTAGTAGCCGCGGCCCTCGCGCACCAGCCCGGAGGCCACGAGCTCCTTGTCGGTGTAGCCACGGTCCTTGAGGTGGCGGAACAGGTCTTCCCCACCGCGCGGGGAGAAGCCGATGCCGAACCGGGCGGCCGCCTCGGCGTCGAAGCCGCGCTCGTCGAGGAACTGCCGCGCCGCGGCGCCTGCCGGGCCGTGCAGCTGCTCGGCGTAGAACGCCTCGGCCGCAGCGTTGGCGGCCAGGAGGCGCGGCCGCATCGAGCCGGCCGAGCGCTCGCGCGGCGCGTCGCCCTCCTCGTAGCGCAGCTGCACACCGGCCTTGTCGGCCAGCCGCTCGACGGTCTCGGTGAAGCCCAGGCCGTCCATCTCCATGACGAACTTGATGACGTCGCCACCCGCCCCGCACCCGAAGCAGTAGTAGAGGCCCCGGCTCGGGGTCACCTGGAACGACGGTGACTTCTCGTCGTGGAAGGGGCACAGGCCCTTCTGCGACCCGCCGCCCGCGTTGCGGAGGGTGACGTACGCCGAGACCACGTCGTCGATGCGGGCGCGCTCGCGGACCTCCGCGATGTCTTCCTCCCGGATCCTGCCCGCCACGCGGCGGAGTCTACGTCGGGGCAGCGACGCCCCCGACCGACCGCCCACAGCCGCGGTGGCGTTCCGGCACGCGTACGCGCGGTACTTTCGGGAACACGGCACCTCATGAGTCACACATCTTCCGCGTCGCCGGAGCGCGAGCCGGGCCGCGTGCCCGCGGCCGCGCAGCCCGACCCCACGCTGGGTGCCCTGGTGCACGACCTGACCACCCAGGTGCCCGAGCTGATCCGCTCCGAGATGAAGCTCGCCCAGGCCGAGCTGGCCGAGAAAGGCAAGCGCGCCGGCGTCGGCATCGGCATGTTCGGCGCGGCCGGCATCGTCGCGCTGTACGGCGGCGGTGCCCTCGTCGCGACCGCGATCATCGCGCTCGCCCTCCTGCTCGACCTCTGGCTCGCCGCGCTGATCGTGACGGTGGTGCTGTTCGTGGTCGCGGGCGTGCTGGCGCTCGTCGGCAAGGGGCAGGTGCAGCAGGCGACCCCGCTGGCCCCCGAGCGCGCCCAGGCGGGCGTCAAGGAAGACATCGCGACCGTGAAGGGAGCCCGCTCGTGAGCGACGAGAAGCAGACACCCGAGCAGATCCAGGCCGACATCGAGCGCCAGCGCGAGGCGCTGGCCGCCACCGTCGACGAGCTGACCGGCAAGCTCGACGTGAAGTCGCGCGCCGGCGAGAAGGCCGCAGAGCTCAAGGACCGCGCCACCACCGACGACGGCAAGCCGCGACCCGAGGTGCTCGGCGCGGCCGCCGGTGCGGTCGTGGTCGTGGCGCTGCTCGTGTGGTGGCGCCACCGCGCCGCCTCATGAGCAGCGGCCCGGCAGGTCCGAGGACGAGGATGGCGCCATGAGCGACGTACGCACCGACGAGGGGCGTGGCCGGCCCGACCCCGAGGACCAGGCCAAGCCCGACTCCCCGACCGACCTCGACGCCCGGTCGGTGAAGTACGTGCTGCGCAAGACGCTGCGCGAGTTCACCGCCGACAACTGCACCGACCTCGGGGCCGCGCTGACCTACTACGCCATCCTCGCGATCTTCCCCGCCATGGTCGCGCTGCTGTCGATCATGGGCCTGTTCAGCGACCCGCAGCAGACCGTCGACACCGTGATGGGCATCTTGCGCCCGCTCGTCTCGGACTCCGTGCTGGAGCCGGTGCAGGGCGTGCTCGAGGGCCTGGCGGGCTCCGGGGCGGCCGGCTTCGGTCTCGTCATCGGTCTTGCGCTCGCGCTGTTCTCCGCGTCCGGCTACGTCGGCGCGTTCAGCAGGGCCATGAACACGATCTACGAGATCGAGGAGGGTCGGCCGATCTGGAAGCTGCGCCCGACGATGTTCGCGCTGACGTTGGTCTCGGTGCTGCTCGCCGCGACCGCGCTCGCGCTGCTGATCCTCTCGGGCCCGCTGCTGACCTCGGTCGGCAACGCGATCGGCATCGGCAACACGGCCGTGACGGTCTTCGGCATCGTGAAGTGGCCGCTGCTGCTCGGCGTCGTGATCGTGCTGGTCGGCCTGCTCTACTACGTCTCGCCCAACGTCGAGCAGCCGAAGTTCCGCTGGATCTCGGTGGGCGCGGCCGTCGCCATCGGCACCTGGGTCATCGCCTCGGCCCTGTTCGGGTTCTACGTCGCCAACTTCTCCAACTACAGCGCGACCTACGGCAGCCTGGCGGCGCTGCCCATCGCGCTGCTCTACGTCTGGATCACCAACCTGGCGCTGCTCTTCGGCGCCGAGCTCGATGCCGAGCTCGAGCGTGGACGTCAGCTCCAAGCGGGTATGCCAGCCGAGGAGGAGCTCCAGCTGCCTCCGCGTGACACCGCCCAGATCAAGAAGGCGCGGGCCCAGCACGACAAGGACGTCGCGCTCGGGCGCCGCATCCGTCGCTCCGCGGCACGCCGCGAGCAGGAGGAGGACCACTGATGACGAGCAAGCTGATGCTGCTGGCCGCAGGAGGCGTGGGCTACGTGCTCGGCGCCCGCGCCGGACGGGAGCGCTACGAGCAGATGCGCCTGCAGTTCGACAAGGTGCGCAACGACCCGCGGGTGCAGCAGAAGGCCCAGCAGGCGGCCGACACCGTGCGCGAGCAGGCCCCCCAGGTCGCCGAGGCGGTCAAGGACAAGGCCGGGGCCGCGGCTGGCGCCGCCAAGGACAAGGTCGGCTCGTCGGGTCCCGAGGAGTCGGTCGGCGACGACCTCAACCCCGACCGCCTCAAGCTGACCGACGACACCGGCCCGAAGGGCACGCTGCCCTAGCCACCCGTCGTACGACGCCCGCAGGGGCGGCTCCCGGTGCGCCGGGGGCCGCCCCTGCGGCGTCCCCCGGTCAGTAGTCGCCCGGTCAGTAGTCGCCCGGTCAGTAGTCGCCGGTCATCACGTTGGCCAGCGGCTCCCCGGCGGCGTAGCGGTGCAGCTGCTCGCGCACCAGTCGGCGCGCCCGGGGCGCCATGGCGTCGGAGGCACCGCCCACGTGCGGCGACAGCAGCAGGCCGGGGGCCGACCACAGCGGGTGGCCGGCCGGCAGCGGCTCGGGGTCGACGACGTCGAGGGCGGCGCGGAGCCGCCCGACGGTGAGCTCGGCCAGCAGTGCCTCGGTGTCGACGACGGGCCCCCGGGCGACGTTGACGAGCAGCGCGCCGTCCTTCATGCGGCCGAGCATCGCGGCGTCGAACAGGCCTCGTGTCTGGTCGGTGGCGGGCACGACCAGGACCACGACGTCGGCGTGGGGCAGCAGGTCGGGCAGGTCGTCGATCGCGTGCACGCCGTCGCGGGCGCTGCGGGCCACGCGCACCACCTCGGCCTCGAAGGCGACGGCCCGGCGCTCGATGGCCTCGCCGATGCGGCCGTAGCCCACGACCAGCACCTGCTTGTCGGCGAGCGACGCCCGCTGCTCGGGCTCCCACTCGCCGCGGTCCTGGGCGCGCACGAACTCGGGGAGGCCGCGCAGGCTGGCCAGGGCGAGCGTGACCGCGAGCTCCGCGGTGGAGGTGTCGTGGATGCCGCCGCCGTTGCACAGCGTCACGCCGTCGGGCACGTACGGCGTCACGTGCTCGACGCCGGCGGTCTGGGTCTGCACCACCTCGAGCCGGGGCATCCGGGCGAGCAGCTCGCCGTCGGCCTGCGAGAAGCGGTAGTGCATCACCTGGAACGTGACGTCCTCGATGCCGTCGGGCACCTGCCCGGCGTGCACCGCGTCGGGGTCGACGTGCTCGACCCTCAGCCCCTCGGGCAGGTCACCGAGCTCGGCGGGGTCGAAGGGCAGCCAGACGAGTCGGTCCATGTGGCCATCCTGCCCGCCGGGCCGGGCTCACCAGGCGGCGGGCGGGGCGTCGGGGTCCCGCGGTGCGACCAGCTGTGACCCGACCGCTCCGGCGGCCGCCCCCGAGGCCATCGCGACCAGCACGGTCACGACGGGGTCGCCGAGGCTCGTCAGCACGTCGCCGACCTCGCCCCCCAGCCCGAGCACCGTGGCGAGGGCGTAGCCGAGGAGCACCGAGAGCATCGCGCCCGCACCGAGCGGGGCGCCGGAGGCGGCCCGGACGCCGCGGGTGGCCTGCGACGGCAGCTGCCGCGACCCGTGCCAACCGGCGACAGCCGCGAGCAGCAGCAGCGGCACGAGCAGCACCGGCCCGAGGGCGATCTCGCCGGTGCGGACCCCGATCGCCCCCAGCACCCCGACGGCGACGGCGAGCAGCCCGGGCCCCTTCGGCGAGCGCTTGCGCGGCGGTCGTAGGCGCGGGCCCTGGTGGCCCGGCTCGCCCTCGCGGGGCAGCGGCGTGCTCACCGGCACCACCGGGCGTGCCAGGCGACGGCCGAGGCGTCGGTGAGGCTGGCCACCTGGTCGAGCACGACACGGCGACGGGCCCCGGCGTCAGCAACGTCAGCGGCGGCCGCGAGGTCGTCGGCGTACGCCGGCTCGAGCGCGGCGGCGCCGTGGTGCTCCAGCGCGAGCACGAGGTCGGTGAGCAGCTGCTGCTGGTGACCCAGCAGCTCGAGCCGCTCGGGGGCCCGCATGACGTAGTGGGCGGCCACGCCCTTGAGCGCCCCGATGGCCTCCTGCGTCTCCTGCGGTACGACCAGGTCGGCGTCGTGGCGTCGCAGCGGCCCGTCGCCGTGGCGCGCCACGGTGGCGGCGTGCACCTCGCCGCAGAAGACGCCGATGAGGTCGCTGGTGAGGTTCTTAAGCCCCGCCAGGCCGCGGCGGGTGCCGTCGTACGCCGCCCCGGGCCACGCGGCGACGTCGTGCAGGTGCTTCCAGGCGGCGTCGAGCCGGGCGTCGTCGGCGTCGGGGAGGTACCACTCGCGCACCACCTCCCAGACCCGCGCCCGCTCGGCCCCCGACTCCAGACGGGAGAGGTCGATGCGCCCGCCCACCACGCCGTCCTCGAGGTCGTGCACGGAGTAGGCGATGTCGTCAGCGACGTCCATCACCTGCGCCTCGACCGACCGGCGCCGGCCGTCGACGCCCTGGCGGAGCCACCCGAAGACGGGCGCGTCGTCGTCGTAGACGCCGAACTTGGGGCCGGAGGTCTCGCCGCGACGCCACGGGTACTTGGTGCAGGCGTCGAGGGTGGCGCGGGTGAGGTTGAGTCCGACCGAGCGGCCGTCGGCGTCGACGGCCTTGGCCTCGAGGCGCGTCAGCAGCCGCAGCGTCTGGGCGTTGCCCTCGAAGCCGCCGCAGTCTGCGGCCAGCGCGTCGAGGGCAGCCTCGCCGCCGTGCCCGAAGGGCGGGTGGCCCATGTCGTGCGCCAGCGCGGCGGTCTCGGCGAGGTCGGGGTGGCAGCCGAGCGGGTGCGCGAGGTCGCGGGCGACCTGCGCGACCTCGAGGCTGTGGGTGAGCCGGTTGCGCGCGAAGTCATCGGTGCCGGGGCCCAGCACCTGCGTCTTGGCGGCGAGCCGCCGCAGCGACACCGCGTGCAGCACCCGGGCCCGGTCGCGCTCGAACGCCGTGCGCGACGGCGCCACCACCCGCTTGACCGGCTCCTCGACCCAGCGCTCGCGGTCGTGGTCTGAGTAGCGCTCGTCCCAGGTGACCACGGCCCGGACGCTACCGGCCCGCGCCCACGGCGGGTCGTGGCCGGGGCCGTCGGTCGCCGGTGCTTTTCGAACGAAAAGCACCTCTGGCGCCGGGGATCCGACCGATCCGCACCCGACACGCCGAGGGGACGGGAGCGGATCGGTCGAGAAGTCGTCCGCCACGCGGGTCGACGGAACGGCGGTCGGGTCGTGCGCCCATCGTGCCCGGGAGCGACGTACGCCCCCGTGACGTGTCGCAAGGGTGGGACCGGGCTAGAAGCCCAGCCGGCGCAGCTGCTTGGGGTCGCGCTGCCAGTCCTTGGCGACCTTGACGTGCAAGTCGAGGTAGACCGGCGTGCCCAGCAGCTTGGTGATGCCCTGGCGGGCGGTGCTGCCGACCTCCTTCAGGCGCGAGCCCTTGTGACCGATGACGATGCCCTTCTGCGACTGCCGCTCCACGAAGACGTTGGCGTGGATGTCGAGCAGCGGCTTGTCGGCCGGGCGGCCCTCCCGCAGGCCCATCTCCTCGACCACGACCGCGATCGAGTGCGGCAGCTCGTCGCGCACCCCCTCGAGCGCGGCCTCCCGGATGAGCTCGGCGACCAGCTGCTCCTCGGGGGCGTCGGTCAGGTCGCCGTCGGGGTAGAGCTGCGGCCCCTCGGGCAGCCGTCCGACGAGCAGGTCGGCGAGCAGCTCGACCTGGTGTCCCGCGGTGGCCGAGACCGGCACGATCTCGGCCCACTCCGTGCCGGTGTCGCGACCGAGCGCATCGATGGCGAGCAGGTGCTCGGTCAGTCGCTCGGAACCGACGAGGTCGGTCTTGGTCGCGACGGCGAGCTTCGTCGTACGCCGCACCTTGGCGAGCTCGTCGACGATGAACCGGTCGCCCGGACCGATCTTCTGGTCGGCCGGGAAGCACACCGCGACGACGTCGACCTCGGCCCAGGTGGCGGTCACGAGGTCGTTGAGCCGCTCTCCGAGCAGCGTGCGGGGCCGGTGCAGCCCCGGGGTGTCGACCAGGACGAGCTGGGCGTCGGGCCGGTGCACGATGCCGCGCACCACGGTGCGGGTCGTCTGCGGCTTCGACGAGGTGATGACGATCTTGCTGCCGACCAGGGCGTTGGTCAGCGTCGACTTGCCGGCGTTGGGGCGGCCCACGAAGCACGCGAACCCCGAGCGGTGGACGTCCTGCTGCTCAGCCACGTGTGCGCTCCTCGTCGTACTCGGCCCAGATCTGCTCGTCGGTCTTGCCCTGCGCCTTGCCGCGGGCGTAGATCGGGCCCGGGTCGACGCGGCGGGCCTGGCGGCCGCGACTGCCGCTCCAGTAGCCCATCACCTCGTGGTGGCGGGTGTCCCAGCCGAGGTCGCGCTTGCAGTGGCGGCGGATGTCGCGCATCTGCGCCGACTCCCCCGCCATCCAGAAGTAGCCCGGGCCGGCCGGCCAGTCGAGACCGGCCACGATCTCGGCCAGGTGGCTCTCGCCGGGGACGGCGTCGTACCAGGTGGTGTCGTCGGGCAGGTACGCCGTGACCTCGCCGTCCGGCGACTCCGCGTGCACCGTGACCGGCAGGTGGGTCGTCTCCTCGGCGATGCGGGCCATCGCCGGCAGCGCCGTCAGGTCGCCGGCGAGCACGACCCAGCCGGCGTCGTCGGGGAGCGCGAACGACCCCTTGGCCGTCGACAGCCCGACCTCGTCGCCGACGCAGTCGGTCTGGGCCCACCCGGTGACGAGACCCTCGTCGTGCACCACGACGTCGAGCACGAGCTCGCGACCCTGCAGAGCGCGGACGGTGTAGTAGCGGTGCTGGAACTGCCCCGGCACCGTCACCGCCAGCCACTCGTCGGCCACCCCGGTGCTCGTCAGGGTGCCGTCGGTCTCGAGCCGCAGCCGCACGAGGTGGTCGCTCAGCCGCTCCTTGCTGGAGACCTTCGCGTGGTGCGGCGCCGTACGGCTGGGCGGGGCAGACATCGCCCGCCAATCTACCCCGCCGAGGAGTCACTCCCTGGCACGCGAGGGGTCACTCCCTGACACGCGAGGAGTCACTCCCTGACACGCGAGGAGTCACTCCCTGACACGCGAGGAGTCACTCACTGTCAGGCCGCCGTGCGCGGAAGTGACGCCTCGGCCGTCAGGCACTGACTTCTCGGCCGTCAGGCACTGACTTCTCGGCCGTCAGGCACTGACTTCTCGGCCGTCAGGGAGTGACTCCTCGGCCGTCGACGAGTGACTCCTCGGGCGTCAGGGGGTGACTTCTCGGCTGTCCGCGAGTGACTCCTCGGCCGTCAGGGAGTGACTCCTCGGCGGGGGCGGGGGTCAGGGGGTCCAGTTGGGGCGCAGGGGGAAGGAGGAGGCGCCGTCGTCGGCGGTGCGGGTGGCGAGGACCTGGTGGAGCTGGATCTCGTTGCGCTCGAAGCCCATCCGGGAGCCGGCCATGTAGAGGCCCCAGACGCGGGCGGTGCCCTCGCCGACCTCGGCGACGGCCTCGTCCCAGTGCTGCTCGAGGTTGCGGCACCAGCCGGCGAGGGTCATGGCGTAGTGCACGCGGAGGTTCTCCTCGTGCTGCACCTCGAGGCCGGCGTCCTGCGCCTCGGTGATGATGCGGCCCGAGCCGGTGAGCTCGCCGTCGGGGAAGACGTAGCGGTCGATGAACGCCCCGGTCTGGGTCGGCTTGTTGGTCGGCCGGGTGATGCAGTGGTTGAGCAGCCGGCCGCCGGGGACGAGTTTGCCGCGCAGGAACCCGAAGTACGACGCGTACTGGCCGATGCCGATGTGCTCGGTCAGCCCGATCGACGACACCGCGTCGAAGCCGGTCTCCTGCACGTCGCGGTAGTCCATGAAGCGCACCTCGGCCAGGTGCGACAACCCCTCGCGCTCGATCGCTTCCTGCGCCCACTCGGCCTGCTCGCGCGACAGGGTCACGCCGAGCGCGCGGACGCCGTACTCACGGGCGGCGTGGCGCACCATGCCGCCCCAGCCGCAGCCGACGTCGAGCAGCCGCTGGCCGGGCTGCAGTGCGAGCTTGCGGGCGACGAGGTCGTACTTGGCGTGCTGCGCCTGCTCGAGCGTCGTCTCCTCCGAGGCGAACACCGCGCACGTGTAGGTCATCGACGGCCCGAGGACCATCTCGTAGAACCGGTTGGAGACGTCGTAGTGGTGGCTGATCGCCGCGCCGTCGCGCTCGGGGCTGTGACGCAGCCCCTCCACCACGCGACGCCAGCGCGGCAGGTGCTCCTGCGGCGGCGGGGGCGGCGGCACCAGCCGCGCGAGCCCGATCGAGCGCGCCATCGCGAGCGCGTCGGCTCCCGAGGGCCGCCGGAAGCGCATCGCGCGCAGCAGCGTCACCATGCCGTCGTAGGGGTCGCCGGGGTGCACGCCGCGCACGTCGAGGTCGCCCGAGACGTAGGCGCGAGCGAGGCCGAGGTCGCCGGGCGCGGTCACGAGGTAGGCCAGGCCGCGCTCGGTCTTGAGGTCGAGGCCGAACGGCGCGTCGGGACGGCCGTACGACGACCCGTCGTACGCCGTGAACCGGATGTCGACGGGACGCTGGAGGAGCGTCTCGAACATCTCGGCGATGGAGAGCCGTCCGGGCGGGGTGTCCGCCGGGCGCGTGTCGAGCTGGGTCATCGTCGTCGCACCACCTTGTCGTAGAGGCTGGTCAGCCGGTCGTCGGGGTCGTAGCGCGCCTTGACGGCCGCGAGGTGCGGACCGTCGTAGAGCGCGTCGAAGGTCTCGCGGTCGTAGAACGCCTCGGAGTAGAGCGACTTGTGGCCCTCGAGCCCGGCCACGCGCTCCTCGATCGCCCGGTTGAGCGGCCCCTCGGGCGCCTGCGGCCCCACGGGTACGGCGCCCCAGAAGCCGGCGTTGACGTAGGTGCGCCCCGCCTCGAGGGGGTACGTCGGCCAGGGTCGCGCACCGCGCTCGGCCCCGGAGGGCCGCAGCCGCAGCGGGCACAGCCACACCGGCCGCATGCCGACGGCGTCGTCGAACCAGTCGAGGAACTCCCCCAGCCGCTCGACCGGCACCTCGACGTCCTGCACGACCTTCTCGCGCCGCGGGCGGCCGGCGCGGGCGTCGAGCCGCTCGACGAGGCGGAAGCGCTCGTCGAGCCCCACGAGCCGGTGGTAGGCGTCGGAGCGGCGCCAGCGCCGCGGCCAGAGGCGTCGTACGACGGGGTGCTGGGCGCCGAAGGCCCGCGAGCACCAGAACCAGTCGGTGTCCCAGCGCCAGAGGTAGTCGTGCACGGTCAGCCGGTCGGTGGCGCGCGCGCCGACCGAGCGCCAGTAGACCTCCTGGCCGGTGTAGTCGCTGGTGGGTCCGGGCTCGTCGGTGAAGCGCGCGAGCGTCAGCACGTGGTGGCCGGGCTCGAACGAGGTGCCGTCGAGCCCGTCGACCCGCTCGCCCTCCCAGGCCCACTCCGCGCAGATCGCGGCGATCGCGTCCTGCAGCGCACCGGTGTCGGTGAAGGCCACGTGGCGCAGCGCGACGTACGGCGGCACCGGCTCGAGCTCGATGCGCAGCCGGGTGGCGTAGCCGAGCGAGCCGTAGGAGTTGGGGAGGGCACGGAACAGCTCGGCGTGCTCGTTGTCGTCGGTCGCGGTGACGGCCTCGCCGGCGCCGGTGAAGACGTCGAGCTCGAGCACCGACTCGTGGGGCAGGCCGTTGCGGAACGACGTCGACTCGATGCCGAGCCCGGTCACCGCCCCGCCGAGGGTGATGGTGCGCAGCTGCGGCACCACGAGCGGGATCAGCCCGTGGGGCAGCGTGGCGTCGACGAGGTCCTCGTAGGTGCACATGCCCTGCACGTCGGCCGTGCGCGCGACGGGGTCGACCGTGATGACGCCCGTCAGCCCGGTCACGTCGAGACCGGTGCCCTGCAGCACCTCGCGCGGGCGGAACAGGTTGGAGGTGCGCTTGGCCAGCCGCACCGCGGCGCCCTGCGGCAGGGCGGCGTACGACGCCCGCAGGCGCTCGACGGCAGCCTCGTGGGCCTCGCGTCCCACCACCGACGACCCGGACGGCTCGCCGACACGCGCCGGCTGACCCAACAGCCCCGGGAACCGCACCTCACACCTCCACGCCGAGTAGTTGTCTTCAGACAACCACAGTGTGCTCCTGGCGCCAGCAGACCACCAACGGGGGTCGGCTGTCACGCAGGTTCTAGGTGGTCGTGTCGCCCACGGGTCGGCCCTGGACGTCGCCCAGCAGCACGGGCACGCCGCTGCCCGCGAGGTCGCGCAGCGCGGCCAGGTCGGCCTCGCGCGCCTCGACGGTGTCGCCCAGCACGACGGCCGCCTCGAGGCCACGTGCCCCACTGGCGACCGCCATCGCCACGCAGGCGCCGAGCGCCGAGACCTGCAGCGAGGGCAGGTCGACGGTGGCGGCGGCGTAGGTGCGGCCGTCGAGGTCTCGTACGGCGGCCCCCTCGCTCGCGCCGGCGCGCACGCGGGTCGCCTTGGCGAGCACGAGCAGCTTCTTGTCCTCCGCGGACAGGGCAGACAGGTCGGGCGCGGTCACGGGCCGCAGTCTCTCAGCCCTCGGTCGGCGTGGGCGGGCGCACCTGGTCGGGCGAGCCGCCGGTGCGCTCGGCGAGGTCGGCCAGCCACGAGGTCAGCAGCCGCGCCTGCAGCGCGAACATCTCCTGCTTCTCCTCGGGCTCGGCGTGGTCGTAGCCGAGCAGGTGCAGGATGCCGTGGGTGGTGAGCAGGTCGAGCTCGACCTCGGTCGCGTGGCCCGCCGCGGCGCCCTGTCGGGCGGCGACCTCCGGGCAGAGCACCAGATCGCCCAGCACGCCCTCCTCGGGCTCGGCGTTGACCAGCCCGGGACGCAGCTCGTCCATCGGGAAGGCCAGCACGTCGGTCGGCCCGGACTTGTCCATCCAGCGCTGGTTGAGCTCGGCGATGGTGGCCTCGTCGACCGCCGTCACGCACAGCTCGGCCTGCGGGTGCACCCGCATCTGGTCCATGACGAAGCGCGCGAGCCGCTGCAGCCGCGACTCGTCGAGCTCGGTGCCGGACTCGTTGAGGACCTCGATGCTCACGACCGGGTCACCGGGCGCCGGCGGGGCCGCGGGCCTGCTGCCGCGCGTCGAACTCGTCGTACGCCGCGACGATCCTGCCGACGAGGCGGTGCCGGACGACGTCGCTGCTGGTCAGGCGGTTGAAGGCGAGGTCTTCCACGCCGTCGAGGATGCCCTCGACCACCCGCAGGCCCGACTTGGTGCCGCCGGGCAGGTCGACCTGCGTGACGTCGCCGGTGACGACGATCTTGGAGCCGAAGCCGAGCCGGGTCAGGAACATCTTCATCTGCTCGGGCGTGGTGTTCTGCGCCTCGTCGAGGATGATGAAGGAGTCGTTGAGCGTGCGGCCGCGCATGTAGGCCAGCGGCGCCACCTCGATGGTGCCGGCGGCGAGCAGCTTGGGGATCGTCTCGGGGTCGAGCATGTCGTGCAGGGCGTCGTAGAGCGGCCGCAGGTAGGGGTCGATCTTCTCGCTCAGCGTGCCGGGCAGGAACCCCAGCCGCTCGCCCGCCTCGACCGCCGGACGGGTCAGGATGATGCGGTTGACCTTCTTGGCCTGCAGCGCCTGCACGGCCTTCGCCATGGCCAGGTAGGTCTTGCCGGTGCCGGCGGGGCCGATGCCGAAGACGATGGTGTGCTTGTCGATCGAGTCGACGTAGCGCTTCTGGTTGAGCGTCTTGGGCCGGATGGTGCGGCCGCGGTTGCTCAGGATGTTGAGGCTCAGCACGTCGGCCGGGCGCTCGTTGGTCTCGGTCTGGAGCATCGCGATCACCCGCTCGACGGTCTCGGGCGTGAGGCCCTGACCGGTGCGGATGATCGTCACCAGCTCGTCGAGGGCCCGCTCGGCCAGCGCTACGTCGGCGGGCTCACCGGTCAGCGTGACCTGGTTGCCGCGCACGTGGATGTCGGCGCTGAACGCCTGCTCCATGCGACGCAGGTGCTCGTCGGCCGGGCCCAGCAGCGCCACCGGGTTGATGCTCTGCGGCAACCTCACGACGTGACCCTGACGCGGGTCGGTGGTGGGGGTGATGTCGGTGGGTTCGCTCATGCGGCGGGGTGGTGTCACTTCCGTGCGGTGTCTGGTTCGTCCAGCCTACGTGCTCCCCAACGCCCGGTCACCCGGGTTCCTTCCCCCCTGAGGCGACCTGGCGCGACCCGCCGTCGGGCACCATGGGGGCACCCCACGAGCCCCGCAGGAGGCCCGATGCCGACCCCCGACCAGCTGCCGCCCGAGCTGCGCCAGGCGCACGACGACGGCTCGGCCTCCGACCGCGCCGCCACCCGGTTCTTCACCAGCAGCGGCCTGCATCGGGCCGTCGCCTGGGTGGTCATCGGCGCGATGTTCCTCGTGCCGCTCGGCATCAGCCTGCTCAACCTGATGGCCGGCTGAGGTCAGCCGGGCGGCCAGGACAGTTCGCGGCCCCCGAGGACGTGCAGATGGACGTGGAACACGGTCTGGCCGGCGGCCGCGCCGGTGTTGAGGACGAGCCGGTAGCCCTGGAGACCCTCGACCTCGGCCACCTCGCTCGCCGCGCCGACGAGGGCCGCGACGCCGGCGGGGTCGGCCTGCGCGAGCGCGGCCGCGTCGCGGTGGTGCGCGACGGGCACCACCAGCACGTGGGTCGGTGCCTGGGGGTTGACGTCACGGAAGGCGACGGTGGTCTCGGTGCGGTGCACGACCTCCGCAGGGATGTCACCGGCCACGATCGAGCAGAAGAGGCAGTCGCTCATGCGGCCAGCCTCGCAGACCCGGCAGGCGTGCGGCAGTGAGCGCGACGGCCCGGCTGCGAGCCGCTCTCGGGGTGCTCGCCGCGGCGCTGGCCACGACCGCCGTGCTCGCCGGGACGGCGTGGGTCGCGCGCGAGGCCGGTGGCCCACCCGGTCGCGACCTGGACCGCGGCCCCGGCCTGCGCGAGGAGGCCCCGGCAGACGTCTCGGTGATCGCCTACGCCCTCGCGAGCACGTCGTCGGGCCCGCGGCTGGTCGCCGAGCGTCGTACGGTCCCCGACGTCGGCAGCGTGCTGCGCAGCGCCCTGCTCGCCACGCTCGACGGCACCGTCGACGACCGCACCCACGAGCCGGTGTGGCCCGACGCGCCCGACCTCGACGTAGACGTCACGGTCGAGGGCGACCTCGTCGAGGTCGCCCTGCGCACCCCCGACGGGCTCGACGGCTCGGCGACGCCGGCCCCACCGGAGGTGGGGCAGGCGCTGGCGTGGACGGTCGCGAGCGCGACGGGCAACGAGTTCCTCGTCGTCGACCTCACGGTCGACGGCGGCGACCCGCGGCGACTGCTGCCTGGCGTCACCGGGCCCGTGAAGCCGGCCCGCGACGCGCGGGTGCTGGCGCCCGTCGTGCTGACCAGCGTGGGCGAGTTCGAGCCGGTCGAGTCGCCGGTGCCGGTCGCCGGTCTGGCGACCGGGGCCGTGACGTGGGAGCTGCTGCTCGGCACCGAGGTGGTCGACCGGGGCGTGGCCAGGACCGAGCGACCCGGCCAGCCGTCGCCGTTCGCGGCCGAGGCCCGGGCGGGCCGCGGCGAGCACCTGCTGCGGGTGAGCGTGACCGACCCGCGCACGGGGGCGACGTACGTCGAGACGACCAGGTTCGCCGTCGACTGACCTGGTCCGCCGGCGTGTCAACCGATCGGGTCGCTGGTGCGTCTTCCTAGCGTGACCACCGTGACGCGTTCGGGGACGACGACCCTCGAGGAGCTGTACGACGCCCACCGGCGCCGCCTGCTCCGGCTCGGCACGCTGCTCCTCGGCGACGCGAGCCGCGCCGAGGACGTGGTGCAGGACGTCTTCGTCGCGCTGCACCGGCGTGGCACGCAGGGCCTCGACGAGCCCGCGGCGTACCTCACCCGGGCGGTGGTCAACGGCGCCCGCTCCGCGGGCCGGCGGCTGAGCCTGGCGCGTCGCCACGAGGAGCCGCCCCCGGTGGTCCGGGAGGCGCCCGACGACGACCTCGCCGCGTGCGAGCGGCGGCGCGAGGTGCTCGACGCCCTCGCCACCCTCCCCCGCCGCCAGCGCGAGGTGCTGGCGCTGCGCTACTACCTCGACCTGCCGGAGCGCGAGATCGCCCGCGTGCTCGACATCAGCCCCGGCACGGTCAAGACCCACGCCTCCCGCGCCGCGGCCGCCCTCCGCGAGCGCCTCGACCCCAGCCGTCAGGAGACCCGATGAACGAGCGCGACCTCCACGACCTGCTGCACGACGCCGTCGCCGACGTCGAGCCCACCCGCGACCTCGAGCTCGGGCCGCGACCCCGGCGCGGAGTCCACTGGGCGCCGGTCACCGTGGCCGCCGCGCTCACGACCGTGCTCGCCCTGACGGGCTCGGTGTGGCTGGTGCAGCGCGGCGGCTCGCAGGCCCCGCCCGCGGCGGCCGCCCGCACCACCACGGTCGTCGCCTACGCCGTCGTCGACACCCCGGCAGGGCCCCGGCTCACGGCCGACCCTCGCGAGGTCGACACCGGGGAGGACCCCCTGCAGGCGGCCGTCGAGCAGACGCTGCTCGTCGCGCCCGAGGCGCGCAGCCTGCGGCCGGTGTGGTTCGACGAGACCCCAGGGTGGGTCGCCCAGGTCTCCGTCTCGGGGTCGTCCGGCGTCGTCACCGTCGACCTCGGGCTCGGCAGCGCCGTCGACCTGTCCGAGGCGCCGAAGGACGTGCCGCTCCTAGGCCAGGCGGTGGCGTGGACCGTCGCCACCGCGCTCGACGACCCCGACGTGCAGGTGCGCATGACCTCGGGCGGTCGGGCCGACGCGTCCTTCGTGCCCGGCGCCGACACCCCCCTGCTCGCCGACGGCGCCGCCCTCGCTCCGGTGACGGTGGAGACGGTCGCAGACGGGGCGGCCGTCCCGTCGCCCGTCACCGTCACGGGACTCGCGGCGACCTTCGAGGGCACCGTGACCTGGCGGCTGCTCGACGGCGACGAGGTGGTGCGCGAGGGCTTCACCACCGCCGAGCAGTGCTGCACCCCGTCGCCGTACTCCTTCGAGCTCGACGCTCCGCCGGGCGACTACGTGCTCGAGGTCGGCGAGACCGACCCGTCCGACGGCGAGGGCACCGCGCCGTACGTCGCCCGGAGCCGGCTGACGATCGCCGAGTGAGGCCTCACACCCAGCGGGTCGTCTGCGCGAGCAGGGCGGCGCAGGCGGCGAGGCCGGCGGTCGAGGTGCGGAGCACGGTGTCGCCGAGCCGGCAGGTGCTGGCGCCGGCGTTGGCGAGCGCGGCGACCTCGTCGTCGGTGAGGCCGCCCTCGGGGCCGACCACCACGAGCACGTCGCCGTCGAGGGGCACGGCGAGCTCGGCGAGCGGCAGCCGTGCCGACTCGTGCAGCACGACTGCCAGGTCGGCTGCCCGCACGAGCTGCACGACGTCGTCGAGCGAGGCAGGGCCGGTCACCGCGGGCCAGCGCAGCCGGCGCGACTGCTTGGCCGCCTCGCGCGCGGTGGTGCGCCACCGGGCGAGCGACTTGGCGGCCCGCTCGCCGCGCCAGACGGCGACGCAGCGGGTGGCCTGCCAGGCGACCACACGGTCGACGCCGACCTCGGTCAGCGCCTCGACGGCGAGGTCGGCGCGCTCGCCCTTGGGGATCGCCTGCACCACCGTCAGCCGCGGGCGCGGCGGCTCAGCGGCCCAGACGTCGGTGAGCCGGGCGGTGAGCGAGGTCTTCGACGCCTCGACCACCTCGGCGCGGGCACCGGTACCGTCGCCGTCGGTCAGCAGCAGCTCGGTGCCGGGGCCGAGGCGGCGTACGGCGGCGTGCCGGGCCTCCTCCGGGGTCAGCGCGACGGTGGCACCGGCCGCGAGACCGGTGACCTCGGCCCACAGCACGGGCAGGCCCGCGCCGGGCGAGGCACTCACTTGAAGGCGTCGCGCAGCCGGCCGAACATGCCCTTGTGCGGCTGGTTGATGCGGCCGTCGGGCGACTCCTCGCGGCGCAGCCTGGCCAGCTCGCGCAGCAGCTCGGACTGCCGGTCGTCGAGCCGCGACGGTGTCTCGACCTCGATGGTGACCTTGAGGTCGCCGCGCACCCCGGAGCGCAGCGCGGGCACGCCGCGCCCGCGCAGCACCCGCTCGGTGCCGGACTGGGTGCCGGCGGGGATGTCGACGTCGGTCCAGAGCTCCGTGTCGGAGTCCTCCTCGGCGACGTCGGCCTCCAGCAGCGGCAGCTTGACCGTGGTGCCGAGCGCGGCCGCGGTCATCGGCACCGTGATGTGGGCGCGCAGGTCGTTGCCGTCGCGGGTGAAGACGTCGTGCGGCACGACCTGCACCTCGACGTAGAGGTCGCCGGCGGGACCGCCGCCGGGCCCGACCTCGCCCTCGCCGGGCAGCTGCACGCGGGTGCCGGTGTCGACGCCCCCCGGGACCTTGACGGTCAGGGTGCGGCGCGAGCGGACCCGGCCGTCGCCGGAGCACTCGCGGCACGGCTCGGGGATGATCTCGCCGTAGCCGCGGCACGCCGAGCACGGCCGCAGCGTGCGCACCTCGCCGAGGAACGAGCGCTGCACCTGCTGCACCTCGCCCCGGCCGTGGCAGGTCTCGCAGGTCACCGGCTGCGAGCCCGGCGCGGCGCCGGAGCCCTCGCAGACCCCGCACAGCACGGCCGTGTCGACCTTGAGCTCCTCGGTGATGCCGAAGGCGGCCTCGGCGAGGCTGACCTCCATGCGCACCAGGGCGTCCTGCCCGCGGCGCGCCCGCGGTCGCGGGCCACGGCCCTGCGGCTGGCCGGCCGCACCGCCGAAGAAGGCGTCCATGATGTCGGTGAAGGAGAACCCGGCGCCCTGACCGCCGCCACCGCCCATGCCGCCGCGACCGAACGGGTCGCCGCCGAGGTCGTACATCCGGCGCTTCTCGGGGTCGGAGAGCACCTCGTAGGCCGCGGAGACCTCCTTGAACTTCTCCTGCGTGGCCGGGTCGGGGTTGACGTCGGGGTGCAGCTGGCGCGCCAGTCGGCGGTAGGCCTTCTTGATCTCGTCGGCGGTCGCCTCGCGGGAGACGCCGAGGATCTCGTAGGGGTCCTGGGGCACGTGCCTTCCTTCTGTCTGACGGGCTGGTGCGGAGCGGGCTTCGGGCGGGTGACCGGGTCAGGCCTGGTCGAGGATGGTGGAGACGTAGCGGGCGACGGCGCGCACGGCGGCCATCGAGCCGGGGTAGTCCATGCGGGTGGGGCCGACGACGCCGAGCGAGCCCATCACCTCGCTGCCGGGTCCGTACCCGGTGGCGACGACCGACGTCGTCGCGAGCTCCTGGTAGGGGCCCTCGTGGCCGATGCGCACGGTCACGGCGTCGGGCGAGGTCGACTCGCCGAGCAGCTTGAGCAGCACGACGTGCTCCTCGAGCGCCTCGAGCAGCGGCTTGACCGCGACGTCGAAGCCGTCGCCGAACCGGGCGAGGTTGGCGGTGCCGCCGACCACGACACGACCCTCGGCGGCCTCCTGCGACATCGCCTCGACGAGCGTGGCGCCGATGACGGCGACCACGGTGCGGTCGTCGGGCTCGACCTGCTCGGTGAGGTCGCCGATCGCGGTCGCAGCGTCGCCGAGGCGCTGCCCGACGGCGGCGAGGAGCAGTCGCGAGCGCAGCGCGGCCAGGGTGTCGCCGCCGACCTCGGTGGGCAGCTCGACGACGCGCTGCTCGACGCGGCCGGTCGAGAGGATGAGCACGAGCAGCACCCGGCTCGCCGTGAGCGGGACCAGCTCGACGTGGCGCACCGTCGAGCGCACCAGCGACGGGTACTGCACGATCGCGACCTGCTGGGTCAGCTGCGCCAGCAGCCGCACCGACCGGGTGACGACGTCGTCGAGGTCGTGGGCGCCCTCGAGGAAGCGGTGGATCGCGCGCTTCTCGGCGGCCGACATCGGCTTGACCTCGGTCAGCCGGTCGACGAAGAAGCGGTAGCCCTTGTCGGTCGGGATCCGCCCGGCGCTGGTGTGCGGCTGGGCGATCAGCCCCTCCTCCTCGAGCGCGGCCATGTCGTTGCGCACGGTCGCGGGCGAGACGCCGAGGTGGTGCCGGTCGACCAGGGCCTTGCTGCCCACCGGCTCGCGGGTCGAGACGTAGTCCTCCACGATCGCGCGGAGGACGGCCAGGCGACGGGCCTCGCTCATGTCTCCTCCTCTGCGGGTGCCGGGTCGGGCGTTCTGGTCGGGTGCTAGGGGCAGGTCTCGGGGCCACGCTGGCACTCCAGCGCACCGAGTGCCAAGTCTACTGCGCGGTCACGGCGGCCGTAGGGTCGTGACGTGCCCGACACCCCCACGCTCAGCGAGGTCGCCGACCGGGTCTGGGTCGTGCGGCACCCCTGGTACGACGTCAACGTCACGGCCGTCGAGGGCGACCGCGGCCTCCTGCTCGTCGACACCCACACCTCCGACGCGGCCCTGGGCGAGGTGCTCGACGCCGTGCGACGCGCCACCGGCGCGCCGCTCGTCGAGGTCGTCAACACCCATGCCCACCTCGACCACGTGCTGGGCAACGCCGCGGCGCGGGCCGCCGGTGACGGCGTGGTCGTCACCGCCCACGACGCGGCCGACTTCGTGGCGGTGGCTGCCGACGCCGCGCGGGCCGAGGGGCCCCGCGCCGACGAGGCCCGGGCGGCCGTCGTCTCGCCGCCCGACCGCACCTTCTCGTCGGTCGCGGTCGTCGACCTCGGCGACCGGGCGGTCGAGCTGGTGCACCCCGGCCGCGGCCACACCGCCGGCGACCTGGTGGTGCGGCTGACCGACGTCGACGTGCTGCTCGCCGGTGACCTCGTCGAGGAGTCCGGCCACCCCGTGTGGGGCGACGACAGCTGGCCGATGGAGTGGCCGCTGACGCTCGACCTCGCGACCGGCCTGTGCGGGCCGGGCACGGTCGTCGTACCGGGTCACGGCGCGCCGGTCGACCTCGACTTCGTCACCGAGCAGCGCGCCGCCATCGGCGTCGTCGCCGAGACCATCCGCGACCTGGCCACCCGCGGGGTGCCCGCGGCCGAGGCGCTCGGCGCCGCCTCGTGGCCCTACCCGACCGAGGCGCTCACCCACGCCGTCGCCCGCGGCTACGCCCACCTGCCGCGCTCGCAGAAGCGGCTCCCGCTGCTCTGACCCGGGTCGTGTGCCTGAGAGGGCGCCATGGCGGCCCCTCGGGCACACGACTCACGTGGCGGGCGGGTCACCCACGGGGAAGGCCGACAGCTGCACCTCGACGGGCTGGTACGCCGCCTCGCCCTCGCGGTCGGCGGCGCGCTCGACCCAGGCCGTCACGGTCGCGACCAGCTGCTGCTGCAGCTCGTCGGCCTCCTCGGTGGTCAGCCACAGGTGGCTGATGCTGTCGCCCGCGGCCGCCTGCCACGCCTCGGGCCACTGCCGCCGCGTCGCGCGCCAGTGGTCCTGGCGGGCGCGTCGGGTGCGGACCCACTCGTCGCTGAGCAACCGGTGGGCCTGCGCCGTGGCCGGGTCGTCGGCGTAGTCGCGGCTGCGCGTCTGGATGAACTCGCGCGTGGCGCGCCACCAGCGCTCGCGGCGGTTGCCGCGGTCGGGGTCGGTCTCGACGAAGCCGTGCCGCTCGAGCTGGCGCAGGTGGTAGCTCGTCGAGCCGCTCGACTCCCCCAGCCGCCGGGCCAGCTCGCTCGCGGTCGCCGGCCCCTGCGAGCTGAGCGCGTCGTAGAGCTGCACCCGCAGCGGGTGCGCCAGCCCCAGCAGCGCCCCCCGGTCGAGGCGGCGTACGGCGTGGCCGCTCACGGCTCGTCGTGCCGGCGTCGTCGCACGGGGCGGCTGCGGCGCACGGCGCTCGCCGCGACGAGGTCGGCCTGGCGGGTGCGGGCGAGGGCTTCGTCGAGCTGGTCCAAGCGGAACAGCCTACGACTGCAAAGGTCTCTTTGCAAAGGTCTCTTTGCGTTTTTCCTCTTCCGTGCCGCAGAGCCCACCCGGCACCGACCCACGCCGCCTACGGCACCACCGGCGGCTCGAACTGGAACGTCATCCCGAGCAGCCACAGCAGGAGCAGCACCACCGGCAGGTGGAAGACGAACTGCAGGAAGGTGAAGCCCACGAGGTCGCGCGCCCGCAGGCCGAGGACGGCGAGCAGCGGCAGCATGAAGAACGGGTTGACGAGGTTGGGCAGCGCCTCGGCGGCGTTGTAGATCTGCACCGTCCAGCCGAGGTTCATGCCGACGTCGGTCGCCGACTGCATGACGTACGGCGCCTCGACCAGCCACTTGCCGCCGCCCGAGGGCACCAGCAGACCGAGCAGGGCGGTGTAGATCGCGATCACGATCGCGAAGCCACCCCCGCCGCCGAGGCTGGTGAAGAGCTCGGCGAGGTGGCCCGAGACGGTCTCGCCGCCCCGGCCGGTCGCGCGGGTCAGCACCGCGGCCATGGCGGCGTACAGGGGGTACTGCACGAGCACGCCGGCCGTCGTCGGCACTGCCTTGGAAACCGCGTCGAGGAAGCTGCGCGGCGTGCCGTGGAGCACGAGGCCGAGCACCACGAAGACCAGCAGGTAGGTGTTCAGGCTGCTGATGACCGTCAGGAAGGGCTTGTCGACGAGCTCGAGCACCAGCCACAGCAGCGCGATCAGCCCGACGAAGGCGGGCAGCACGGGGCTGCGCTCGAGGTACTCCCCCGGCCGGGTGCGCTCCGGCGGCGTGGGGACCGTGTCGTCGAGGTCGATGCGGAGGTCCTCGGCGGTCCTGACTGCGCGACCCTCGGGCGCGGAGAACCACGCGATGGCGACGGTGATGACGATGAGCACCGCCGCCATGACCAGCGACTGCCAGGTCAGGATCGTGTCGCCGAAGTCGAGCACGCCGGTGATCTCGAGCAGCTCGGGCGGCAGCGACGCCGCCGTGGCCTGCAGCTGCGCCGCCGAGCTCGACAGGCCGAGCGCCCAGACCGCGCCGAGACCCATGTACGCCGCTGCGCCGAGTGCGCGGTAGTCGGCCCGCAGGTCGGGGCGCCGCGCGATGGCGCGGGCGAGCAGGCCGCTGAAGACCAGGCTCAGGCCCCAGTTGAGCATCGAGACCAGGCAGCTGAGCAGCGCCACGAAGGCGACAGCGCCCCGTGGACTGCTCGGTACGACGGCGATGCGCTCGATCAGCCTGCTCACCGGCGGCGAGGTCGCGACGACGTACCCGGTCAGCACGACCATCGCCATCTGGAGGGTGAACTCCGTCAGGTCCCAGAAGCCGCCGCCGAAGGCGCGCGCGACCGCGGCTGGCGAGCTGCCGTTGACCAGGGCCGCCGCGACGACCACGACGACGCCGGCGAGGGCGAAGACGTAGGCGTCGGGGAACCACTTCTCGGTCCACGCGGCGGAGCGCTGCGCGAGCCGCGCCAGCCCCCGCTCCTGGGTCTCGGACGTGCTGGCACTCGCCACGGTCGCCTCCCTGGTCCCGCTGCTGGGTCGCGAGACAACCTAGGGCGTGGCGCTACCGCGCGCAGCCCCTCCGCGGGCCGTGGCGCCCCGCCCACGGCGGGCGGGCGACGACCCCGTGCCGGGCCAGCACGAACCACAGCAGGCCGGCGAGCAGGACGAACGGCAGGTTGGAGACCACGAAGCCCGCCGCCAGCACCACCAGCACGACCTGCACCGGGGTGGGCAGGCCGGCGAAGCGGTCACCGAAGCGGTCACCGAAGCCGCGCGACGCCCGCACCCGGCCGGGCACGGCCGTCCGCACCGGCCCGAGCGGCGAGCCCTGGGGCAGGTCGGCGAACAGCGGCGCCAGGTCGTCGGCGTGCTTGGCGGTCCAGACGGCGTCGGAGCGCTCGTCGTACTCGTCACGGGTGATGCGGCCCTGGGCGAAGTGCTCGCCCAGGGCCGTCAGCGCGACTTCGCGCTCGGCGTCGCCGATCCGCATGCCGGGCACGCGTCAGCGCCCCTCGTGCCCGTCGAGCTCGTCGGCCGCGTCGGTCTCCGGATCGGCGTCGTCGCCCTCGGGCCCGTCGGCCAGCAGGCCGTAGAGCCGGCGTCGGGTGTCGCTGAGGATGCCCAGCGCCTTGTCGCGCTGGTCCGGCGTGCCGGAGCTCATCACCTGGACGATGGCGCCGACGGTCTGGCCGATCACCTGCTTGAAGTTGACCTCGTCGACGTCGTCCTCGGTCTCGAAGGGCTTCCACAACGCGGCCATCTCGTCGGCGTGGTCGCGCACGTGGTCGCGGCCCTCGGCGGTGAGCTGCAGCGCCTTGCGTCCCGTGGGCGCGTCCTCGACGAGCCCCTCGTCCTCGAGCTGCTGGATGGTCGGGTAGACCGAGCCGGGGCTCGGCTTCCACTGCCCACCGGTGCGCTCGGCGATCTGCTGGATCACCTGGTAGCCGTTGACCGGCTCGTCGGCGCCCGCGAGGACGTCGAGGATCGCCGAGCGCACGTCGCCGCGGCGTACCCGCGGACGACCGCCACCGTGGCGACCCCGTCGACCCCCCATCTCGGGCCCGAACATCTGCATCAGCCACGGGGGCGGGCCCATCGGGCCGGCCTGGCCACCCCAGGCGCCCCACCCCATGTCGTTGCGTCGGCCGCCGTGCTGGCGCCGGCGCGGTTCGTCGTTCCACATGCCGTGCAGGTCGTCCTCCTCTGGTCTGGCGGCGGTCGTGTCACGCCGCGAAGTTCTTGATGTATCGACGATATATCGCGATGATCGGCGGCGCAAGAGATCGCCCCGTGTCGGTACGCCGCCGTGCCCCGGCGCCGCCGTACCGTCGCCCGGTGACTCCCCCCTTCCCCGGGAACGACCGCTACGGCACCGACGTCCTGGCCGGCGACTGGCGCGCGACCGCCAAGGGCCGTGCCACCGAGATCGACGCCGACCTCGGCCTGGTCGTCGAGGAGGTCAGCACCGACTGGTGCGGCGAGATCGTGCAGGTCGAGCGCGACCTCGGCACGGTGACGCTCGAGGACCGGCGCGGCAAGCGGCGCACGTTCCCGCTCGGCCCGGGCTTCTGGCTCGAGGGCCTGCCGGTCGTGCTCGTCGCCCCGACCCGGAAAGGGCCCGCCGCCCCGACCCGTACGGCGTCCGGCTCGGTCGCCGTCGCCGGGGTCAAGGCCCGCGTCGCCCGGGCGTCGCGCATCTACGTCGAGGGCCGCCACGACGCCGAGCTGGTCGAGAAGGTGTGGGGCGACGACCTGCGTATCGAGGGCGTGGTGGTGGAGTACCTCGACGGCGTCGACGACCTCGGTGAGCACCTGCGCGACTTCCAGCCCGGACCCGGCCGCCGCGTCGGCGTGCTCGTCGACCACCTGGTGCGCGGGTCGAAGGAGAGCCGCATCGCCGAGTCGGTACGCCGCTCCCCCGTCGGCAAGCACGTGCTCGTCGTGGGCCACCCGTTCGTCGACATCTGGGCGGCCGTGAAGCCCGAGCGGCTCGGCAAGAAGGCGTGGCCGACGGTGCCGCGCGACGTCGAGTGGAAGCACGGCGTCTGCCAGCAGTGGGGCTGGCCCCACCGCGACCAGGCCGACATCGCCCGCGCCTGGAAGCACATCCTCGGCGGCGTCCGCGGCTTCCAGGACCTCGACCCCCAGCTCCTTGGTCGCGTCGAGGAGCTGATCGACTTCGTCACCGCCCCCGACGCCTGACTGGGCGACATTCTCGGTGACTTCGTGACTGTTGCGGCGGCCGACAAGTCACCGATTACCCGCCTGGGCGGGTAATCAGGGGCCGCTCAGCCCACCAGCTCCCGCACCACGGCGTCGGCGAGCAGGCGGCCGGGGTCGGTGAGGACGACGCGGTCGCCGGAGACAAAGGCGAGGCCGCGGGAGACGACGGCGTCGACGCGGGAGGTGGGCACGAGCGAGACCGGCAGGCCGGAGACGTGGCGCAGCTCGAGCATGACGCGCTCGAGGTGCCGGTCGTCGGCGGTCAGCGTCTCGCGCCCGCCCGCGGGTGACTCCCCTCGGGCGAGCCGGCCCGACCAGGCGGTGGGGTGCTTGAGGTTCCACCAGCGCTCGCCGTCGAGGTGGGAGTGGGCGCCGGGGCCGATGCCCCACCAGTCGGCAGAGGCCCAGTAGAGCTCGTTGTGCCGGCACCGGGCGGCCGGCGACGACGCCCAGTTCGACACCTCGTACCAGGACAGCCCCGCTCCGGTCAGCATCGCGTCGGCCAGCTCGTACTTCTCCGCGAGGTCGTCCTCCTCCGGCGCCGCCACCTGTCCCGACCGCACCTGCCGGGCGAGGCGGGTGCCGCCCTCGACGATGAGGGAGTACGCCGACACGTGGTCCGGCTCACACGCGAGCGCCGCCTCCAGCGAGGTGCGCCAGTCGTCGAGCGACTCCCCCGCCGTGCCGTAGATCAGGTCGAGGCTGACCTGCTCGAAGCCCGCCTCCCGCGCCCATCGCACCGCCCGCGGCACGTTCGCCGGGTCGTGGGTGCGCTCGAGCACCTGCAGCACGTGCGGCACCGCCGACTGCATCCCGAACGAGACTCGGGTGAACCCGCCCTCGCGCAGCTCGGCCAGCGACGCCGGCGTGACGCTGTCGGGGTTGGCCTCGGTCGTCACCTCGGCGTCGGGCGCGAGCTCCCAGGCCGACCCGACCGCCCGCAGCGCGGCCACCAGGTCGGCCGCCGGCAGCAGCGTCGGCGTGCCGCCGCCGAAGAAGACGGTCGACGCGCTGCGCGGACCCGTCACCGAGGCGCCGTACGCCGCCTCGGCCGCGGCGAAGCGGGCCCACTCGGCCTGCGCACCGCCGCCCCCGAGCTCGGTCGCGGTGTAGGTGTTGAAGTCGCAGTAGCCGCAGCGGGTCGCGCAGAAGGGGACGTGGACGTAGACCCCGAACGACACCCCTGGCACGTCCCCAGTGTCGCCTGGGTACCTGACCGACGACGAAAGGACCTGCCACCATGACCTCCCGACGCCTCTCGGCCACCCTGCTCACCGCCGTCCTCGCCGCGACCCTGGTCGCCCCCGCCGCGACCGCGAGGCCACCGCGGCAGGAGCCGCCGAGCCGCATCGCGCTGCCCGACGGCTTCCAGCCGGAGGGCATCGAGGCGCGCGGGCCGGTGGCGTGGTTCGGCTCCCGCGTCGACGGCGACGTGTACGCCGCCGACCTCCGCACCGGTGCCGGCCGGGTGATCAACCAGGGCGACGGCACGCCGGCCATCGGGCTCGAGCTCGGCCGCGGGCGCGACCTGTGGGTCGTCGGCGGCGCCGACGGCGACGTGAAGGTCGTCGACGTGCGTACCGGGCGCACGAAGGCGACGTACGACCTGGCCGCCGCGGGCGCGCCGACCTTCGTCAACGACGTCGTCGTGGTGGGCCGCACGGCCTGGGTGACCGACTCGCTGCGGGCGGTGCTCTACCGCGTCGACGCGGGCCGGGGGAAGCACGCACCCCGCGCGCGTGACGTCGGTGCCGCTGACCGGTGACTGGGTGCAGACGCCCGGCGTCAACAACGCCAACGGCATCGAGACCACGCCCGACGGCCGCGCCCTGCTGGTCGTCAACAGCAGCAACGGCCTGCTCTACCGCGTCGACCGCCGCACGGGCGAGGCCGAGCAGGTGGACCTCGGCGGCGCCGTGCTGACGAACGGCGACGGGCTGCTGCGGGAGGGCCGCACGCTCTTCGCCGTGCAGAACCGGTTGAACCAGGTGGCCGAGCTGCGCCTGTCGACCGACGGCCGCAGCGGACGGCTGGTGCAGACGATCACCAGCCCGGAGTTCGACGTGCCGACCACGGTGGCCCGCTGGCGCGACGCGCTCTACCTGCCCAACGCCCGCTTCACCACGCCCGCCACCCCGACCACGGAGTACTGGGCCACCCGCGTCGAGGACTGACACCGCCCTCCGCTCCGTGAGGTGCGAGCGCAGCGAGCCTCGAAGGGGCGGGACCGGACCCCTCCGCCCCTTCGAGACGCCCCGCTCGTCCCTCGCGGGACTCCTCAGGGACCGGTGGACGCGGGCTCGTCCCCCGTGACCCTGCTCAGGGAGCGGGCCGCGCTGCCCCCGGCTCCCGGACGGGCGACGCTGCGCACGCTCCCTGAGGTGCGAGCGCAGCGAGCCACGAAGGGGCGGGGCCGGCCCCTTCGAGACGCCCCGCTCGTCCCTCGCGGGGCTCCTCAGGGAGCGAGCGGCGCGGACTCCGTCGCCAGCGGGCTCCGCAGAGAACGCCTCGGGGAGCGGTCCCGGAGGACCGCTCCCTGAGGTGCGAGCGGAGCGAGCCGCGAAGGGTCAGGCGTACATCTCCTCGATGACCGCGGCGTTGTTGGACTCGACGACGTTGCGCTTGACCTTCATCGAGGGGGTCATCTCGCCGGACTCGACCGAGAGGTCGTGGTCGAGGAGGCGGAACTTCTTGATCGTCTCCCAGCGGTTGAGCGCGCCGTTGAGCGTGACGACGTAGTTGTCGACCATCTCGACGGTCTTCGGGTCGGAGACGATCTCGGTGTAGGACTTGCCGCCGAGGCCGTTCTCCTCGGCCCAGCCCTGGATCGCGTCGGGGTCGAGGGTCACGAGCGCGACGCAGTAGTTGCGCTCGCTGCCGAAGACGACGAACTGGCTGGCGTAGGGGCAGACCGCCTTGAACTTCGCCTCGATGGCGGGCGGGGCGACGTACTTGCCGCCGGAGGTCTTGAAGAGCTCCTTGATGCGGCCGGTGATGGTGAGGTAGCCGTCGGCGTCGAGCGCGCCCTTGTCGCCGGTGCGCAGCCAACCGTCGTCGGTCAGGGTGTCGGCGGTCTGGTCGGGCAGGTTGTGGTAGCCGTCCATGACTCCGGGACCCTTGATCTGGATCTCGTCGTTGTCGCCGAGCCGCACCTCGCTGCCCGGCATGACCGGGCCCACGGTGCCGAAGCGGTAGTCGTCGGGGTGGTTGACGAACGAGCCGGCCGAGGTCTCCGTCAGGCCGTAGCCCTCGAGGATGAGGATGCCGGCGGCGTGGAACCACTCGGCGATGTCCTTGTTGAGCGCGGCCGCGCCCGAGATGAAGAAGCGCACCCGCCCGCCGAAGCGGTCGCGGACCTTGCTGAAGACGAGCTTGTCGAACAGGCCGTACTGCAGCTTCAGGCCGATCGGCACGGGCTTGCCGGCGAGCTCGAGGGCCTTCACCCTCTTGCCGACCTCGAACGCCTTGGTCGCGATCTTCTCCTTGGCGCCGCCCTCGGAGGCGGTCATGGTGACGATGCGGGCGTGGGCCTTCTCGAAGATCCGCGGGGCGGCGCCCATGAAGGTCGGCTTGACCACGGCCAGGTTGTCGATGATCTTCTCGACGCGACCGTCGACCGCGGTGGCGAAGCCGCAGGCCAGCTGCGTGGAGAGCAGCACCTTGCCGAAGGAGTGGGCCATCGGCAGCCACAGGAACTGCAGGTCGTCCTCGGAGAGGATGTTCTGGGCCTGGATCGCCGCCCCCTCGTAGGTCCACGAGGAGTGCTTGAGCCGCACACCCTTGGGCTTGCCGGTGGTGCCGGAGGTGTAGATCAGGGTGGCCAGCTGGTCGCCGGTGATGGTGTCGACGGTGCTCTTGACGACGTCGGGCTGCTCGGCGAGGAGCTTCTCGCCCAGCGCCTCGAGGTCGGCGAAGGAGATCACCCAGTCGCCGTCGGCGCCCTCCGCAGCCGCGGCCTCGAAGACGACGACCTTCTCGAGGGCCGGGAGCTCGGTGCGGTGCTTGACGAGCTTCTCGACCTGGCTGGCGTCCTCGGCGAAGACGACCCGGCACTCGGAGTCGGCCAGGATGTAGGCGACGTCCTCGTCGATGGTGGTCGGGTAGACCGTGGTGGTGGCGCCGCCGGCGCACATGATGGCCAGGTCGGCGAAGATCCACTCGACGCGCGTGCCCGACGCGATGCCGACGCGCTGCTCGGCCTGGAGACCGAGCGAGAGCAGGCCGGCGGCGAGCCGCTCGACCTTCTCGCCCGTCTCGCCCCACGACACCGACGTCCACGTCTCGGAGTCGCCCTCCGGGTAGCGGTAGGCCTCGCGGTCCGGCGACGCGGCAACCCGGTCGCGGAACTGCACCGCGACGTTGGCCGGTCGGGTGTCGATGAAGGAGGTGTCGGTGGTGACCGGCATGGGGTGCGGCTCCTAGGTCGGCGAAGCCGCCTCCTGGGCGTGGAAGGCGGCGAGTACGTGGCAGTAACTTATGTCACAGCCGGGGGCGGGGACAGTCGACCCCGTCACGAATCGGTCCCGTTTTCCGCCGTACGACGCGGTCCGTTGCGCCCGTGCAACCACTCGCCGCTCCGGAGCGCCCGGGCACCCCGGGCTAACCACACCGGCCGACTAGACTTCGGGGGTGCCCGTCCTCGACCTGCCACTGCCCTCCGCCGACGACACCATCGTCGTGGTCCCCGCGCCCGGGTCGGGCCCGGGCAACTGGTCGGGCGCCGCGTCCGCCGTGCTCGTCGACGGCGAGTTCTGGCTGGCCTACCGCGTACGCCGCCCGCTCACCGAGGGCCGCGGCGTCGAGACCGTGGTGGCCCGCTCGGGCGACGGGGTGCACTTCGAGACCGTGTGCGCGGTGCACCGCGACGCGTTCGGGGCGGAGTCCTTCGAGCGGCCGGTGCTGGTGCGTCGGCCCGAGGACGGCTGGCGGCTCTACCTGTCGTGCGCGACCCCCGGCTCCAAGCACTGGTGGATCGAGGCGCTCGACGCCGGCGACCCGGCCGACCTGCCCGGCGGGCGACGCACCGTGGTGCTCCCCGGCGACGAGAGGGTCGCGGTCAAGGACCCCGTCGTCACCGTGGGCCCGGAGCGCGGCTGGGAGATGTGGCTGTGCGAGCACCCGCTGACCGACGCGGGCCACGAGGACCGGATGTCGACGTCGTACCTCACCAGCGACGACGGCCTCGCCTGGACGCGCCACGGCACCGTGCTCGGCCCGCGGGCCGGCGCCTGGGACGCCCGGGGTGCCCGCGTCACGACCGTGCTCTCGCACGACCCGCTGGTCGTGCTCTACGACGGCCGGGCGACGGCGGCCGACAACTGGCACGAGACGACCGGCGTCGCCCGGGCGGGCGTCGACGGTCGACTGGTCGCCGACGACGACGCGGGCGTGCTGCGCTCGCCCGACTCCGACGGCGCGCTGCGCTACGCCGCGGCGGTGCCGCTGCCCGACGGCTCGGTGCGCTTCTTCCACGAGCTCGCCCGCCCCGACGGGGCGCACGACCTCGTCACCAGCCTCAGCGCGGCGGCACGCTGAGGGTCTGCCGGCCGACGTGCTCGGCCTGCCGAGAGGCGTACGAGCCGCCCTCGCGGTAGGTGCGCCAGTCGGCGAACGACTCGCCGGTGACCTCCTCGAGCAGCGCGATGTCCTCGAGGTGCGGCTTGAGCAGGATGTTGCGCTGCTCGGGCGTCAGCCTGGGCCGGCCGGTCTCGCCGCCCTTCTGCAGCTGGGTGATCAGCGGCCTGCTGACCCGGCGCCACACCTGCGGCGGCAGGAGCTGCCCCACGGCGGCCCCCGCGCGGATCACGGGCCCCACGGTGCGGGCGCGCACGCCGTCCTTGACGAAGGGGCGCGAGTTGTCGGACGGCAGCCGGTCGACGTCCTCGCCGCGCACGCCGAGGAAGGCGAAGACCCGACCGAGCGCGGCGTCGGGGGTCTCGACGAGCTCGCGGTAGCGCAGCAGCAGCACCTGCTCGCGCGGGAAGTGGTCGTAGAGGTCGGCCAGCTGGCGGCCGTACATGCCGAGGCGCTGGTAGTGCCAGAACGGCGCCCAGCCGTCGTCGACGCGTCGCGGCTCGCGGCGCACGGCCTCGACGATGTCGGCGCGCGGCTCGAGGCCGTCCATCCACAGGTGCATCCAGTTGGAGTAGGCCCGGTCGACCGGGTCGCGCAGCACGGCGACCAGCTTGGCGTCGGGCCGGTCGACCGCGATGCGGCGGCGCGCGTCGCGGTTGTAGAGGTAGAACGGCGTGCTCTCGCCCGTCAGCTGCCCGTCGCCGGCGCCGTCGAAGAGCTCGAGGTAGCGCTCGCGCTGCCAGATCCACTCCTGGTTGGAGTGGGCGTCGCCCGGGCCCCGGTAGGCGGGCGGCGGCGAGTCGCCGCACATGTAGTACTTCGGCTCCTTGGGGCTGCTCAGGAACAGCTGCGGGTGCAGGGCCAGGGCGCTGTGCAGCGCGCTCGTGCCGGCCTTGGGGGCCCCGATGAGGAAGAAGTCGGGTGGGCGACGCTCCATGACTCAAACCCTACCTGGTCGATCGGCTTACGCGTGTCCGCCGGTCGGCCCGCGGACGACCGGACCGATACCCACCTCGGCCAGCACCGCACGCAGCGGCGCGGGCACCCCGTCGGACCCGTCGCGAGCGACCAGCGCCTCGACGAAGAGCCGTGCGTAGCGGGCCTTGCGGCCGCCTCGCGACGTCAGGAACCGGCGCAGCACCCGCTCGCGCGACCAGCCCCGCTGGGCCGGCATCGCGGCCAGCCGTCGCAGCGCCCGAGACTCCCCCGCCTCGGCGACGACCCGCTCCACCGCGTCGGGGCCGAGCGCCCGCAGCAGCTCGTCCTCGAGGTCGTCGTGGCAGGCGTGGAACCGCTCGACAGGCACGCCCGCGTCGACGAGCACCCGACGCACCCAGTCGGCGGCCGGGGCGTCGTACAGGCCGACGACGGGGCCCTGGACCCGCGCGAGGTGCGCCCGCAGGTTGGTCACCCCGCCCATCGCCCGCACCTCGACGCCGAGCGCGCCGGGCGCCCCAAGCGCCTCGGCCAGGGTCAGCAGCGCGACGCGGTCGCTCTCCCCCTCGACGAGCACGACCGTGGGGACGGGCTCAGCCCCCTCGCACCCCGGCCCCTGTCCCATGGGCCGACGCTAGTCAGTCCTGCACGGCCTTGGCCACGGTGACGCAGGTCGTCAACCAGGTGCGGTCGGGCGCGCTGTCGCCACCGACCGGGTGGTCCTGCAGCTCCCACAGCGCGTTGACGAGCATCCGCACCACGACCCAGGCCCGGGCGCGGGCCTCGTCGAGCCCCGCGCCGTCGACCAGCAGGAAGAGGCGGCGCCGTACGCCGTCGCGCACGCCGAGCGAGCCGGGCCACGACAGCTCCTCGAGCCGGTTCCACAGCATCGGGGCGGGCTCGTAGTGCGGGTCGCCGGAGCGGGGCTGGGGGTCGATGACCAGCCAGGGCTCACGCTCGGCTGCCAGCACGTTGTCGTAGTGCAGGTCGCCGTGCACCGTGGTGCCGTCGGTGGCGTCGTCGGCGGCCAGGTCGCGTGCCAGCGAGGCGGCCTGCTCGACCAGGCGCCGCGGCAGCGGGGCGCTCCGGGGCAGTGCCGACAGCTCGTCGGCCCAGCGGGCGGCGGCCTCGCTGAGCAGGCGCAGCTGCGGCGCGGCGGGCACGTGCAGGGCGGCGTACAGCCCGGCCACGACTTCGCAGGCCTCCTCGTCCCAGCGCTGCGACAGGTCCTCGGGACCGATCCGCTCGAGCAGGAGGCCACGCCTTCGGGGGTCGGCGCGCAGCAGCCGACAGGCGCCGCGGCCGTTCCAGTCGCGGAGCGCGAGGTGCTCGTGCTCGACGTCGGGGTCGGGGCAGGCGAGCTTCAGCACCGCCGGCTGGCCGTCGGCGTCGCGCACCGGCAGCACGAGCGAGGCCTGGCCGTGCATCGGCTCGCCGTCGGGCACCAGCGCCCACCGCGCGACCAGGTCGTCGCGCAGCGCCGGCAGCCCCTCGACCCAGGCCTGCCAGTCGGGCCCGCGGGCCGCCATGGCGAGGACCTCGGCCGGCAACGTCACGGTGGCCTCAGCCGCGTCGCTGCGCCTGGGCCTCCTCGACCGTCAGCTCGGCGGTCGGCTGCACCTCGAGCCGGGCGTCGGGGATGGGGTCGCCGCTGAGTACGGAGCGGCCGTAGGTGCCGTCGGCGAGGCGCTGCTCGGCGCGCTCGATGGCCTCGAGCTTCTCGCGCAGACCCGCCTCGACGGCCTCGTCGCGCTCGCCGTACTCGATGGGCTGGGCCATGTCGACGGAGTCGCCCGCGTCGTCACGGCGCGGCTCGTCGCCGTCGTTGCCCTCGAGGTCGCGCAGCAGGCCCTCGACCTCCTCGCGCTCGGCGGCGAGCAGCTGACGTGCCTTGTCGTCGTCCATGGGGTCCTCTCGGGTGGGTGGTTCCGGGCCGAGGCGCTTCGTACCCGCTACCAGTGCTTGCCAATCCGGAAACCTTCTGCCTAAGGTTTCCGACATGGAAAGCGAACGCGAGCAGATCCTGGCACAGCTGCGCGAGAGCGAGCGCGGCGAGGTCGCGGCCTGGCTCTCATGGGAGCCGCGCCGGTGGTACGGCGCCTTCTTCGCCGCCTGGACCTTCGCCTTCGTCGCCAACGGCGGCCTCGCCGACGACGGGTTCATCGGCTCGAGCCAGGCCTACCTCGTGCTGACCTTCGTCGCGCTCTCCCACCTGTGGTGGCAGCGCCGCGAGGTCGGCGCCTACCCGACCGGATCGCAGCCACCTGAGCTGCGCTGGCCGGTCGTCGTCGCCATGACGGTCTTCGGCGCGGTCGTGCTGGTCTCGTGGGCGCTGGTCGTGGTCGTCCCGTGGTGGGTGGCCGCCCTGGGCGGGGCCGTGGCGACGTACGCCGTGATGGAGGCCTACCGCCTCGCCTACCACCGAGCTGCCGAGCGCGTCCGGGCGCGCCTCTCCTCGGGCCAGGAGGTCGCGCGATGAGCACCGACGAGCGCGACCAGCTGGCCGCCCAGCTGCGCGAGACCGAGCGGGGCGAGGCGGCCGCCTGGCTGACGTACCCGCCGTCGCCCTGGTGGTGGCCGTTCCTCTTCGGCGCCTGGACCTTCGCCTACGCCGGGTCCATCGGTTGGCTCGAGGGGCTCGCGCAGGCCGGCGCGACGTTCGCCCTGGCCCTTGTCATGATCGGCGTCATCGCCTGGGAGCGGCGTCGCCGTGGCGCATGGCCCAGCGGGCACGCGCCGCGCGAGATCAGACGGCTCATGACGGGGCTCTTCGGCGGGGCCGCCGTGGTGGCCCTGGTCGCGTGGTTGGTAGGCGAGACCGTCGGCGTGCTGCCGGCGGCCCTCCTCGCCGCCGGGGCCGTCACCGCCCTCGTGTGGTGGTACGGCACCGCCTACGACCGCGCCGCCGCGGAGGTCCGGGAGCGACTCGCGTGACCTCGCCGGACTCGGCCCAGGACTCAGCCCTCTCCGGGCTCGACCCCGTCCTCAACGCCCCGAAGCGGTTGGCCATCATGGCCGTGCTCGCCGGGTCGTCGTCGACCGACTTCGGCTTCCTGCGCCAGCACCTGCAGGTCAGCGACTCCGACCTGTCCAAGCAGGCCGCCGCGCTCGAGCAGGCCGGCTACCTGACCGTGCACAAGAGCGGCCGCGGCCGCGGCGGCACGACCTCGTTCCAGGTCACCAAGGCCGGCCGGGCGGCGTACCAGCGACACCGCGCCACCCTCCGTGCCCTGCTGGGGTGACGGCTCCCACGGGTCTCGACAGGCTCGACCGACGACGACCTCGGCGCCATCGCTGGTCGAGCTTGTCGAGACCATCCAGCCCCTTGGCGCGATGGCCACTCCAATGGTTGAATATTCAACATGCACGTAGGGATCGACAGCTTCGTCGCCGCCGTCACCGACCCGCGCACCGGCCACCAGGTCGGGCCGGAGGAGCGGATGGCCCACCTGCTCGAGGAGATCGAGCTCGCCGACCGGGTCGGCCTCTACTCGTTCGGCATCGGGGAGCACCACCGGGCCGAGTACTACGACTCCGCTCCCCCGGTGATCCTCGGCGCCGCCGCTGCGCGTACGACGAACATCCGCCTCGGCAGCGCCGTGACCGTCCTGAGCGCGGCCGACCCGGTGCGGGTGCTGCAGCAGTTCGCGACCCTCGACCTGATCTCGAAGGGGCGCATCGACCTCGTGGTCGGCCGCGGCTCCTTCACCGAGGCGTTCCCGCTGTTCGGCCTCGACCTCGCCGACTACGACTCGTTGTTCAGCGAGAAGCTCGAGCTGCTGCTGCGGCTGCGCGACGAGCAGTCGGTCACCTGGTCCGGCCGGCACCGGCCGCCACTGCAGGCGCAGACCGTCTACCCCCGCCCCCTGCAGGACCCGCTGCCGATCTGGGTCGGCGTCGGCGGCACGCCCGAGTCCTTCGCCCGCGCCGGCCTGCTCGGCCTGCCGCTCATGGTCGCGATCATCGGTGGCGAGCCGCGGCAGTTCGGCCCGCTCGTCGACCTCTACCGCCGAGCCGGCGCCCAGGCCGGCCACGCCCCCGAGAAGCTGCAGGTCGGCCTGCACGTCTTCGGGTTCGTCGGCGAGAGCACCCAGCAGGCGTCCGACACGATCTACCCGGGCTGGCACGAGATGTTCGCCAAGATCTCCCGCGAGCGCGGCTTCCGCCAGCCGACCCGGGCTCAGTTCGACACCACCTCCGGCCCCGACGGCGCGTTCTTCATGGGCGACCCGCAGACCGTGGCCGACAAGCTGCGCCGCGTCTCCGAGCAGCTCGGCGGCGTCGACCGCATCTCGATCCAGATGACCAACCCGCGCCTGGCCCACGACGACCTGCTCCGCGGCATCGAGCTCCTCGGCACCGAGGTCGCCCCGCTCGTCGCCGACGTCTAGCCAGCCGGCGGCGTCACGAACGCGACGTCCTCCGCCATCTCGAGGACGTCGGGCACGGCATGGGGCACGGTGACCTCGACGAGCGCCGCTGAGTAGCGGCGGCGGAAGTCGTCGTAGGGGTAGTCCCGGATCGGCAGCCAGGACCCGGGGCCTCGCAGGGGATGGTTGAGCTGCGTCACGGCTCCGCTGTTGAAGCGGCACAACCCGATCTGAGGTCCGTGGCGGCGGACGAGCTCGGCGGTGCGCACGGTCAGGACCACCTGCGGCTTCCCGCGATACTCCCGCGCCCCGAGCAACCGCTCGAGCCGCTCCCGGGTCGGGTGGAAGAAGACACGAGAGCTGAGCTCCTCCAGGAATCCCTCGAGCGTCGCCCCGGGGTCGAGCCGCCGCTCGATGAACTTCAGCGGCTTCTGGTCGCGGACCCAGGCGACGCCCTCGGACGACTCGAGCGTGTGCGTGCGCCGCCTCACCCTTGTCAGCAGCGCGGCCCGGGTGATCGCGTCGACGCCGTGCAGGTCGAGCAGCCGCTCGACGCTCAGCAGCCCGTGGCGCTCGATCGACGGCCACGACTCAGCTGCGGCCACGTGGTAGAGCACAGAGTGACGGGCCGCCAGCTCGTCACGCTCCACGCCGCCGATCCTGCCAGGAGTCGTGTGCCTGAGAGGGCGCCATGGCGCCCTCTCAGGCACACGACTCGGGCTCAGGCGGTGCGGCGGGCGAGGAAGACCGAGTCGCCGACCTCGATCTGCTCGCCCTCGTGGCCGTGCAGGCGGGTGCGCTGCTCGCTGACCACGACCTCGAAGCCGTCGGGCAGACCGGCCGGGAGGTCTGCGGCGAACCACATCGCGTTGCGGCGGGCGGTCGAGAGCTTCGTGAAGTGCTCAGACGGCTCGTGGCCGACCACGAGCAGGTGGCCGCCGGGCGCGACGGCCGCGGCGAGGCGTCGTACGACGTCGACGATGCCGCCGTCGGGCGGGTGCAGGTAGTGGGTGGTCACGAGGTCGAACTCACGACCGGCGGGGTCGAAGGTGCGGGCGTCGACCTGCCACCAGTCGCAGTGGTCGCCCACCCCGGCCTCGTCGGCGTGGCGGGCGGCGCGGGCGAGCCCGTTCGCGGAGAAGTCGGCGCCGGTCGCGCGCCAGCCCTGCTGCGCGAGCCACACCACGTCGCCGGCCTCGCCGCAGCCGACGTCGAGCGCGGTGCCCGGCTCGAGCTTCGCCGCCTCCTCGACGAGCGCGGGGTTGGGCCGCCCGCTCCACGTGGCGCCCTCCCCGGCGTACCGCTCCTCCCAGCCCGCGGGCTCGAAGTAGTCGGGGTCGGTCTCGGGAGAGGGGTCGTGGTGGTGCTCGTGCTCGCTCATGCCCAGACCATGGCGCGACGACGCGCGGGATGACAACTCCTGTTGCCGATCTAGCAACCTCAGTCGCGCCAGAACAGGTGGTGCTCGACGCCGTCGGGGCGCGGAACGACGTCGTGGTGGTAGCGGTCGTCGAGCTCGTCGGGCGAGGTCCAGAGCCGTGAGCCACCGCCCAGCTCGAGCGGTGCGACTGCGACGTGGAGGGTGTCGACGAGGCCGGCGTCGAGGAACTGCCGAACGGTCTGCGCCCCGCCCCCGAGCCGTACGTCGCGACCGGCGGCCGCCTCGAGCGCGAGCGCCAGCACATCGGCGGGCTCACCCCCGACGAAGTGGAAGGTAGTGTCGCCCAGGGTGAACGACGGCCGCTCGTGGTGCGTCATCACGAACACGGGGGTGTGGAACGGCGGCTCGTCACCCCACCAGCCCTGCCACGCGTGGTCGGTCCACGGTCCGCGGTGGGGGCTGAACTTGTTGCGGCCCATGATCTCGGCGCCGACGTCGCGGTGGAACTCCCGCACGAGGTGGTCCTCGAACCCCCGGCTGCCCCCGCCGTCGGTGCGCCCCGGCCAGCTCGCCGTGCCGAACGCCCACGACATCAGCTCGACCGGGCTCGCGTGGCCGAAGGGTCGCTCCAGGCTCTGCCCCTCGCCGGCGGCGTAGCCGTCGCGCGAGACCGAGAAGTTGTGCACCCTGACCTGCTGTCCCATCACTGCTCCTCCCGACGTCACCTGACCTGACCCCGCGACCGGCGCGGATCCATCGCTGGCGGGCGTAGCGTCGCGAGCGACCCGGAGGAGGCAGTGGTGGCAGCAGTGCAGCACGGTCGGTGGACGGCCGACCTGAGCGACGCCGGCGACGAGGTCGTCGTGTTCCTGATCGGGGTGCGGCTCAACAAGCCGTGGAAGGTGCGGCAGTGGTGGCCGGTCTTCACCGCGATGCCGCGGATGCTCCGCCACCTCGAGCAGCACCCGGAGAAGGGTCTGCTCGGCTACCGGCAGGCGCTCGCACCGTCGCCGATGCTCGTGCAGTACTGGCGCTCCTTCGACGACCTCGCCCGCTTCGCCCGCGACAGCGACGACCCTCACCTCGAGCCGTGGCGGCAGTTCAACCGCCGCGTCGGGGCCTCGGGCGACGTCGGCATCTGGCACGAGACCTACCGCGTCCGCACCGCCGACATCGAGTCGATCTACGGCAACATGCCGGTCGCGGGCCTCGCCGCCGCGACCGCGTCGGTGCCGGTACGGCGCGGCCGGCAGTCGGCGGCCGCCCGGATCGGCGCGAGCACCACCGACGACCCGGCGCTGCCGACGTACTGACCTCACCGGCGCGCCCGACCGGGGCGTCCCCCACAATCTCGCCGTGGAGGAGAGCGCTCTCGCGGTGGCCCGCGCCGTACGCCGTGGCGAGCGCACCGCCGAGGAGGTGCTCGAGGCGCACCTCGCGGTGGTGCTGGCCGACAACCCGGAGATCAACGCCCTGGTCCACGTCGACGCCGAGGGCGCCCGGGCGCAGGCGCGGGCGCTCGACGAGCGGGTCACGGCAGGTGCCCACGTCGGGGCGTTGGCCGGCGTGCCCGTGGTCGTCAAGGACAACATCGACGTCGGCGGGCAGGTCACGTCGGCGGGCTCGGCCGGGCGCTCCCCCGTCACCGCCGCCCGCGACGCCACCGCGGTCACCCGGCTGCGGGCGGCAGGCGCCGTGGTGCTGGGCCGGGCCAACATGGACGAGCTGGCCATGGGTGCCTCGACCCAGACCTCGGCCTTCGGCCCCACCCGCAACCCACTCGACCCGCGCCGCAGCCCCGGCGGGAGCTCGGGCGGGTCGGCGGCCGCGGTCGCTGCGGGCATGGCCCCGGTCTCGCTCGGCACCGACACCGGCGGGTCGATCCGCGAGCCCGCCTCGCAGTGCGGCCTGGTCGGCGTGGCACCGTCGCGCAGCCTCGTCAGCCGGCGCGGCGTGCTGCCCTTCGACCCCGACCTCGACACCGTCGGACCGCTCGCCCGGACCGTCGCCGACGCCTGGGTGACCACCGAGGTGCTGGCCGGCCGACGGCTGCGGCCGCAGCGCCGCGAGCGCCTGGTCGTCGGGGTGCCCGACGAGCTGCGCGGACCGGCCAACCACCCCGGCGTGCTCGCGCTGCTCGACGCCGCGCTCGACCGGCTGCGCGCGCTGGGCTGCGACGTACGGCGGGTGCGGCTGCCGAGCGCGCCGGGCGCCCTGGAGACCTACATGGTGCTGACCTCGGTCGCGGCGCTGCCCGTGCTGCGGCACCGGGTGCAGACGCCGCACGCCGGCGCCGAGGTGGTGCGTCGTCACGAGTACGCCGACCGGTTGCTGCGCGAGGGCGGGCACCTGGTCACGTCGGCCGCCGAGGCGCGCGACCGGCTGCGGGGCGAGGTCGCGGCGGCGCTCGCCGAGGTCGACCTGCTCGTCTCGCCCACGATGCCGACGACGGCGCCCATGCTCTTCGGCGCGGCGAGCCCCGAGGAGCTGACCGACCCGCTGGCCCGCCCCTACACCGACTGCTGGACCGTGGTGACGAGCCTGGCCGGGGTGCCGTCGCTGTCGGTGCCGATGGGGCTCTCCGCCGACGACGGCATGCCCGCCGGGCTTATGCTGGTCGGGCCGGCCGGTCGCGACGGCGACCTGCTCGCCCTCGCCTCGCGCTTCGCCGGCGAGACCTGAGGCTCACCACAGCGTGCCCTGCGGCCGGAGCAGCGCCACCACCTGCTTCTCGAGGTACGATGCGTCGTCGCGCTCGGGCGTGACGGCCCAGCTGACCTCGAGCCCGAGGTGGAGCACGGCGCTTTGCGCCCAGTGCCGGGCTGTGCGCGCGTCGCCGTCGCGCAGCAGCGCGAGCTGCTGCTCGACGAAGCCGGGGTCGGCCAGCGCCCGGTCGAGGGCGGCCTCGCCGAGCCCGGAGACGGGGCCGCGCCCGGTCCAGTAGACCGTCAGCCGACCGCGCAGGCCCTGCGGCCGGCCGGCCCCGGCGCGCTCGCCGGCCGTGCCGACGTACCGCACCTCGCCGGTCGGCTCCCGCAGCAGGAACACCCCCGGCTCGCGCGGGGCGTGGGCGCGCGCGTCGGCGTACGCAACCCACGGCGACCAGTCGGCGAGCACGTCGAGGGAGGACATGGCTGGATGCTGCCGTCGACCACCGACAAGTCACGTTCCTGCAGCGAAGATCACATCTGCAGGTTCGTGCAACGACCAAGTCTGAGCCTCCCCAGATCGGACGGGCTGGGTTGTGATCGTCGACAGCGACGCACGCCGAGCTCGCCGATCGTCCTTCTCGGGACGGTGACCAACCGTGACCTCCCGGGGTCGGAACGAAAGGCACTGCCACCGCATGACCACCCACACCACCCGGCGCTCCACCCGTCGCGCCGGCATCGCCACCCTCTCCGCGCTGGCCCTCACCGGTGCCGCGCTCTCCACCGTCGGCTCCACCGCCGCCACCGCGGCTCCCTCCGACGACACCGCTGCGCCGCTGGTGCAGGCCGAGGGCCAGGCGATCTCCGGGCAGTACCTCGTCTTCCTCGACGCGAAGGCCACCACGAAGCAGGTCAACGGCTCGGCGAACGCCGCCGAGGCCAGCGGCGGCCAGGTCGAGGACCGGTTCACCAACCTCAAGGCCTACTCCGCCGAGCTGTCGCAGGCCGAGCTCGACGACGTGCGCAACGACCCGCGGGTCTCGTTCGTCGCGGAGGACCAGAAGGTCACCACGATGGCCACCCAGTCGAACCCCACCTGGGGCCTCGACCGCATCGACCAGCGCAACCTGCCGCTGAGCCGCAGCTACACCTACAACGCCACCGGCTCGGGCGTGAAGGCCTACATCATCGACACCGGCATCAACGCCTCGCACTCCGACTTCGGCGGCCGCGTCGGCGCCGGCGCCACCTCGATCAGCGACGGCCGCGGCACGGCCGACTGCAACGGCCACGGCACCCACGTCGCCGGCACCGTCGGCGGCTCGCGCTACGGCGTCGCCAAGAACGTCACGCTGATCCCGGTCCGCGTGCTCGACTGCAACGGCTCCGGCTCCAACGCCGGCGTCGTCGCCGGCATGGACTGGGTCGCCGGCCAGGGTGGCGGCGGCGTCGCCAACATGAGCCTCGGCGGCGGCGCCAACACCGCCACCGACCAGGCGATCGCCCGGATGACCGGCGCCGGTGTCACCACCGTCGTCGCGGCGGGCAACGAGAACCAGAACGCCTGCAACGTCTCCCCGGCCCGCGCCCCCTCGGCGATCACGGTCGGCGCGACGACCAACACCGACGCGCGCGCGTCGTTCTCCAACTTCGGCTCCTGCGTCGACATCTTCGCGCCCGGCCAGAACATCACCTCGGCCTGGATCGGCTCGACCACGGCGACGAACACCATCTCCGGCACCTCGATGGCCTCGCCGCACGTGGCCGGTGTCGCCGCGCAGTACCTCCAGCTCAACCCCGGCGCCTCCCCCTCGACCGTGACCAACGCGATCGTCGGCAACGCCACCACCGGTGTCGTCTCCGGCACCAACGGCTCCCCCAACCGCCTGCTCTTCACGAGCTACTGAGCAGCAACCCCTGACCGGGGCCGGGACGGCGTCCATCTCCTTCGCCGTCCCGGCCCCGCTCCACGTCCGGCCCCCCGCTCGTCCTCGTTCCGCTCCCTGAGGAGCCCGCGAGGTACGAGCGGGCGTCACGAAGGGCGCAGCCCCCGGTGGTCGATGCCCTCCCCCGCTCCCTGAGGAGCCCGCGAGGACCGAGCGGGCGTCACGAAGGGCGCGCCCCCCGATGGTCGATGCCCTCCACCGGTCCCTGAGGAGCCCGCGAGGAACGAGCGGGCGTCACGAAGGGCCCGTGCCTCGGTGTGTCGATGCGGTTGCTCAGCCGCAGGGGTGCGAGTCCTCGCGAGCGAGATCGTGTGGGATTGCTGCGTCCACGCAACAGCAAGTCCACACGATCAGCACTCCGCAGCAGCTCACCTACCCTGGACCCATGGCCCTGACCACCGAGCGCCCGGCCGAGCGCCTCGACGAGGACCCGGTCGCGCGCATGTTCGCGAGCCGGTCGGTCGCCGAGCACGTCGTACGCGGCGTCGTCGGTGCCGTGCTCGTCGTGGCCGCCCTCGCCTACGCCGGTACGACGCCCTGGGCGCTGCTGCTGGCGGTCCCCGGCGTCGTCGCCTGGCGCGGCTGCCCGACCTGCTGGACCCTCGGCCTGATGGCGACCATCTCCCGCGGCCGCGTCGGCTGCACCGACGACACCTGCTCGTGAGCGTGCTCGACCAGGGGCCGTTCTTCCACGGCACCAAGGCCGACCTCGAGGTCGGCGACTTCCTGACGGCGGGCCGGCGGTCCAACTACCGGCCGTCGATCATCATGAATCACGTCTACTTCACCGCCACGATCAACGGCGCCGGCCTCGCCGCCGAGCTCGCGGCGGGCGACGGCGAGCCGCGGGTGTACGTCGTCGAGCCCACCGGCGAGTGGGAGGACGACCCCAACGTCACCGACAAGAAGTTCCCCGGCAACCCCACCCGCTCCTACCGCAGCCGCGACCCGATCCGCATCGTCGACGAGGTCCACGACTGGCCCCGCCTCACCCCCGACGAGCTCGCTGGCTGGCGCAGTGCTCTCGCCCGTATCGAGGCCGAGAAGGGCGAGATCATCAACTGACCTGCCCTCGCTTCCTGAGGTGCGAGCACAGCGAGCCACCTCCGCTCCCGCGCGGCGACGACTCGAGGCCCTCCGTGCAGACGTTGACGACGTCGACGGTGTGGGAGGCGACTGCCGACGGCGCGGGCCTGCGTGACGAGATCCGGGAGATCCTGCGCCAGGCGACCGGGGCGATCCAGCGGACCGATCAGACCCGTCTGGTGTCGTGGGCCCAGATCGCCACCTCGACCCGGTTGCGGGCGCCGAGCTTCGTCATCAGCGAGGCGACGTGCGTCTTGACCGTGCTGAGCCCGACGTAGAGCTCGGCGGCGATCTCGGCGTTGGATCGCCCCCGCGCGACCAGCAGGAGCACCTCCTCCTCGCGCTCGGTCAGCGGGACGAGTGGCTGGTCCGGCGCCGTCGGGGCCTGGTCGGCGAACGACGCCAGCAGTCGCCGCGTGACGTTGGGGGCGATGAGCGCGTCGCCGGCGGCGGCGGCGTGGATGGCCTGCACGAGCAGCTGGGGTCCGGCGTCCTTGAGCAGGAAGCCGCGAGCGCCGGCTCGCAGCGCGCCCAGCACGTAGTCGTCGAGGTCGAAGGTCGTGATCACCACGACGGCCATCGGGTCGCTCACGTCGGGGCCGGCGAGCCGCCGGGTCACCTCGACGCCGTCGAGGCCGGGCATGCGGATGTCGACGAGGAGCACGTCAGGACGCAACCGGGTCGCGACCTCCAGGGCAGCGATCCCGTCGGCCGCCTCGCCGACGACCTCGATGTCGGGCTGGGCATCGAGGATCATGACCAGCCCGGTCCTGACCAGGTCCTGGTCGTCGGCGACGACGACGCGGATGCTCACGACTCCACCACGGGCAGCGCGGCCTCGACCGTCCAGCCACCGCCCGGCGCCGGACCGGCGACCAGGGTCCCGCCGAGGAGCTCGGCGCGCTCCCTCATGCCCTGCAGGCCGTAGCCGGGCTCGGCCCCGGCCCTCGCCCCGGTGGCCCCGTCGTCACCCACCCGCAGCCGTACGACGTCTCCGTCGCGCCGCACCTCGATCGTGACGCGGGTGGCGCCGCGTGCGTGGCGGCGGGCGTTGGTCACCGACTCCTGGGCGAGCCGGTAGAGCGCGGCGTCGACGGCCGCCGGCAGACCGGTCGCCGACCCGTCCACGTGCACCACGACGTCGGGTGTCTCCCCTGATCGGGCGAGTGCGGGCAGGTCACCGACGCCGCGCCGGGGCGCGAGGTCGTCGGCGTCGTCGTCACGCAGCACCCGCACCATCGCCCGCATCTCGGTCAACGTGCGCGAGGCCTCCGCCTCGATCGCAGCCAGCACCTCGACGGCCCTTGCAGGCTGGGCCACGGCGACGACCCCTCCGCCCTGCGCCTGCACCGCGATGGCCGACACGTGGTGGGCCACGGTGTCGTGCAGCTCGCGCGCCAGCGCCACCCGCTCCTCGTTGCGGATCTCGCGCTGCTGGCGCAGCCACGCCTCCGCGCGGTAGCGGAAGACGGCGGCCAGGGCGGCGACCAGCAGCACCAGGACGATGCCGCCGAACACCTCCGCCCCGCCGGCCGAGGCGGCGTACAGGCCCAGCACGACGACGACGGCGACGACCGCGGCGCCCAGGAGCACCTCGCATCCCGAGCCCCACCGCACCAGCGCGAAGAGCAGCACCAGCACGACCAGCATCGCGGAGGGCCCGACGTCGGCGGACCCCGCGAGCAGCTGCAGCAGCGAGAAGCACCCGGCCACGCCCCACCCGGCGACCACGGCGACCAGCGGGTGCTGCCGGCGCCAGAGCAGAGCCGGCGCCACGGCCAGAGCGAGCACGGTTGCGACCACGGGCCAGACCGGGCTGGGCCGTACGACGCCTTCGGCGACGACGGCTGCGGCGTACGCCCCGGCGATCACGACGTCGAGGCGACCGACCGGGGGCACCGCGGCCGGCCGGGGCTCGTGCCAGGCGACGCGCTGGACCGTGACCACGGCACCAGGGTAGGGACCAGCGGCGCCCGGCGTACCGACCAAAAGGACGAGGCGACGATCGTGCTTCCGGCTGCGAGTGGCGGCCCTCGGACCGAGGCACCGCAGGGGCGGGGTCGGCGAGCGTGGGGGCACCAACCCCTTCGACGATGGAGACCCTCGTGCTCGACGACCAACCCGCCCCGGTCCGGACCAGGCTCGCTGCCGCGTGGACGAGCTTCGCGCTGCTCTACGCCTACGTCGACATCCTGCACTTCTACACACCCGGGGCGATCAGCGACATCCTCGACGGCCGGGTCTTCGAGTTCGACCTGTCGCAGACCTTCTCGACGTCGGCGCTGGCCCTGGTGTCGGTGCCGATCCTCATGACCGCGATGTCGGTCACGCTGCCCGCGCGCGCCGCCCGCGTGCTCAACCTGGCGGTGGCCGCGCTCTACGTGCCCGTGACGGCCTTCAACCTCGCGGGCGAGACCTGGCTGGCGTTCTACGGCCTCGGGGTCGCGCTCGAGCTGGCACTCCTCGTTCTCGTCGTCCGCTGGTCGTGGGCCTGGCCGCACGCCGCCTCGACCGTGCCCGCGAGCGCGGCCGCGGTGCGCTGAGTCGTCAGTACCAGCCGACGCGCTCGGAGTGCTCCCACGCGCCCTGGGGGCTGCCGTAGCGCGCGGCGATGTAGGCCAGGCCCCAGGTGATCTGGGTCTCCGGGTTGGTGCGCCAGTCGGGAGCGACGTCGGCCATCTTCTCGCCCGGCAGCGACTGCGGGATGCCGTAGGCGCCCGAGGACGGGTTCTCGGCCAGGTGGTTCCAACCGGACTCGCGCTGCCACAGCGCGTCGAGGTACTGCCACTGGTCGGCCGCCGCGCCGAACTCGAGCATCAGCGTGTAGCCGAGCGCCCGGTTGGAATTCGGGTCGATGTCGTCGGGCAGCACCTCGGGGGATGCGGTCGCCAGGTTCGCCGCGACCCGCTCCGCGCGCATGGCCAGCTGCTTGACGATGACGGCGCGCGGCACGCGGGCGGCGGCACCCGTGCGCTGGATCGCGGCCGTCGTCCTCGTGGGGGCAGGTGTCTCTGCCGTCGGCGTCTCGACCGGCGTGGGGGACGCGCTCCGGGTCGGTGCGGCGGAGGCCTCGGACGACTTCGGCGCGAGCGGTGCGCACCCGGCGGTCAGCAGCGCGGCGACGAGCAGCGGGACGATCAACATCCCTCTGACCCCCGCTCGCCACGTGGCACATGCGTTCACCGGCACAGGCTCGCACAGCGGTCGACACCGTCCCGCCTGAACAGCTCAGCTCGCAGCGTCCTCCGCCACCACCCGCCGTACGACGGCCATGGCGTCGCGGAGGCGGTCGTGAGTGGTGGACCCGAGCGCGAGCCGGAGCGCCTGGGGCACGTGGGTGGTCGTCGCGAAGGGCTCGGCCGACGACACCGCGATCCCCTGGCCCGCCAGCGTCGCCGCGACGCGGTCGGCGCGGGCGTCCTCGGGCAGCGTGAGCCAGGCGACGTACGACTGGGGGTGGGCGCGGTACGGCCACCCAAGAAGCTCCTCCCGCACGATGACCTGCCGAGCGGCAGCGTCGACGCGTTTCGCGTGCTCGAGCCGGTCGACCGTGCCGTCGGCCAGCCAGCCGCAGGCGATGGCGACGGTCAGTGCGGGGGTGTTCCAGGTGGTCGCGCGGACGACCCGCTCGACGGCCGGCACGTGCGCAGCTGGGACTGTGAGGAACCCCACGCGCAGTCCCGTCGCGACGCTCTTCGAGATCCCCGCGACGTGCAGCGTCCGCTCGGGGGCAAGAGCGGCGAGCGGGGGTGGCGGGCTCTCGTCGAGGTAGGCGTACGACGCGTCCTCGAGGAGCAGCAGGTCGTGCCGCCGGGCGATCTCGACCAGGCGCTCGCGCTGGTCGGATGCGAGCACCCAGCCGAGCGGGTTGTGCACCGTCGGCATGACGTACGCCGCTCGCACCGCGCGGCGGGCACACAGCCGCGCCAGCGCGTCCAGGTCGGGCCCGTCCATCGACGACGGCACGGGCGCGAGCTCGAGGCGCAGCGTCTCGGCCAGCACCCGGAACCCCGGGTAGGTCAGCGCGTCGACGGCGACGACGTCGCCGGGCCGCAGCAGCGCCATGGCCGCGACGGCGAGCCCGTGCTGGGCGCCGTTGACCACGACCACGTCGTCGGCGCCGACGGCTAGCCCGCGGCGTACGAGGTGCTCGGCGGCGACGGCACGGTCCTGCGGACGACCGCCGTGGGGCTGGTAGCGCAGCAGCGACTCGAGGTCGCCCGCTCCCGCGAGGTCGCGCAGCGCGTCGCGCAGCAGGTCGGCCTGCCCCGGCAGCACGGGGTAGTTGAAGCTCAGGTCGACGGTGTCGGCCCCGACCGCCCGCTGGTCGACGCCGTGGCCCGGCGGCAGGGTGAGGTCGCGGACGAAGGTGCCGCGCCCCTGCTCCCGGCTGACCAGCCCCATGGCCTCGAGCTCGACGTAGACGCGCGTCGCAGTGGCCAGCGCGATCCCCTCGTCAGCGGCGAGGGCGCGGTGGGTCGGCAGCCGCGCTCCGGGCGCCAGCCGGCCCGAGCGGATGGACGACGCGAGGTCGTCGACGACGGACTTGTAGCGCGGGGCCGGCACGAGCCGGAGTGTATGCATGACAATTTCTTGACGGTACGCACGCCCGCGCCCGACGGTGTCCCCGACGACCACCGATCCGGGAGGACCCCGTGCACATCGCCATCCTGACCTTCGACGGCTACAACGAGCTCGACTCCCTGATCGCGCTCGGCGTGCTCAACCGCGTCCGCACCGAGGGCTGGCGGGTCACGCTCGCCACCCCCGCCCCGACCGTGACGTCGATGAACGGCGTCGTGGTCCACCAGATGTCGACGCTCGAGGAGGCGGTCGCCGCCGACGCCGTCATCGTCGGCAGCGGCATCGCCACCCGCGAGGTCGTCGAGGACCCCGCGATCATGCGCGTGCTCGGCGGCCTCGACCCCTCGCGCCAGCTCGTCGCCGGCCAGTGCTCCGGCGCCCTGGTCCTCGCCCGTCTCGGCCTGCTCAGCGGCGTACCGGCCTGCACCGACCTCATCACCAAGCCGTGGGTCGTCGCGGCAGGGGTGGACGTGCTCGACCAGCCGTTCTTCGCCCGCGGCAACGTCGCCACCGCCGGCGGGTGCCTCGCGTCGCCGTACCTCGCCGCCTGGATCATCGACCGCCTCGTCGGCCGTGGTGCCGCCACCGACGCGCTGCACTACGTCGCGCCGGTCGGCGAGAAGCAGTCGTACGTCGACCGCGCCCTCGCCGCGGTCACGCCGTACCTGCCCACCGAGGCGCTGACCTGAGACGATGAGTCCGGTCGCTCCCGCTGGTCTGCCCCGTGTCGCCCACCGTGTCGTCCATCCGCGCCCGAGGAGCTGCCGTGCTGACCGAGATCGCCGACGGGGTGCTCGTGCACCAGAGCGCCGTCCTGCGCAACAACACGGTGGTCGTGGTCGGCGGTGACGGTTTCCTGGTCGTGGACGCGGGGGTCACCGCGGGCGAGATGACCTGCCTGGCCGACGACCTGCGCGAACGCGGACTGTCGGTCGCCGCGGGCTTCTCGACCCACCCCGACTGGGACCACGTGCTGTGGCACCCCGCGCTCGGGCACGCCCCACGCTTCGGAACTCCGCGCTGCGCCAAGGTGCTGCGCGAGGCCCGGTCACGCCCCGACTGGCAGGAGCGCGAGGCGGAGGGGCTGCCCGAGGAGGTCGCCGACGACGTGCCGCTCGACCTCTTCGGCCTCGTCGACCCGCTCCCCGCCCGCGCGACCCACGTGCCGTGGGACGGACCCGCCGTACGCGTCGTCGAGCACCCGGCGCACTCCCCCGGCCACGCCGCGCTCGTCGTCGAGGAGAGCCGGGTGCTCGTCGCCGGCGACATGCTGTCGGACGTGTTCGTGCCGATGCTCGACACCGCCTCGGCCGACCCCGCCGGGGAGTACGCCTCTGGGCTCGCCGTGCTGAACTTCGCCGCGCAGGACGTCGACCTCGCCGTGCCCGGCCACGGGTCGGTGGCCCACGGCGGCGACGTCGCGCTGCGGATGGACCGCGACCGCGCCTACCTGCACGCTTTCGAGCGCGGCACGTCTCCCGACGACCCCCGGCTCACCTCGCCCGTGCTCGGCTGGGAGTGGGTGCGCGGCATCCACGAGCACCAGGTCGCGGTGCTCGGTGAGCGTCAGGCGAGCCGCGGCGGCTCGTAGTCGCCCTTGATGACGAAGAAGCTCCCGCGGATCGTCCCGGCCAGCTTGGACTTCTGCCGGGCGAACTTGAACCGGCCCTCCAGCTCGTCGGGCACGTCCATGCCGTCGGATAGCTTGAACCCGACCGCCCGCTTGCCGCCCTCGGCGAGCGTCCACAGCACGTTGATCGCGAGCCCGGACTCGTGGAAGACATGGGTCCAGCGGATGCCGTCGACCTCGCACGTCGTGACCTCGAGCGGCGGCGACGCGATCGCCAGGTCGCGCTCGGCGAGGATGCGGGCGACGTACTCAGCGATGTCGGGCCGCTCGCTGGCCGGCTCGGTGACGGAGACGTGGTCGTACTTGTTCTTGAAGTAGCGCGCCTCGTTGGCCCGCAGCCCCGCCAGCGCCTCGGCGTGCGGCGACGACTCGAGGCCCTCGGTCGAGACGTGGACGAAGTCGACGGTGTGCGACACGACTGCTCCTGGGTGCGACGAGAAAGTTCGAGAGATTCTGCGTCAGGATGTCGAGGACGGTCCACCGGCTCCGTCCCCGGGGTGAGAGGCGGCCGGACGGGCCGCCGTACACCGAGGAGATGACGATGCCGAAGTACCTGATGCTCAAGCACTACCGCGGCGCCCCCGCCCCCACCAACGACGTCTCGATGGACCGGTGGACGCCCGACGAGGTCGACGCGCACATGCAGTTCATGAAGGACTTCGCCGACCGGCTGACCGAGTCCGGCGAGTTCGTCGACGCGCAGGGGCTCGCGCAGGAGGGCTCGTGGGTGCGGTACGACGGGGAGGGCAGGCCGCCCGTCACCGACGGACCGTTCGCGGAGACCAAGGACCTCGTCGCCGGCTGGATGATGATCGACGTCGACAGCCACGAGCGCGCCGTCGAGCTGGCCGGCGAGCTCTCGGCCGCGCCGGCCGCGGGCGGCGAGCCGCTCGGCGAGTGGATCGAGCTGCGGCAGGTCATGGGCGTGCCGGGCAGCATCGAGGACTGACCGCGTGGACGAGTCGCTGCTGCGGACGCTCGTTCCCAGCGTGATCGGCGTCCTCGTCCGCCGCGGAGCCGACTTCGCGGCGGCCGAGGACGCTGTTCAGGAGGCACTCGTCGAGGCCGTCCGCACCTGGGCCGACGACCCGCCGCGCGACCCGAAGGGCTGGCTGGTCACCGTCGCATGGCGCCGGTTCCTCGACGCGACCCGGTCGGAGGGTGCGCGCCGCCGTCGCGAGGACCTGGTCGACGACGAGCCACCCGCCGGACCGGTGTCGTCGTACGACGACGAGCTGTCGCTGTACTTCCTCTGCGCCCACCCCTCGCTGACCCCATCGTCCGCCGTCGCCCTCACGCTGCGCGCGCTCGGCGGCCTCACGACCAAGCAGATCGCCGAGGCCTACCTCGTGCCGGAGGCGACCATGGCGCAGCGCATCAGCCGCGCGAAGCGCTCGGTGGCCGACTCCCGCCTCGACCAGCCGGGTGACGTCGCCACGGTCCTGCGGGTGCTCTACCTGGTCTTCAACGAGGGCTACTCCGGCGACGTCGACCTCGCCGCCGAAGCGATCCGCCTGACTCGCCAGCTCGCGGCCCTGGTCGACCACCCCGAGGTCGCCGGACTGCTGTGCCTGATGCTCCTGCACCACGCTCGCCGACCGGCTCGTACGACGCCCGACGGTCGCCTGGTGCCGCTCGCCGAGCAGGACCGCTCGCTCTGGGACACCGCCACCATCGCCGACGCCATCGACCTGCTCCAGGTCACGCTGGCTCGTGACCAGCTCGGCGAGTACCAGGCACAAGCCGCCATCGCCGCCCTCCACGCTGACGCCCCGAGCGTCGAAGAGACGGACTGGCCGCAGGTCGTCGAGTGGTACGACGAGCTGGTCCGGCTCACCGACAACCGCGTCGCCCGCCTCAACCGTGCCGTCGCAGTCGGCGAGGCGCACAGGCCGCAGGCTGGCCTCGACGCACTCGCCCAGCTCGATCCGTCACTGCCCCGCCACACCGCCGCCCGCGCCCACCTCCACGAGCGCGCCGGCGACCTGACCGAGGCCGCCCGCCTGTTTGCCGCTGCGGCTGACCTCGCGACGAGCCAGGCCGAACGCGAGCACCTCCTGCGGAAGGCCGCACGCTCCTAGCCGTTCGTCGAGGAGGTTGTGCGCGGAACTCGTCGGCAGTATCAGCCGACGCGCTCGGAGTGTTCCCACGCGCCCTGGGGGTTGCCGTAGCGCGCGGCGATGTAGGCCAGCCCCCAGGTGATCTGGGTATCCGAATTTTGTGTGCCAGTCAGGAGCGACATCGGCCATCTTCTCGCCCGGCAAAGACTGCGGGATGCCGTAGGCGCCAGAGGACGGGTTCCCAGCCAGGTGGTTCCAACCCGACTCGCGCTGCCGCGGCGCGTCGAGGTACTGCTGCTGGTCGGCCGCCGAGCTCATGCAGGCCTCCACAAGCGCCGTGTAGGACGTGCGACGTTGCCACCTCTGCACGCAGGGATGGCGTTCCAGTCACTGCCGGTCAAGACCTCGCGACTAGTCCGGCCTTCTAGCCGAAAAGCCACCAGCCACTCCTCTACCGGTGTAGGCACATGGGGTTGGTTAGGCCTCGGCTGTGAAAGGCTTCAGGAGTGCCACCCCGACAACCGAACGCCGCCGGACGGACTTCGGCCACCGCGCATCTAGAGCGGATCCGAGTTGAGAATCTCCGAGGGTTCAAGAACGTGGCGCTCGATACCGATCAGAGGGCCCGATTTCTCGTCGGGCCGAACAACGCAGGGAAGACATCGCTGCTCCGCATCCTCGACTGGACCATCAACGCTGCAGACGAGGCACTACTCGGCGGGGCCCGCGAACTCACCGACGCCGAAGCTCAACTGTTGCTCCCAGCTGCCGAGACAGCGGGCCGTGCGCGTCGCGTTACTCTCGATATCCGGATCAGCGATCTAAGGATTGCCCGCGGTTTCCGAGCGCAGGCGGGGCTGGCCCAGTTGCGCTTGAAAGTTGCACAGCGTCGTGTGACGGCGCACCTCGGCCCTCCACGTCGCGGTGAGCAGGCTGCTTCAGATCCACGGGCACTCGATCTCATTCGGCTTCTCCGTGCGAGCGAAGACTGGCTTTACATTCCAAACGTTCGCGACACGTCGGCAGGCACTTTTCGCCAACAACTGCGTTCACTTGTCTTGGAGCGGCTGCAATCCTCGATGTTGCCCGCCGCGCAAGGGCGACCCGCCGATCGCGTCCGCCGCGTCCGCGAGGCTCTCGACTCTCTTAGGGAACGCGCCGAACAAGAACTTGTCGATGTCGTCGAAGGATTTAGCGACGAGTCGCGCCATCTCTTCAAGAAGGCCGAGCTCAAACTCCACTTTGAGCACAACGATGCACTTGGTTGGCTTGCGGACGCGGTTGCGCTGCGGCTCACTACCGGTGCGCACGACGACCTCATGGTGCCTGTTGAGGAGGTGGGATCAGGACTGCAATCACTTCTTGTTATTGGGCTGCTAAAAGGCGTGCGTGTCACCTCAAGGCGCGTGCGGCTCCTCCTGGAGGAGCCCGAGACGTTCCTGCATCCCTCCGCGCAGCGCGAACTGGCTAGGAGCCTCCTCGACAACGACGCGCTCTGGTTCATCGCCTCAACTCACAGCGCGGCCATGATCGACGAGGCTACGGTCTCCGACGTGGCCATCTTGCGGGATCACCGCATCTACAGTGCCGCGCGCGTCGACGGCGTCGATGAACGGCAATCGGCCTACATGAGCGGCAGAGGGGCCGAGGCGCTCTTCGCTAGAAGTGTTCTCCTTGTCGAAGGAGCTGGGGACGTCGCGGCATTCGAGGAAATTCGTCGCCGACTCGCGAGCAACCCGGTTCTCCGGCCAGCGTGTAGCCAGATGGCGGTCATTGCCGTCGGCGGGAAGACAGCCTTCACCCCGTGGGTTCGCCTCCTTCGAGGATTCGTGGACCAAGAACGCAGAGCTGCGATTCGTTGGTTAGTGTGCGCGGACGGCGACGCCTCGCAGCAGGTCATCAAGTGCTTGAACCAGGCTGGGATGGAGGTACCTGAGACCGTTCGTGACGTGCGCGCGGCCGTCGATGACAGTTACAAATCGAAGGACCAATTGACGCACCCCGTCGCTGTAACTGAATTCAACGCCAGGAGCCGGACGGCTGGGCTCGGCATCCATCTACTGCCTTTTGACCTCGAGTACGCGCTGGCCGGCTCGCAATCGAACGAGCGCGCGAAATTGGTCGGGGAGGTCATTGGAGCCGTCGCTACTAGCGGCGAGGAGCTCGCATATCTCTTGGGCTCAAAGTGTCGCGAAGAGTCTCGGCGCGGCGCTAGCAAGTCCGACGTCACTCGACGCGAACTCGCCCGACAAGCAAGTTGGGCAGATCTTGATCCAGCTTTTCAAGCCGCCGTTCAGCGCTGGCTGCAAGGTACGTACGTCACAGACGACTCCGTCCCGGACCTTGAGAACAGCCTGTAATTAGCGGACTATGAAATAGGGCTACCCTACTTCTTTGACTTCTCCGCAGGCTGAGTCGTGGACAGCGCAGCCACGAAAGCCTCTTGGGGGACCTCGACGCGGCCGACCATCTTCATCCGCTTCTTGCCTTCCTTCTGCTTCTCGAGCAGCTTTCGCTTGCGGGAGATGTCGCCGCCGTAGCACTTGGCGAGGACGTCCTTGCGGATGGCGCGGATGGTCTCGCGGGCGATGACGCGGGCGCCGATGGCGGCCTGGATGGGCACCTCGAACTGCTGGCGCGGGATGAGCTCGCGCAGCTTGCCGGCGAGCATGACGCCGTACGAGTAGGCGGAGTCGCGGTGGACGATCGCGCTGAAGGCGTCGACGGGCTCGCCCTGGAGCAGGATGTCGACCTTGACGAGGTCGGCGGCCTGGTCGTCGATGGGTTCGTAGTCGAGGGAGGCGTAGCCCTTGGTCTTCGACTTCAGCTGGTCGAAGAAGTCGAAGACGATCTCGGCGAGCGGCAGCGTGTAGCGCATCTCGACACGGTCCTCGGACAGGTAGTCCATGCCCTGGAGGTTGCCGCGCTTGCTCTGGCAGAGCTCCATGATGACGCCGATGAAGTCGCTCGGCGCCAGGATGGTCGCCTTGACGACGGGCTCGCGGACCTCGGCGATCTTGCCCTCGGGATACTCGCTGGGGTTGGTCACGTGGTGCACGCGACCGTCCTCCATCGTCACCTCGTAGACCACGCTCGGCGCGGTCGAGATCAGCTCGAGGCCGAACTCGCGCTCGAGACGGTCGCGGGTGATCTCCATGTGGAGCAGGCCGAGGAAGCCGCAGCGGAAGCCGAAGCCGAGCGCGCCGGAGGTCTCCGGCTCGTACGCCAGCGACGCGTCGTTGAGCTGCAGCTTGTCGAGGGCGTCGCGCAGCGTCGGGTAGCCGTCGCCGTCGATCGGGAAGAGGCCGGCGAAGACCATCGGGTTGGGGTGCTTGTAGCCGCCCAGCGGCTCGGTCGCGCCCTTGTGCTGCGAGGTGACGGTGTCGCCGACGCGGCTCTGGCGCACGTCCTTCACGCCGGTGATGAGGTAGCCGACCTCGCCGACGCCGATGTGGTCGGCCTTGACCGGCTCGGGGCTGATGACCCCCACCTCGAGCATCTCGTGCACGGCGCCGGTCGACATCATCTGGATGCGGTCGCGGTGCGACAGCTTGCCGTCGACCACGCGGACGTACGTCACGACGCCGCGGTAGATGTCGTAGACCGAGTCGAAGATCAGTGCACGCGGCGGGGCGTCGGGGTCGCCCTTCGGCGGCGGGGTCTGCTTGACGATCTCGTTGAGGACCTTCTCGACGCCGATGCCGGTCTTGGCGCTCACGCGCAGCACGTCGTCGGGGTAGCAGCCGATGATGCCGGCGATCTCGGCGGCGTACTTGTCGGGGTTGGCGCTCGGCAGGTCGATCTTGTTGAGCACCGGGATGACGTGCAGGTCGGCGCCGAGCGCGAGGTAGAGGTTGGCCAGCGTCTGCGCCTCGATGCCCTGCGCCGCGTCGACCAGCAGGATCGCGGCCTCGCACGCCTCGAGCGAGCGCGACACCTCGTAGGTGAAGTCGACGTGGCCCGGGGTGTCGATCATGTTGAGGACGTAGGTGCCGGGCTCGGCACCCTCCTCGTTGTCGGCCGGCACCGTCCACGGCATCCGCACGGCCTGGCTCTTGATGGTGATGCCGCGCTCGCGCTCGATGTCCATGCGGTCGAGGTACTGCGCGCGGGCAGCGCGCTCGTCGACGACCCCCGTCAGCTGCAGCATCCGGTCGGCCAGCGTCGACTTGCCGTGGTCGATGTGGGCGATGATGCAGAAGTTGCGGATGATCGCGGGGTCGGTCGACCCGACGGCGGGCGCAGCGGCGGCGGTCACGGAGGGTGTCGTTGCTTCCTGGCTGGAGACGTGCGGACTACGCCCTCATCCTCCCATGCGGGCCCCACTCCCCCGACCGCTGCACCTCGATGCAGCGCAGGTCCGTGCAGCCGCCGAGCGGTTCCGCGTCGTACGCCGCACTGCCTACGGTCGGCGCATGCGTCCGACCCGGGTCATCGCCGCTTCGGTCGCGGCCGGCGCAGTGGCGTTGCTGCCCACTGCGCCGGCGGCGGCTGTCACCAAGCTCAGCGACGCCCAGGCCGCCTCGCAGCTCTCGGCCGCCGGCATCAGCCGGGTCTCGACCGGCGGCTGCACCGACCGCAGCGTCGGCACCTGCACGTCGTACGAGCAGATCAACGACACGACCGTGCAGGGGATCATCACCTACCAGCGCGCCTCCGGCTGCGCCGTCACCATCACCGGCGGCACCGAGGTCGGGCACGCGGGCGGGCCGTACAGCCACTACAACGGCTACAAGGTCGACATCCGCCCGACGACCTGCGTCGACAACCACATCACCGGCACCTACCGCTACGACCGCACCCGGTCGGACGGCGCGCGGGTGTACGTCGCCGCCTCGGGCAACGAGTACGCCCGCGAGGGCAGCCACTGGGACATCACCTACTACTCGTGCGGGTGCTGAGGTAGCAGGCACGTCACCGGGTCTCGCGGCCCTCGCCCAGGGCTCGGGCACCTCGACCCCCCCAGGGTGGTCGAGGTGGTCTCGACAGGCTCGACCCACGATCAGACGGCTCGACCGACGATGAGACGGCTCGACCGCCCTTCGTGGCTCGCTCCGCTCGCACCTCAGGGAGCGGGGTGGGTCAGACGGGGAGGTGCGTCGTCCACCAGCGGAGGATGTGGTCGAAGCGCTGGCGGCGGTGGCGGGGGCGGCCGGAGCGGGAGAGCTCGTGGCCCTCGCCGGGGAAGAGCAGCAGCTCGGCCTCCACACCGCGCAGCTTGAGCTCGGTGAACCAGCGCTGGCCCTGCTCGACGGGGCAGCGCCAGTCCTCCTCGGAGTGGATGACGAGTGTCGGGGTGGTGACGCGGTCGACGTGGGTCATCGGCGACTGGGCCACGATGCCGTCGCGGTCGCCGGAGTACTCCCCGGGGAAGAACCAGCCGATGTCGCTGCTGCCAACGAACGAGTGCCCGTCGAGGTAGCCGCGCTCCACGATCGCCGCGGCGAAGCGGTCGGTGCGGGTGGTCAGCGTGGCGGTCATGTAGCCGCCGTACGACCCGCCCATCACGCCCACCCGATCGGAGTCGAGCGGCAGCGAGTCGTCGGCCAGCACGCCGTCGAGGAACGTCAGCACGTCGTCGGCGTCGACCGAGCCCATCGCGCCGCGGATGACGCGGCCGTGGTGCGCGCCGTACCCCGACGAGCCGCGCGGGTTGCACATCACGACGGCGTAGCCGGCGCCGGCGTAGACCTGCGCCTCGTCGAAGACGGCCACGTCGTACTGGCTGTAGGGGCCGCCGTGGATGTTGAGCAGCACCGGGTGCGGGCCGTCGAACCGGCCGGGGTCGGGCAGCACGACCCAGCCTTGCACCTCGTAGCCGTCGGAGCCGTGGACGACCCGCGTCTCCAGGGGTCGTACGCCGCTCTCCGACAGGCCGGCGGAGACCTTGGTCAGCCACCTCGGCGACTGGTCGGTGACCACTGCGAGGTCCGCGCGTCGCACCGGGGTGGCCGCCGCGACGACCACCGTCTCCCCAGCGACGGCGTGCCCGGCGACGACGACCTCGCCCGGCAACAGCACCTCCGGAGCCGAGCCGTCCAGCGGCACTGACAGCAGCCGCACCGTGCCCCGGTGCAGCTCGCGCACCACGACCCGGTCGCCGGCGACGACGAGGTCGGCGGCGGACCCGATGTCGAGGTCGTGCTCCTCGTCGGTCAGCAGCTCGACGGAGCCGCCGTCGGCCACGCCGAGGCGTGTGGGCCGGCCGACGAAGTCGGTGCCCTCCCCCACCTCGCGGGCGCCGACCACGAGCCGGCCGTCGGGCAGGAACGCGACCGGCCCCAGGTCGAGGTGCGGCTCGTCGAGCACGGTCTCGACCGACCCGCCGTCGACCGAGGCCCGGGAGACACCGACCCGCAGGTCGAACTCGCGGGTGTCGTGGCGGGCGGAGACGAAGAGCAGCGAGCGGCCGTCGGGGCTCCACACGGGGTCGGTGTCGTCCTGGTCGCCGTCGGTCAGCTGGGTCGGCTCGGCCCGCTTGGGCGCGACGACCCCCGGTGCCACATCACGAGGCACCGCGACCACGAAGACGTGCCGGCGGCGGTCGCGGGTGTAGCCGAGGTCGTCGGTGCGGTAGCGGAACGTCGTGACGAGCCGGGCGTGCTCGGCACTCGGCTCGGGGCTGCGGCCCTCGTCGTCCTCGGTGCCGTAGCGGCCCGCCTCGGCGACCCGGGCGGCGTACGCGAGCCGGGTGCCGTCGGGGCTCCACGCCGGCGCGCCCGCACCCAGCGGGTGGGCGTCGGCGTCCGTCACCGCGACCGGCTCGCCGCCTCGCAGCGGCGTCACGTGCAGCTGCGGCGCCTTGCCCTCGCCCGCCCGCAGGAAGACGACGCGGGTGCCGTCGGGGCTGACGGCCGGCGCGGAGTCGCGCTCCCCCGCCGTGAGCCGCCAGGGGGCGGACCCGTCGGTCGGCACCGCCCACAGCCCGCCGACGTACGCGTCGGAGGCGAGGTCGGGGCGGGTGACGGTGGTGACCGCCACGGCGCCGTCCGGCGTGAGGGACGGGCGGCCGCAGGCGGAGAGCAGGTCGAGGTCGTCGGGACGCATCAGGCCAACCTAGGACGAGCCGGGTGGCGGACTCACTCCGGACTCGTGACGAACTCCTTGGTCTTGGCGATCGCGAACCCGCTGACCTGGCTCAGTGACGGCTTCGGCGGCACCGCCACCTCGTCGGGGTTGGTCAGCACGTCGACCAGCGCCGGGCCGTCGTGCGCGAAGGCCTCGCGGACCGCGTCGTCGACGTCGCCGGGCGACTCGACTCGCACGCCGTGCATGCCCATCGCGCGGGCCACCGCGGCGAAGTCGGGGTTGTGCAGCACCGTGCCGAACTCCGGCAGCCCCACCTGCTCCATCTCGAGCTTGACCATGCCGAGCCGGCCGTTGTCGAAGACGACGAGCTTGACCGGCAGGTCGTGCGAGACCGCGGTGATCAGGTCGCCCAGCAGCATGCTCAGCCCACCGTCGCCGCACAGCGCGACCACCTGCCGGCTGCGGTCGAGCGCCGCAGCGCCGAGCGCCTGCGGCATGGCGTTGGCCATCGACCCGAGGTTGTAGGAGCCGAGCTGGCGCCGCCCGCCGGTCATCCGCACGAACCGCGACAGCCACACCACCGCCATCCCCGTGTCGACGGTGAAGACCGCGTCGTCGGCGGCGTGCCGCTCGATCGCCGCCGCGACGACCTCCGGGCGCACCCGGGCGTCGGGGTTGTCGACCTTGCGCCGCAGCAGGCCGCGGGCCTTGCGGTCGTACGACGGGTCGGCGAGGTGCGACTGCAGCGTGCGCCAGGTGTCGTACACCTTGCGCGCGGCCTTGAGGTGGGCCCCGCTGGCGTGCTCGTGCAGCTGCGGCAGCAGCGCGCGCAGGGTGAGGGCGGTGTCGCCGACCAGCGCGTGGTCGACCGGCGTACGCCGCCCCACGTGCGCACCGCGGTCGTCGAGCTGCACCACGGTCTTGCCGTCGGGCAGGAAGTCGCGGTAGGGGAAGTCGGTGCCGACGAGCACGAGGGTGTCGCAGGCCGCGAACGCCTCGGCCGTCGCCGGGTTGCCGATCAGCCCCGACTGGCCGATCTCGTAGGGGTTGTCCTCGTCGTAGTCGTCCTTGGCCTTGAGGCTGAGGACCATCGGCGCGTTCAGTCGCTCGGCCAACGCCATCACCTCGGGCCGGGCGTGGCGGGCGCCGTGGCCGACGAGCAGGGTGACGCGCTTGGCGGAGTCGAGCACCCCGGCCACCTCGGCGACGTCGCGCGGGTCGGCCGCGACCGGCGGGGTGGGGCGCACGAACCGCGGCACCCGGTCGTGCTCGACCTCGAGCGAGCCGACGTCGCCGGGCACCGAGATCACGGCCACGCCCCGCTGCGACAGCGCGGCGTTGACCGCCTCCTCGAGCACGTGCGGCAGCTGCGAGCCGCAGGTCAGCGTGGTGCGGTAGACCGCGACGTCGGCGAAGACCGCGTCGTTGTCGACCTCCTGGAAGAAGTCGGTGCCGAGGTCCTCCTGCGGCACCTGACCGCAGATCGCGAGCACCGGCGTACGGCTCTTCTTGGCGTCGTAGAGGCCGTTGAGCAGGTGCAGCGAGCCCGGCCCGACGGTGCCCATGCAGACCGCGAGGTCGTCGGTCAGCTGCGACTGGGCCGACGCGGCGAAGGCGCCGACCTCCTCGTGGCGCACCCCGATCCACTCCAGCCGCTCCTCGCGGCGGATGGCGTCGGTGAAGGGGTTGAGCGCGTCACCCACGACGCCCCACACGGTGCGCACCCCGTGCTCGGCGACGGCGGTGACGATCAGGTCGGCGACGGTGGTCACGGGTGCTCCTGGGGTTCGTGGCGGTGGCGCGTGCCCCTGTCGTCTACCCAGTCGGCACCCAGTACCTCAGCTTCGCGCCACGCCGGTCCTCCAGCACGCCCCCGTTGCGCTCGATGGTGCGCCGCGAGCCGACGTTGTCGTCGTCGCAGGTCACCAGCAGCGGCCCGAGGCCCCGCTGCGCCGCCTCCCGTCGTACGGCGCCCAGCATGGCGGTCGCGTGGCCCTGCCGCCGGGCGCTCGGCCGCACGTCGTAGCCGACGTGGCCACCGACCTCGCGCAGGTGGTCGGTCAGGTCGTGGCGGAGGTCGATGCGCCCGAGCACGGCTGCCTCGTCGACCCACCACCACGTCGTGTGGGTGACGAAGCCGGGCTCGGCCCGCTCGCTCTGGTGGCGCACCTGGGCGACGTACGCCGCGAAGCCCTCGGGCACCTCCCAGGCCCCGGTCCACTCCGCGATGTCCTGCCCGATCATCGACCGGTCGCCGGTCCGGCCCTCGTCGGCCAGCTCCGCGGCGAACCCGAGGAACGACGCCTGGAAGCGTGGGTGCGGCAGCGCGAGGTGGACCATCGCCCCATGGTGCGCCCCGCCGCGCGGATTAGGGCCGTCGGCGACGTCGCTGGTATCTTTGGTGGCTGTGTGTCCGGCCCTCTCCCGGACCCCTCCATCTTTTCTTTTGACCAGTTCTCAGCGACCGGAAGAGCGAGCCACGTGGCCAACATCAAGTCCCAGATCAAGCGCAACAAGCAGAACCTCGTCGCGCACGAGCGCAACAAGTCGGTGAAGTCGGGTCTCAAGACCGCCATCCGCAAGTTCCGCGAGGCCGCGGCCGCCGGCGACGCCGACAAGGCCAAGGCCTTCGCCGCCGACGCGAACAAGAAGCTCGACAAGGCCGCGAGCAAGGGCGTCATCCACAAGAACCAGGCTGCGAACCGCAAGTCCTCGATCTCCAAGCAGGCCGCCTCGCTCTGAGGCCCCGCTGCTGCACGCGCGGCGTCGATCCCCTCGGGGGTCGACGCCGTTCGTCGTCTCAGGGGTCGCCGAAGACGCCCCAGCAGATCGTGTCGCGCCGCGCCTGGTCCTCCAGCACGAGGCTCCGGACCGCCGCCGGCAACAGGTGGCGCTGCGCGTCACGCTCGGCCCGGCCCGCCTCGGCGCCGCGGTCGGCGGCCACCGCCTTGATCGCGTACGCCGCCGCGCCGAGGTCGTGCTCGGCGACGTGGCCGACGCAGGCGGCCTGCCCGGCGGCGTACGCCGCGAACCTCGCCGCCCCGCTCAGCGGACGCGCCGCCCCCATGGCGTGACCGCCGGCCGCTCTCGCCGCCATCATCGCCAGGTCGCCGGCCGCCCAGGCACGAGCCGCCTCGACCGCCTCGCGCGGACGCAGGTCGTCGGGCCGCTCGACGGCGAACAGCGGCAGCACCCGCTCCGCGCAGTCGGCCGCCCACCACGCCAGCAGCCGGTGGTCGTCGTCGCTGAGCGTGCCGCCGCGGCGGATCGTCACCAGCCGCAGGTCGCGGACCTCCGGGAGGATCACCCTCAGCCCCGCGCGGCGCCGGCCACCTCGATGACGGCGCGCTCGAGGGCGTAGGCGGCGTCGCTCGACTGGCCCTTGACGTCGGCGTCGGCGCGGGCGACCACCCGGATGGCGTGGGCGAGCGAGGCGGGGTCCCAGCTGCGGGCCTGGCCGCGCAGCACCTTGATCTTCCACGGCGGCACGCCCACGTCGCGGGCGAGCTCGCCCTCGGAGCGTCCGCGCGGGGCGGAGACCAGCCGGGCGAGCCCGCGCAGGCCGGAGGCGAGCGCGCTGGTGACCAGCACCGGCGGGGTGCCCGAGTCGAGGGCCCAGCGCAGCTCCTCGAGTGCGGGCGCCGTACGGCCGAAGAGGGCGTGGTCGGCGACCACGAACGACTTGGCCTCGGCTCGGCCGCCGAAGTAGCGACGCACCATCTCGGTGGTCAGGGCCTGGCCGTCGAAGTCGTTGCTCAGCTGGCTCGCCGCCGCCGCCAGCGAGCGCAGGTCGTGGCCGACCGACTGCACCAGGAAGTCGGCCGCCTCGGGGTCGATGCGCGCGCCGAACGCGCGCAGCTCGGCCACCACGAAGCCCGGGTAGTCACGCGCCGTCGGCGTCGCCACCTTGACCTCGGTCACCGACGCGACCTTGCGCAGCCGGGTCAGCAGGCCGCTGCCCTTCTGCCCGCCGCTGTGCACCAGGAGCAGGGCGACGTCGGGCGCCGGGTCGGCGGCGTAGTCGAGCAGGCCGGCCGCGGAGTCCTCGGGGAGGTCCTCCAGCCTCGTGACCGTCACGCAGCGGGTGCTGGAGAACAGCGACGGCGCCGCCAGGTCGCCCAGCGCCGACATCGTCAGCTCGCCCGCCTCGGTCGCCGAGACCTCGGCCTCGGCGTCGACCTCGCGCACCAGCGCACGGGCCTGCCGCACCGCCCGGTCGGCCAGGAACTCTTCCGGCCCGGTCACCAGCAGCACCCGCCCCAGCAGCTCGCGGGGCACGCCCTGGCTCGGGGCAGCGGATCGGCTCGGCACGGCGGAAGCCTCTCACGCGCCTCCGACAGCACGGTCGCTCGCCGAACCCCGCCACCGCACGAGCTCCCGCAGCAGGACCGCGGTCAGCTGCCACACCACGTACGCCGGCGTGGCGAGCAGAAGGGCGAGGAGGAAGGCGAACACTCCAGGCCCGTCGATCGGGCTGAGCACGGCGAACCACACGGCGACCGCGACGACCCACGGGACCAACCACACGGCGGCCTCCTGCCGGATCGTCAGCGGCCTGCTGCAGGCCGCGGCGAAGAACAGGCTGACGACCACGACGTAACCAAGCCCGATCACCGCGAGGACCCAGGCGCCGAGCCAGATCACCGGCACCAGCGACCAGAGCGAACCCGCGACCAGGCTGCTGACGAGGACGGGCCGGTCGAGCCTCACGGCGACCAGAACACCAGTCGGTTGCCGAACGGGTCGAGCACCAGCACCTCCCGCCCCCACTCCTGCACCTCGACACCGGGCCGCAGCGGGTAGGCGTCGTCGGCGACCAGCCGCCGGCTGAGCGCCTCGGCGTCGGCGACCTCGATCCGTACGGCGCTCCCCGGCGTCGCGTCGCCGTGGTGCTCGCTGAGGTGGAGCACGCAGCCCTCGCGCGAGACCTGGCGGTAGAGCGGCAGGCCGGGCTCGAAGCGATGCTCCCAGTCGACGACGAAGCCGAGGTAGCCGAGGTAGAACCGGTCGGCCTCGTGTCCGGGGAAGGTCCGCAGGATCGGGATCACGCTCACAGCTCCACCCTCCCCTGCACCACGGTGCACGTCGAGCCACCGACCCAGGTCGTGCCGCCGTCGTCACGGTCGACGTGCACGCGGCCGTCGCGGCCGAGCGCGGTGCCCTGCCGGGCGACGTACGACGCGGGGAGGGTGCCGTCGGCCTGCAGCCAGACCGCGAAGCCGGCGTTGAGGCTGCCCGTGACCGGGTCCTCGGGCACGGCGATGCCGGGGCAGAACGCCCGCACCTCGACGTCGGCGTCCACCGCGTCGTCGTGCTCCCCGACCACGCCGAGCATCAGGTCACCCATGGCGGAGTAGTCAGGCTCGATCGCGAGCACGGTCGCGGCGTCGCGCAGCAGGAGGCCGAGCCAGCCTGGCCCGTTGTCGATCCACGACGCCCCGAGCACGTCGCTCGACCGCAGCCGCAGCGCGCGTACGGCGGTGGCCAGCGTCGACTCGTCGGGCATCCCGTGGCGCAGGAACCCTGGCGCCGCGAAGGCCAGCACATCCCCGCGCCGTACGTCGACGAGCCCGACGCCGCACTCCTGCACCACCACGCCGTCGCGCCGCGGCTGCCCGCCCGCCTCGAGCCAGGCGTGCGCGGTGCCCAGGGTCGGGTGGCCGGCGAACGGCAGCTCGGTCTCCGGGGTGAAGATCCGCACCCGGTAGTCGGCGCCCGCGTCGGTCGGCGGCAGCAGGAAGGTCGTCTCCGAGAGGTTGGTCCAGCTCGCGAACGCCTGCAGCGTCGCGTCGTCGAGCCCCTCCGCGTCGTGCACCACCGCCACCGGGTTGCCACGCAGCGGCCCGCTCCCGAAGACGTCGACCTGCCGGAACCCACGCGCAGTCACGCCGCCACCCTGCCACCTCGGCGTCGCCGCGTACCGTCGCAGCATGTCGGTGCCGCTGAAGTACGCCGTGGTCGAGCGTGAACGGCGGTTCTTGGTCTCGAGCGTCCCCGACGGCGTGACGGCCACGCGGCGGATCGTGGACCGGTACGTCGACCGCAGCCGGCTGCGTCTCCGGGAGGTGCACGAGACCGGACGGCCCGTCGTGCGCAAGCTGACCCAGAAGGTCCGCGTCGACGGTACGGCCGCCGCGGTCGCGTGCACCAACGTCTATCTAGACGAGCGGGAGTGGTCGCTCCTCGTCGACCTTCCGGCCCGGACACTCCGCAAGACCCGGTACGTCGTCGAGCGTGACGGGTGGCGGATCGCGGTCGACGAGCTCCTGGACGGCATCCTGCTCGCCGAGATCGACGACGGCGACCGCACACCGCGGCCCGTCCCCGAGTGGCTCGACGTCCTGCTCGACGTCAGTGCAGACGAGCGGTGGACGGGCGTGGCCCTCGCGGGAGCCTGAGCCGGTGCCAGAGCCCGATGCTCAGGCGGGGCGGCGACGGGCGCGAGCAGCACCCCGGTCACGCTCCGCCTGCACCGCTGCCCTCGCCTGCTTGCGAGCGTTGGCGAAGTAGCCCTTGGGGTCGCGCAGGATCTGCTGGACACGGTCGTCCGGCTGCTTGCCAGGGATCTTGACTGCCACGATGCCTCCTGCTGCGTCATCCACCAGTGTGCCGAGCCTGTGGCCAGGAAACTAGTGCAACGGTCCGACAGGTCTGCGCGCGGCGCTCTTGGACGCGCGTCACGACCCGGCCACCGGTCTAGACGAGATGCTCAGAGCTACGGCGAGCAGACCTGCCATCAGCCGGAGCAGCCCCAGGTCCTCCGCGCTCAGCGTGCCTGGCTCCACGGCGTCGAGCGTGAGCATCCCATATGCGGTGTCACCGGCGATGACGGACACCGAGATGAAGGTCGCGTAGTCGCGGTTCTTCGAACGGTCCCAACCAGGCGGCGGTGTGACGGCGATGTCCTCGCACAGCCTGTCCTCGTCCGCCAGGACCATGTCGATCGCCGCGTCGCCCGCAGCGGTTCCCTCGGTGAAGGTCGTGGTCGCCGATCCAGCGCGCCCGACTGCGGCACTTCCCGGCACCAGGCGCTTCGGGGGGCCGGCCTCGAGCCGGAACCAACAGGCTCGGGACCGGTCGGGACCGATCGCCTCGGCCGCTGTCTTGAGCACCAGTGGGACCGTCTGCGCTCGCAGCTGCTCCCGTGTCGTTGGGTCGTCCTCGCGGGCGATCTCGCCGAGGTGACGCAGGATCGGGTCGAGGGCGTCGTTCATCGCCACCCGAGTCTCGATTCGTGTCTCCAGCTCGCGCTCCGCCGCCTCGGCCTCGCTCCTCGTCGCCACGACCTGCCGCCACTGGGGGATGACGAACGCCAGCCCCGTGGCAACCGCCTGGACCACGATCCAGACGTACAGCCACGTACCGTCAGCGAAACGGGCAAGCGCGGCCGCTACCGGCGAGAGCACCACGAAGACGAGCGCAGCAGCGATCCACCGCCACGGCTTGTCGTCGCGGTCTTCAGTCTCGGCCATGAGGAAGCCCTCCTCTCGCGTCGATGCTCGCAGGACGCACCGACACCTCAGTCGCTGAGCCGTGGCCGCCCCTCGGCGTCGACCACGACGGCGACATCGCCGGACTGGTCGGTGCGACCGACCTCGGCGTCGAGTCGACGCAGGGCGCTGAGCAGCGACGGGGCGGGGTGGCCGTAGTCGTTGTCGGCGCCGACGGAGACGACGGCGAGCCCGGGGCGGGTGGCGGTGTACAGGTCGGGCTCGAAGTCGGCGCTGCCGTGGTGGGCCACCTTGAGCACGTCGACGTCGAGCTCGGGCACCTCGCGCAGCAGCCGCGCCTGGGCGGGTTGCTCCTGGTCGCCGAGCAGCAGCATCCGCACGCCGTGCGACTCGGCGAGCACGACCACGCTGGCGTCGTTGGCCCCCTCCACCGGTGCCGTGGGCGATGGGCCGACGACCTGCCAGGTCAGCGCGCCCGCCACCCGGGTCGCGCCGTACGCCGCCTCGCGCACCGGCACGCCGGCGGACGCCGCGACGTCGGAGACCAGCGCCGCTCCCCCGGCGGGCTCGGCCAGCGCGCTCACCTCGACCACGCCGACCGACCGGCCGCGCAGCACCCCGGCCAGGCCCGCGACGTGGTCGGCGTGGAAGTGGGTCAGCAGCACGACCGGCACCTGCTCGACGTCGAGGCGCCGCAGGCAGCGGTCGACGGCGCCGGGGTCGGGCCCGGCGTCGACCACGACGGCCTCCCCCGGCGCGGTCGAGAGCACGAGGGCGTCGCCCTGGCCGACGTCGCAGGCCACCATCACCCAGCCGCTGGGCGGCCACCCGAGCGAGGGCAGCCGCGGCAACCGGTGGGTCGGCACCACCAGGACCAGCACGCACACGACCGCGACGGCCACCACGAGGCGACGTCGACGCAGCAGCGGGCCGAGCAGCAGCGCGCCGACCAGGCACAGCACGACCAGCAGCGTCAGCCCGAGGCCGTCGCCGGGCCAGGGCACCGCCGCGGTCGGGAGGGCCGACGACCATCGCGCGACGGCGATGATCCAGCCAGCGCACCAGGCTCCGGGTGCGGCGACGGCAGCGCCGAGTGGCGTCCACGCTACGGCCAGGAGTCCGCCCGCGAGACCGAGCACGGTGGCGGGACCGACGGCGGGCGCGGCCAGCAGGTTCGCCGCGACGGCGACCAGGCTGACCTGGTCGGACAGCACGGCGACGACCGGCGTGCAGGCGAGCTGGGCCGCGAGCGGCACGGCGACGGCCTCGGCCACCCACCGTGGCGTCCAGGTCGTCAGCCGGTCGCGCCACCCCGGGGCGAGCCAGAGGATGCCCGCGGTCGCGAGGACGGACAGCACGAAGCCGGGCGACACCGCCCACCACGGGTCCCACAGCAGGAGCAGCAGCACCGCGGCGGCGAGCACCCGCGTGCCGTTGCGCCGACCGTGACGACCCATCGCGAGCAGCCCGACCGTGCCCATGGCCGCAGCACGCACGACGCTCGGCTCGGTGCGGGCGAGCAGCACGAACCCGGCCACGCCCAGCAGCCCGACCACCAGCAACCCGCGGGCGCGCACGCCCGCCCACCGCGCGAGGAGCAGCAGCGCGCCCACGACCAGCGTCAGGTTGGTGCCGGACACGGCGAGCAGGTGCGTGAGGCCGGCGGTCTCGAACTGCTCGGTGGTCGTCGCGTCCATGCCCGCGTCGTCACCGGCCACCAGCGCCGGCACCAGGGCACGCGGTCCCTCGGACCGGTCGGCCACGGCCGCGCGGATCCCCGCCCGCACCACCTCCGCCGCCCGCCAGGGTGCCGCGGCCTCGGCCACCACCGTCGGCGGGCCCCGCGGCTGCACCACCGCCGCGAGGTCACCCTCGCGCGGTGGGGCCAGCCGCGCGGTGGTGCGCACCGTCGTGCCGAGCGGCACCCGGAGCCAGTCGGTGTCGGCGAGCACCAGCACCGGCGCGCGACCCGTGTGGTGCTCGCCGCGGCCGACGGTGTCGACCACCCGGGCCCGCAGCACCACCACCGGCCCGAACGCCCCGTCCCGCTCGACCGCATCGCTCGTCGTCACCAGCACCAGCCGCGCGACCGCCTCCTCGCGGGCGAGCTCGGCCACCGGCCCCGACGCGACGGCCTCGACCCGCACCACCGCGATCCCGGCGACCGCCGTCGCCGCCAACCACCAGGCCAGCAGCGTGCGGCCGCGTCCGGCGGCGCGCACCCGGTGGGTCAGCACCACCAGCCCGGCGGCGAGGAGCAGCAGCCCGCCCCGCGGCAGCAGCAGCGCCGCCAGCGCCGCGCCCCACGCCACCGCCGCCAACGCCGGCAGCCGCAGGTCGGGGCGGTCGGATGGCTCGTCGGGCGGCGGCGGCAGCGCCGTCACAGGGTCACGTGAGGGGCGATCTCGGCCAACGTCTTGTCGCCGATGCCGTCGACCTCGAGCAGCTCCTCGACGGCCGAGAACGCACCGTTGGCCTCGCGCCAGTCGAGGATCTTCTGCGCCGTCACCGGCCCCACGCCCGGCAGCGTGTCGAGCTGGTCGAGCGTGGCGGTGTTGAGGCTGACCAGGGCCGCCGCGGAGCCAGGCGCCTGCTCGGCCGCCGAGGCCGCCGCGCCGGGCACCGGCCCGACGACGCCCACCAGCACCTGCTCGCCGTCGACGAGCACCCGCGCGAGGTTGAGCCCGCTGAGGTCGGTGCCGCGCCGCGCGCCACCCGCTTGCCGCACGGCGTCGTCGACCCGGGAGCCGGTCGGCAGCTCCAGCACGCCGGGGCGGCGTACCTTGCCGGCGACGTGCACCGTGACCGTGCCGGCCGAGGGCGTGGCCGTCGGTTGCGTCGAGGGGGCCGCCTCCACCAGCGGCTCGGCGGACGCCACCGTCGCCGGCGGCGCGGGCGTCGAGGTGCCCGCGTCGCGCGTGACGGCGTACGGCGCCGCTCCGGCGCCCAGCAGCGCGAGGACGAGGACGACGACCAGGGCGCCGCGCTCGAGCGCGACCGCGCCGCGGAAGCTGTCGGGCACCAGCCCCGCCACCCGCTCGCCGAGTCCGGGCCGGGCCGGTCGGGCGGCGGCGTGGCGGCCGGAGGGGTGCACCACCCCCGGCGGCGGGAGGGGGTCGGGAGGAACCTCCGCCGGGGGTGGCGCGTCGGGCAGCCGGGCGAGCCCGGCCTGGTCGAGCTCGCGGCCGAGCAGCTCGAGCCGCCGCCGGGCGGCGGCGACGACCTCGTCGGGGGGCGACTTGCGCATCCGGCGACGCTAGGTCGGTCCGGGCGACCGTGGGCCGGCCGACGACGTACCTGTGGAAAATCCGGAGTCACGGGGCCCTGTGGACGCCGAGCGTCAGCCCAAGCACGGGGCCGGCCGGTGACGTACTTGTCGTCCTTCTCGGTGACTTGGTGACTGTTGCCGCGGCCACTAAGTCACCGATTACCCGCCCAGGCGGGTAATCAGGGGGCGGGCGGGGCTGGGGCGTCAGACCACCGGCGCGACGGCGATGCCGACCATGCCGGGGCCGACGTGGGCGCCGAGGACGGCGCCGACGTCGACGACGGTGACCTCGCGGTCGTCGAGCTCGTCATCGAGCCAGTCGCCGACCATCGCAGCGAGGTCGGCCGCGCGCTCGGGGCTCTCGAGGTGGGCGACGGCGACGTCGACGGGGCGGTGGTCGGCGGCTTCGACGGCGAGCTGGCCGAGCCGCTGCAGCGCCTTGCCGGCGGTGCGGACCTTCTCCCCCGCGACGACCTTCCCGTCATCGAGCCGCAGCAGCGGCTTGACCGCGAGGGCGCTGCCGAGCAGCGCGGCCGCAGCGCCCATGCGTCCGCCCCGGCGCAGGTGCTCCAGGGTGTCGACGTAGAACAGCGACGTGGTGGCGGCGGCCCGGCGGCGGGCGGCGTCGGCGACCTCGTCGGCCCCCAGCCCGGAGGCGGCCGCCGCGGCAGCGGCCAGGGCGGCGTACCCCACCCCCATGCCGACCTGGCGGGTGTCGACCACGGTGACCGGCAGCGGCGCGGCGTCGGCGGCGAGCACGGCGGAGTCGCGGGTGCCGCTGAGGTCGGACGACAGGTGGACCGAGACGACCGCCTCGCAACCGGCATCGTCGAGGCGCTGGTAGGCCTCCGCGAAGGCACCGGGCCCGGGCTGCGAGGTCGAGACCTTGACCCCGTCGCGCAGCGCCCGCGCGAGGTCGCCCGACCCGAGCGTGCCCGTGCCCTCGAGGTGCACGTCGTCGCCGACGACCACCTCGAGCGGGACCACCTCGATGCCGTGCTCCGCGGCCGTCGCAGAGGCGAGCGAGGCGGTGGAGTCGGTGACGACCCCCACGCGGGAGACGGGCATGCGCGCCAGGGTAGCGGCGCACCCGACTACTGCGGGGTGACGCTCGCGTCCGCGGACCGCACCCGCCGCAGCAGGTCGACGAGCGCGAAGACCAGCGCCACCGCGACCAGCACCACCACGGTGCGCAGGGAGACCGAGAACGCCTCGGCGTAGTCGCCCTGCGTGGCGGCGAGCTCGTCGAAGAACTGGGCCAGCACGACCGCGACCCCGACGGCCGAGCCCACCCGCTGCGCGGTCTGCAGCAGGCCTCCGCCCGCACCGGCGCGCTCCACGTCGACCTCGTCGAGGGCGAGGGTGATGTTGGGCGAGATCACGAAGCCGCCGCCGAGCCCGGCGAGCAGCAGGAAGGGCGCCAACCACCACCCCACGTGCGAGTCGAGCCGCGGCACTACGAGGTCGATCGCGAGCAGCGACCCGGTGACGACGACGAGCCCGACCAGCACCAGCACCCGCCCGAATCTGGTGACCAGGCGCCCGCCGGTGAAGGACGACACCGCGGAGCCGATCGCGAAGGGCAGCTGCGTCAGCCCCGCCTCGAGCGCGCTGTAGCCGAGGCCCTGCTGCAGGAACAGCGTGAGCGTGATGAAGATGGCGGTGAACCCGGCGAAGTAGAACGTGCCGAGCACCAGCCCGAAGACGTACGACGGGACGCGGCCCAGGCGCAGGTCGACCAGGGTCTCGCGGCCGCGCCGGGTCCACGTGCGCTCCCACAGGTAGAACGCCACGAGCACCGCCGCCGAGACGCCGATCAGCCACCACGGCCGCTCGCCCAGCGGCTGGCCCTGCTCACCCTCGACGACCGGCAGCAGCGCCAGCAGGATGGCGACGCCGAAGAGCAGCACGCCGACCGGGTCGAGCGACTGCCTGCGGCCGCCCGGTGCTGTCGGCAGCCACTTCAGCGCGAGCGCGACCAGCGCGATGCCGACCGGCACGTTGACGTAGAAGACGAGCCGCCAGCCGAAGTCGGGCCCGCCCAGCTGGACGAGCACGCCGCCGAGCAGCGGCCCGATCGCGGTGGAGATGCCGATGCTCGCGCCGAACAGGCCGAACGCACGGCCCCGCTCCGGGCCGCGGAAGAGGCTCTGGATGAAGCCCGAGACCTGCGGGGTGATGAGGCCGCCGCCGACGCCCTGCACCACCCGCGCGACCGCGAGGAAGGCGGCGCTCGGCGCCGCGCCGCACGCCGCGCTGGCCAAGGCGAACAGGGCGACGCCCCACAGGAAGACCGTACGGCGCGACCGCGCGTCGCCCAGGCGCCCGGCCGGCACCAGCGCCATGCCGAACGCGAGCGCGTAGCCCGCCACGATCCACTGCACCTGGCTGTCGTCGGCCTGCAGCCCCTCGCGGATCGAGGGCAGCGCGACGTTGACGATGCTGACGTCGAGCAGGCACATGCCGCCCGCGACCAGGCAGACCGCGAGCGCCCGCCACCGGTCGTCGTGGCGCTCGCCCCGCCCTGCTCCCTCGCCGCCGGCCTGGCCTGCGGCGTGCTCCACCTCGGTCACCAGGGGCGGGTACCCGTCGTCCCCGCGGGGTACCGCTGGTGGCAGACCCGTTCCCTGCAGAGAGGCACCCCGTGCGCATCGTCATCGTCGGAGGACACGGCCAGATCGCCCGCCAGCTCGGGCGGCTGACCGCCCAGGACGGCCACGAGGTCGTCGGCCTGATCCGGTCGCCCGAGCAGGGCCCCGACCTCGAGGCCGACGGCGTCTCGTGGGACCTGCTCGACCTCGAGGACACCACGCTCGAGGAGATGACCGGCAAGGTCCGCGGGGCCGACGCCGTCGTGTTCGCCGCGGGCGGTGGCGCCGACGGCAACGTCGAGCGCAAGGAGACCGTCGACAAGAACGGCGCCATCCTGCTCGCCGACGCCGCGGTCGCCGCCGGCGTACGCCGCTACGTCATGGTCTCGGCGATGGGCACCGAGGACGCCGACCCCGACAGCGACGAGGTCTTCCAGGTCTACCTGCGTGCCAAGCAGGCCGCCGACGACTACGTGCGCTCGCAGCCGCAGCTCGACTGGACCATCGTCAAGCCCGGCAGGCTCACCGACGACGTGCCCTCGGGCCGGGTCTCCGTCGGCACCCTCGACGCCGGCTCGATCACCCGCGGCGACGTCGCCCACGTGCTCGCCGAGGTGCTCGAGATGGACTCCACCATTGGCGACACCTTCGACGTCATCGCCGGCGACGACTCCGTGCGCGAGGCGATCGGGCGGCTCTGACGCCTGCTCTCGTCCTTCCGACCGTTCCGCTCCTGCTGATCGGCGTGTCGAGGAGCGCATCGGTGGGAAACCGCCGGGACCAGGTGCTTTTCGTTCGAAAAGCACCGCCTCGCGGCGGCCCGGACCGCGGCAGGGCCTAGGACGTGGCGGCGAGGCGGGAGACGCCGAGCTCGATCTGCTCGGGCGAGAGCACGTGGGCGACGGCCATGGCGACGGCGCCCTGGACGGCGGCGTCGCGGCCGACGGTGGTCGGGACGACCTGGAGGTGCTCGGTGGCCAGGGGCAGCGAGCGCCGGTAGACCACCTCGCGGATGCCGGCGAGCAGGTGCTCGCCCGCTGCGGCGAGGCTGCCGCCGACGACGAGCACCGACGGGTTGACGAGGTTGACGAGGGTCGCGAGCACCTCGCCGAGGTCGCGGCCGGCGCGGCGTACCTCCTGCACGGTGGTGAGGTCGCCGCCGCGGGCGAGGTCGACGACGTCCTGCGTCGTGGTGGCGGGTACGCCGCGGGAGCGCAGCGCCGCCGCGACGGCGGGGCCGGCGGCCACGGCCTCCAGGCACGCGAGGTTGCCGCAGCGGCACACGACGTCGTCGTGCCCGGCGACCCGCACGTGGCCGAGGTCGCCCGCGGTGCCCTGGGCGCCGCGTTGCAGCGCCCCGCCGGAGATGATGCCGGCACCGATGCCGGTGGCGACCTTGACGAAGACGAGGTCCTCGACGTGGGGGAACGCGACCTCGCGCTCGCCCAGCGCCATGATGTTGACGTCGTTGTCGATGAGCACCGGCACGTCGTGGTCGCGCTGCACGCGGCCCGGAACGTCGTAGCCGTCCCAGCCGGGCATGATCGGCGGGTTGCGCGGCCGCCCGGTCGAGTGCTCGACGGGCCCGGGCAGGCCCATGCCGACGCCGGCGAGGCGGCTGCCGGGCAGGTCGTCGAGCAGGCGGCGCACGCTCGCGGCGACGGCCGCGAGGACGACCTCGGGGCCGTCGGCGACCTCGAGCGACATCGAGTCGTGCGCCAGGAGCTCGCCGGAGAGGTCGCCGAGGGCGACCGAGACGTGGGTGGCACCGACGTCGACGCCGGCGACGACGAAGGCGCGGGGGTTCATCGCGAACAGCGACGCGGGCCGACCGCCGGTGGAGACGCCGTCGCGCGGCGCGACCAGCCCGAGGCGCATCAACGCCTCGATCCGGGTCGCCACCGTCGAGCGCGCCAGACCGGTGGTCTGGGCCAGCTGCGCGCGGGTCCAGGGTCGTCCGTCGCGCAGCAGCTCGAAGACGTCGCTGGCCTGCACGGGCGTCATCAAACCACGTCGGTGGCGCGCGTCCGACACTTCGGACACACGACACGCGTCTTTTGACCAGTGCTCGACATAAGTGGGAGACGCGTGTCACAGTGCCGCCGTGAGCGAGTCCGACACCGAGCAGAGCACCCCCGTGCTGAGCGCCCGCGGCCTCACCAAGGCGTTCCTCGGCAACGTCGTGCTGCGTGACGTCGACCTCGACCTCGTGGCCGGCCGGGTGCACGGCCTGGTCGGCGAGAACGGCGCCGGCAAGTCGACGCTGATGAAGATCCTGGCCGGGGTCCACGTCGCCGACGAGGGCACCCTGACGCTCGCCGGCGACGACGTGCGCTTCACCCACCCGCTGCAGGCGCAGGCGGCCGGGGTGGCGACGGTCTTCCAGGAGTTCAACCTGCTCCCCGACCGCACGGTCGCGGAGAACGTCTTCCTCGGCCGCGAGCCCCGCCGCGGCCTGCTCGTCGACGTGCGCCGCATGCGCACCGACACCCAGGCGCTGCTCGACGGCCTCGGCGTCGAGGGGCTCGACCCCGAGGCGCGGGTGGGCACGCTGTCGGTCGCCGAGCAGCAGGTCGTCGAGATCGTCAAGGCCGTCAGCCACGACGCCCGCATCATCTCGATGGACGAGCCCACCGCGGCCCTGGCCGGCCACGAGGTCGAGCTGCTCTACGCCATCATCCGCCGGCTCACCGCCCGCGGCGTCGCGATCCTCTACGTCTCCCACCGGCTGCGCGAGATCTTCGACCTCTGCGACACCATCACGGTGCTCAAGGACGGCGCACTGGTGGACTCCCGGCCCGCCGCCGAGCTCGACGAGGCGACGCTGGTGCGGCTGATGGTGGGTCGCGAGATGTCGGCCTTCTTCCCCGACCGCCCCGCCGAGGTCGCGACCGGCGACGTGCGGCTGCGGCTCGAGGGCTGCGGCAACGGCTTCGTCGACGGCATCGACCTCGAGGTCCGCGCCGGCGAGGTGCTCGGTATCGCCGGCCTGCAGGGCTCCGGCCGCACCGAGGTGCTCGAGGGCGTCTTCGGCGTGCAGCCCTTCACCCGCGGCCGGGTGCTGCTCGACGGCGAGGAGGTCACGATGCGCACCCCGCGCGCAGCCTGCCGCGGCGGGCTCGCCCTCGTCACCGAGGACCGCAAGGCCTCGGGCCTGGCGCTCAACCAGAGCATCACCGCCAACGCCCTGAGCGTCGTGCGCGCCGTGTTCCCGCGGCGTACGTCGACCGCCCGGCGCGCGCTGCCCGACCTGCTGGCCACGCTCGAGGTCGCGGCCCGCAGCGGCGACCAGGAGGTGCAGTTCCTCTCCGGCGGCAACCAGCAGAAGGTCGTGCTCGCACGGTGGCTCGGCGCCGACCCACGGGTCGTGCTGCTCGACGAGCCCACCCGCGGCATCGACGTCGGCGCCAAGCGAGGCATCTACGACCTCGTCCGCACCCTCACCGCCCAGGGCCTGGCGGTGGTCATGGTCTCCAGCGAGCTCCCCGAGGTGATCGGCATGTCCGACCGGATCCTGGTGATGCGCGACGGGCGCGTCGCCGGCGAGCTGCCCGCCGGCAGCGACGAGGTCAGCGTGCTGGCCCTGGCCACCGGCGCGAGCGTCGAGGAGGTCGCGTGAGCACCATCGAGACCGGCCAGGCGCCCGGCGCGGGTGCTCCCCCCGCTCCGCCGCTGCCCCCCGGCCCGGCCAGACGAGGGCGCCGCCGCGGCCCGCTCGCCGCGCTGGGCCGGGCCGACAGCACGCAGCTGGTGTACGTCGCCCTGGCCGCCGTGCTCGTCGTGGCCGTGGTGCTCTCGGCCCTCGACGGACAGAACTTCTTCTCCACCGGCAACATCGTCGGCGTGCTCACCCTGATGAGCACGCTCGGCTTCGTCGCGATCGGCCAGACCATGGTCATCCTCGCCGGCAGCCTCGACCTGTCGGTGCCCTACGTCATCAGCCTCGCCAGCCTCGTCGGCGGCGTCGTCATGGCCGGCCAGACCGGGATGGTCGTGCCCGGCGTGCTCGCCGCGCTCGGCGTCAGCGCGCTGGTCGGCCTCGCCAACGGCCTCGTCGTCACCGGCCTCAAGGTGCACGGCTTCATCGCGACGCTGGGCATCGGCCTGGTGCTCTCGGGCTACCTCGCGTCGAACTACCAGGGCAACGCCGGCTCGGCGCCCTACGAGTTCCAGCTGTGGGGCATCTTCCTGCTCGGCCCGGTGCCGCTGTCGACAATCGTCATGCTCGTCCTCGCCGCGCTCGCCGCGCTGGTGCTGCGTCGTACCCGCCTGGGCCACCAGCTCTACGCCGTGGGCGGTGGGCGCGAGGTGGCCCGCATGTCGGGCGTGCGCACCTCCGTGCCGGTGGTGGCCGCCCACGTCATGTGCTCGACCACGGCCGGGGTCGCCGGGCTGCTGCTGCTCTCGCGCACCAGCGTCGGCAGCCCGACGATCGGCAGCCAGGGCGGCTACGACCTGATGTCGATCGCCGCGGTGGTGCTCGGCGGCACGCTGCTGGCCGGCGGCCGCGGCACCATCCTCGGCACGATCGGCGGCGTCGCGATCTTCGCGGTGCTCGACAGCCTGATGAGCGTGCTGGAGGTCAACTCCTTCCTGCAGGACGTCGTGCGCGGCCTCGTCATCGTCGTGGCCGTCGCGGTCTACGCGCGCCGGGCCATCCCCCGCCGCGCCACCCGCTTCGAGACCGCCCCTGCCACTGCCGAGGAGGCCCGGTGAGCAGCACGACCGACGCCCCGCGTCGCACCGTCCCCGCCCACGAGGGCAGCACCGCCCGCCGTGCCCTCGGCACGCTGGCCACGCCCGGCGGCGCCGTCGTCGTGCTCGTCGTGGTGCTGCTCGTCGCCGTGGTCGCGTCCAACCCCGCCTTCGGCGAGCCCGACCGGCTGGTGCGCTTCCTGGCCCGCAGCGCGCCGCTGGCGATCATCGCGATCGGGCAGTACTTCGTCATCGTCTCCGGCGAGTTCGACCTGTCGATGGGCTCGGTGATCGCGGCCCAGGTCGTCATGGCCGGCAACCTCATCGGCGACGACGACGGCCGGATCCTGCCGGTGATGGTGCTGATGGTCGTCATCGGCACGCTCGTCGGCCTGGTCAACGGCCTCGCGACCACGCTGCTCGGGGTGCCGAGCTTCATCGTCACCCTCGGCACGATGCTGGCGCTGTCGGGCCTCGTCTTCTACCTGACCGGCGGCGCGGCGACCGGCAACCCGACCGACACCTTCCGCGAGATCGGCCGCGGCGGCCTCGAGGGCCTGCCCGTCGTCGACCTGCTCCCCTACCCGCTGGTCCTGCTCGTGGTGGTCGCCGCCGCGGCGGCCTGGCTGATGCGTCGCCCGTACGGCGCCACGCTGATCGCCTCGGGCGACAACCCCCGCGCCGCCGAGGTCAGCGGTGCCCGGGTGTGGTGGGTCAAGACCCGCGCCTTCGTGCTGTCGTCGCTCTCGGCCACGCTCGCCGGCATCATCCTCGTCGGCCAGGCCGGCGTGCACCCCTCGGTCGGCCGCGGCTACGAGTTCATCGCCATCACCGCCGTCGTGCTCGGCGGCGTGGTCCTCGGAGGTGGCCGCGGCTGGGTGCTCTCCGCCGCCGCCGGCGCGATCGCGCTCGACCTGCTCTTCACGCTGCTCAACTTCCGCGACGTGCCCTCGACCTGGCGCGACACCGTGCAGGGCCTGATCATCATCGCCGCCGTCGCGCTCGGCGGCCGCGCCTGGCGGTCCGGGCCGCGCAGGCCGAGGCGGCGTACCGCCCCCTGACCCCGCTCCACCCGTCCCACCCCACCCACAGCCCGCCCCGGGCCGACCCGTAGGAGATGTCATGTCCCTGTTCGTGCGACGGCGCACGCCGAAGCTGTTCGCCGCGGCCGCGGCGGCCTCGCTGGTGCTGACCGCCTGCGGCTCCACCGACCAGTCGGCGACCGTCGAGGAGGACTCGTCGTCCGAGTCCAGCGACGGCGCCCAGGCCGGGTCCGACACCGAGTCGGGCAAGGACTCGCAGTGGTTCGACCAGGCCACCTTCGACGAGCAGATGGAGCAGCGCGACGCCACCTTCGAGGGCGACGAGGCGGAGCCCTGGCTGCAGTACATCGACGGCGAGATGACCGACACCTCGGACCTCGCGGTCGAGGGCCCCCAGAAGGCCTGCTTCGCCAACGCCTCGATCTCCAACCCGTGGCGCCAGACCGGCTGGATCACCATGAACCAGCAGCTCGAGGTGATGCAGGAGGAGGGCGTCATCTCCGAGATGGAGACCCGTGACGCGAAGGACGACGACAACACCCAGATCGCCGACATCGACTACTTCATCGAGCAGGGCGACTGCGGCGTGTTCATCATCTCGCCGAACTCCACCGCGGCCATGACCCCCGCCGTCGAGCGGGCCTGCGAGACCGGCAAGCCGGTCATCGTCTTCGACCGCGGCGTCGAGACCGACTGCCCGACCACCTTCATCCACCCGATCGGTGGCTACGCCTGGGGCATCGACACCGCCAACTTCCTCTCCGAGAACCTCGAGGAGGGCGACAAGGTCGTCGCGCTGCGGATCCTGCCCGGCGTCGACGTGCTCGAGAACCGCTGGGCCGCGGCCGACCAGATCTTCAGCGACAACGGCATCGAGGCGGTCGACTACTTCACCGGCGCCGACCCGGCCGAGATCAAGAAGATCATCAGCGACGAGCTCGCCAAGGGCGACGTGCAGGGCGTGTGGATGGACGCCGGTGACGGCGCCGTCGCCGCCATCGAGGCCTTCGAGGACGCCGGCGCCGACCTCCCGGTCATGACCGGCGAGGACGAGATGAGCTTCCTGCGCAAGTGGGAGGAGACCGGGCTGACCGGCCTGGCCCCCGTCTACTCCAACTTCCAGTGGCGCACCCCGCTGCTCGCGGCGCAGAAGATCTTCGCCGGCGAGGAGGTCCCGAAGGAGTGGGTGCTCCCCCAGACCCCGATCACCGAGGACGAGCGCGCCGACTTCCTCGAGGCCAACGACGGCATGCCCGACGGCCACTACGCCAAGTTCGGCGGCGAGGACCTGCCGGGCTACCCGCAGGTGTGGGAGGAGCGTCAGATCCCCTGACGCCCCTGCTGACCGCTCCCCGTCCGGGACGTCCCGCTGCGACGTCCCGGACGGGGACCCCCTGACGAAAGGCCCCCGATGACGACACCCGTGCGCCCCCTGGGCGTCAACACCTGGGTGTGGACCTCGCCGCTCACCGACGCGACCGCGCCCGACCTGCTGCGCCACGTGGCCGGGCTCGGCTTCGACGCCGTCGAGCTGCCGCTCGAGCAGGCCGGCGACCTCACGTCCGAGGTGCTGCGGCCGCTGCTCGACGAGACCGGTCTCGTGCCGTGCGTCGTGGGGGCCATGGCCCCCGGTCGCGACCTCGTCGCGACCGACGCGTCGGCCGTGCGGGCCACGCAGGACTACCTGCGGGCGTGCGTCGACCTGGCCCACGGCGTCGGGGCGGCCGCGGTGTGCGGCCCGTTCTACGCCGCGACCGGGCGCACCTGGCGGCTCGACGACGCCGCGCGGGGGGCGGCGTACGACGAGCTGCGGGAGCACCTGGCGCCGGTGGTCGAGCACGCCCGGCAGGCCGGGGTCGCCATCGGCGTCGAGCCGCTGAACCGCTACGAGACCTCGCTCGTCAACACCACCGCCCAGGGGCTCGACGCCCTCGGGCCGCTGCTCGGGCCCCACCTCGGGCTCGCGCTGGACACCTACCACCTCAACCTCGAGGAGCGCTCCTCCGCCGACGCCGTACGACGTGCCGGCGAGCACCTCGTGCACGTGCAGGTCTGCGGCAGCGACCGTGGCGCCCCGGGCGGCGACCAGACCGACTGGCCGGCGCTGCTGGCCGCGCTCGACGAGGTCGGGTACGCCGGCCCGCTCGTGCTGGAGAGCTTCACCGCCGACAACGCCGCCATCGCCACGGCGGCCTCCATCTGGCGCCCCCTGGCGCCCACCCAGGACGACCTCGCCCGCGACGGCCTGGCCTTCCTGCGCGACCTCATCGGAGGAACCTCATGACCACAGGACCCCTCGGCCCGTCACTCGGGGTCGCCGTCATCGGCTACTCCTTCATGGGCAAGGCCCACTCCCACGCCTGGCGCTCGGTGGGCGCCTTCTTCCCCGACACCACCCCGGTGCGCCAGGCGGTCCTGGTGGGTCGTGACCCCGACGCCGTGGCCCGAGCCGCGGCGGCGTACGGCTGGGAGGACTCCTCCTCCGACTGGCGCAGCGTGCTGGAGCGCGACGACGTCGACCTGGTCGACGTGTGCCTGCCGGGGCACCTGCACGCCGAGGTCGCGCAGGCGGCGCTGGCCGCGGGCAAGCACGTGCTGGTCGAGAAGCCCCTCGCCAACGACGTCGCGCAGGCCGAGGCGATGGTGGTGGCGGCCGACGCCGCCCGCGCGCGGGGCGTGCGCTCGATGGTGGGCTTCAACTACCGCCGCGTGCCCGCCCTCGCGCTGGCCCGGGAGCTCGTGGCGAGCGGTCGCCTCGGCACCGTGCGCCACGTCCGGCTCAGCTACCTGCAGGACTGGCTCGCCGACGCCGACGCCCCGATGACCTGGCGGCTGCGCCGCGAGGACGCCGGCTCCGGCGCGCTGGGCGACCTCGCCTCCCACGCCGTCGACCAGCTGCAGTTCCTCACCGGCCAGTGCGTCACCTCGGTCTCGGCCACCACCCGCACCTTCGTGCCGGAGCGACCCGGCCGCGACGGCCCCGAGCGCGTCACCGTCGACGACGCCGCCTGGGGCACCCTCGAGACCGACGGGGGCGCCGTGGCGAGCCTCGAGGTCTCCCGCATGGCGACGGGCCGCAAGAACGGCCTGGGCATCGAGCTCTTCGGCAGCCGCGGCTCCGTCGGATTCGACCTCGAGCGGATCAACGAGCTGCGCATCACCGACGACGCGTCAGGTGGCACCCGCACGCTGCTGGTCACCGAGCCCGACCACCCCTACCTCGACGCCTGGTGGCCGCCGGGCCACGTCATCGGCTGGGAGCACACCTTCACCCACCAGGCCGCCGACCTGCTGCGCGCCGTCGCCGAGGGGCGCGACCCGCAGCCGTCGTTCGCCGAGGGCCTGTCGGTGCAGCGCGTCCTCGACGCCGTCGAGCAGAGTGCGGCGCAGGACGGCCGCCGCGTGGCGGTGCCGTCACCCTCGTTGAGCCCCGTCCGACCCGCCGCCGTCTGAGACCACGACCCAGGAGGACACCGTGACCCGACGCTTCACCCTCTTCACCGGCCAGTGGGCCGACCTGCCGCTGGAGGAGGTCGCCCGGCTGGCCGCCGGCTGGGGGTACGACGGCCTCGAGGTCGCGGTCTCCGGCGAGCACCTCGACGCCTCGCGCTGGGACGACGACGACTACGTCGCCGAGCGGCTCGGCATCCTCGAGCGCCACGGCCTCGGCCTGTGGACCATCTCCAACCACCTCAAGGGCCAGGCGGTCTGCGACGACCCGATCGACGAGCGCCACCGCGCGCTCGTGGGCTCCCGCGTGTGGGGCGACGGCGACCCCGAGGGCGTGCGGCAGCGCGCCGCCCAGGACCTGATGGACACCGCCCGCCTCGCCCAGCGCCTCGGCGTCGACACCGTGGTCGGCTTCACCGGCTCCTCGATCTGGCCGTACGTCGCGCTCTTCCCCCCGGTGCCGGCCGAGACCATCGACGCCGGCTACCAGGACTTCGCCGACCGCTGGAACCCCATCCTCGACGTCTTCGACGAGTGCGGCGTGCGTTTCGCCCACGAGGTGCACCCCTCCGAGATCGCCTACGACTACTGGTCGACGGTGCGCACGCTCGAGGCCATCGGCCACCGCCCGGCGTTCGGGCTCAACTGGGACCCCAGCCACATGGTGTGGCAGCAGCTCGACCCGGTCGGCTTCATCACCGACTTCGCCGACCGGATCTACCACGTCGACTGCAAGGACACCCGGATGCGGATCGGCAACGGCCGCAACGGCCGGCTCGGCTCCCACCTGCCGTGGGGTGACCCGCGTCGCGGCTGGGACTTCGTCTCGGCCGGCCGCGGCGACGTGCCGTGGGAGGACTGCTTCAGGGCGCTCGCCTCGATCGGCTACGACGGCCCGATCTCGGTCGAGTGGGAGGACGCCGGCATGGACCGCCTGCACGGCGCCCCCGAGGCGCTGGCCTACCTCCAGCGGCTCGACTTCCCGCCCGCCGCCGCGTCCTTCGACGCGGCGTTCGCCCAGGACTGAGCGACCCTCAGTTGGGCAGGCGCGGCAGCGAGTCGGTGACCCGCTGGTTGCGCCACAGCAGCTGCTGGGCGATGCCGGGCTCGAGGGCGTCGCTGATGACGTGGGGCACGACGCGGCTGAAGTAGTCGGTCACGGGTCCGTCCGACTCGCGCACGATGGCGCCGGCCGCCTCTCCGTCGACGATCCACGACCCGACCATGGCGTAGTTGTCGCCGTCGGTGCCGGTGCCGAAGTTGGGCAGCTCGACGTACTGCTGGTAGACCATCCGGTCGCCGCCGTAGGAGCCGTCGTTGACGATCCGGGTGCCGTCGGCCTTCTGCACCACGATGTTGTCGCCCTCGCGGCCGCGCAGCGGCTTGCCGATCCACTCCTCGAGGTCGCGCGGCTCGTCGAAGTACGCCGGCAGCAGCCACGGGCAGTCGGGGTGCATCTCCCAGAGCACCGGCAGCAGCGCCTTGGTCGACAGCAGCACCTTCCAGGCGGGCTCGACCCACCGGACCGGCCGGATCTCGGAGCCCGAGAGCAGGATCTGACCGACGGGGTCCTCCTCGAGCATGGCCTCCCAGGGGTAGAGCTTGAAGGCGGCGCGGATCTCCTCGCCGTTGGCGTCGAGGAAGCGGCCGCGACCGGGCTGCGACACGTGCTCGTTCCACTGGATCAGCTCGATGGGCTGCACCGAGACCGTCAGCCCGGCCTGCGAGGCGACGTCGGCCATGTAGTGCGTCGTCATCTCCTCCTCGCCGGAGGTGTCGGCCTGGCTGTGGAACAGGTGCAGCCGGTTGCCCGGCACGAAGCCCTGCCCGGCGAGGGCCCGCCAGCGGTCGACCAGCCGCTCGTGCAGGCTGTTCCACTGGTCGGTGTCGTCGGAGAACGACTTGTCCTCCTTCCAGTGCCACTGCGCGACCGCCGTCTCCACCAGGCCGGTGGGGGTGTCGCCGTTGAGCTCCAGGAGGTGCAGGTCGATGCCGTCGAAGCGCAGGTCGAAGCGGCCGTAGACGCTCGGGTCCTCCGCCCTGACCGAGTCACGGACCCGGTCGAAGGTGCCGCGGGGCAGCCGCAGGTCGGCGTCGTCGAAGTCGCGGAGCATCTTGGTCACGGCCTCGAGGCACATGCCCCACAGCTGCTCGGTCGCGTGCTCCATGGTCTCGACCTCGCCGCTGGTCAGCTCGTACCAGGCCGCCTCGTTCCAGTACGGCACGACGCCGCCGTCGGGCAGGTCGGTCTCGGGGAAGATCAGCCCCTGCTCCTTGACCGTCCGCAGGTGGTCAGGACGCGGGACGCTCGTGTGCCGCCACATCTCGGTCGCCGGGCGGGATCAGGCGATGGAGGCGCAGACGATCGCTGAGATCGCCAGCGTCGAGGCGGCGCTCAGCACCGCGAGCGGCACCACGGGCCCGGGCGTGCAGACCACGGCGCGCAGGTTCCCCGGCGTCACCAGGTCGACCGCGACGAGCATGACGGCGTTGAGCGCGCAGCCGACCAGGCCGAAGACCAGGGTCCAGAGCAGCGCGTAGCCGAGGTCGGTGTCGCCGTTGGTCCAGATGGCGGTGAAGACGATCGCGCCGTTGCCGACCATCCAGGCCGCCGCGACCGTCGCCGCGGAGTACGACGCCGCGTGCGACGGGTCGTCGTGGCCGCCGAGCAGGTGCTTGCCGAGGTGGCCCGGGGTCAGCAGGTCGAGCACGAGGTAGGCCAGCACCAGCACCGCGCCGGCGAGGGCGGCGTACACGACGGCGTGGTAGAGCGCGGTCCAGAGGTCGAGCATCGGTGACGGCCTTTCGGTGGGTGGTGCGACGACGGAGGGGCTCAGGAGGACGAGACGCCCTTGGACGAGCCGAAGCCGCCCGACTTGGAGACGGACTTGAAGGACGGCGCGCCGTCCGCGGGCATGCCGCCGCGCTGGATGCTGCGGCCGTTGCTGACGAGCGAGGAGCCGTTCCAGGTGCCGCCGGAGACGGGCGCGCCGACCGCGGGCACGGCGCGGTTGGTCTGGGTGCCGAGGTAGTACCAGAAGAAGCCGCTGCCGACGGAGCCGTCGAAGTCGTCGGGGTCCTCGCCGGAGTCGCACATGTCGTCGTCGACGCGCTCCTGCGTCTGCGGGTCGACGCACACGGCGGCGACGTCGGGGTCGGCACCGCAGCCGGTCAGGCTCGAGGCGGCCAGCACGGTCAGGCCCAGGGGCACCGCCTTGCTCGCTCGGCGGATCGTGGTCGTCACGGCTGCTCCTCGCGGGCGGTCGGTGTGGGGCGGTGGTGCTCGTCGGGCGGAGCCACGCCGTCGAGCGCGTCCTGCAGCGCGGCGACCCCGTGGGTCGCCTCCACCTGCATCCGCAGCAGCGCGTTGTTCTGCCGCAGCAGCGAGAGCATCTCGCGCTGCTCGGCATCGGTGAAGGCGTCGGGGTCGTGCAGCACGGCCCGGGTGAAGTGGGCGCCGGCGCACAGCACCAGCAGCAGCATCGAGAGCATGAAGAGCACTGCCACGCCCCGGCCCGCGGTCGTCACGGGTGAGTAGTCGCCGTACCCGGTGGTGGTGCCGGTGACGATCGCCCACCACATCGAGGCGATCGGACCGGTGCCCTCGATCGCCCAGTAGAGCCCGCTGGCGACGAGGAAGTCACCCACGAGCACCATCAGCAGCAGCCGTGGCTCGTTGACCACCCGGTGCATGAACGCCTTGAAGCCGCGCACCCCTACCCCCCTGTCGTCGCTCCGGCGAGGTTAGGGCATGCCGGGCGCCGCCGCGCACGAACGACGCGGGCGCGGCGGCACCCGGCCTCAGCCGGCGACGACGTTGACCAGCCTGGGCTCGCGGACGATGACCTTGCGCACGGTCTTGCCCTCCAGCGCGCGCTGCACGCCCGCGTCGGCCATGGCCGCGGCCTCCAGGTCGCCGGCGGAGATGTCGGGCGCGACGTCGAGACGGGCCTTGACCTTGCCCTGCACCTGCACCACGGCGGTCACGGTGCCCTCGACCAGCAGCGACTCGTCGACGACCGGCCAGCCGGCCCTGGCCACGGTGGGCTCGTGGCCAAGCCGCTCCCACATCTCCTCCGCGGTGTACGGCGCGACGAGCGACAGCAGCACGGCGACGGCCTCGGCCGCCTCGCGCACCGCCGGGTCGGCGCCACCCACACCGCTGTCGATGGCCTTGCGGGTGGCGTTCACCAGCTCCATGACCCGGGCCACCACGACGTTGAAGCGACGGCCCTCGACCAGCTCGGCCGCGTCGGCGACCGTGCGGTGCGTCGTACGCCGCAGTGCCCCGTCGCCGGCGACCGGGTCGGCGCCCACGGGCGAGGTCACGTCGCCGGCAAGGCGCCAGGCGCGCTGCAGGAACCGCAGCGAGCCGGCGGGCGAGACGTCGGCCCAGTCGATGTCGTCCTCGGGCGGGCCGGCGAAGACCAGCGTCAGGCGCACGGCGTCGACGCCGTACTCGGCCAGCTGCTCGCCGAGGTTGACGCCGTTGCCGAGCGACTTGCTCATCTTCTTGCCCTGGTTGATCACGACGCCCTGGTTGAGCTGGGAGGCCCAGGGCTCGCGGAAGTCGACCAGGCCCATGTCGGCCAGCACCTTGGTGAAGAAGCGGCCGTAGAGCAGGTGCAGCACGGCGTGCTCGACACCGCCGACGTAGACGTCGCACGGCATCCAGGCGTTGACCTGCGCGCTGTCGAACGGCGCCGTGCCGAGGCCGGGCGAGCAGTAGCGGAACATGTACCAGCTGGAGTCGACGAAGGTGTCCATCGTGTCGGTGTCGCGCGTCGCGGCGCCCCCGCACGACGGGCAGTCGACGTTCACCCACTCGGTGGCCGCCGCCAGCGGCGAGACGCCCTTGGGCTTGAGGTCGGCGCCCCGCAGCTCGGGCAGCTCGACGGGCAGCTGGTCCTCGGGCACGGGCACCTCGCCGCACGCCTCGCAGTGGATCACCGGGATCGGCACGCCCCAGTAGCGCTGGCGCGACAGCAGCCAGTCGCGCAGCCGGTAGTTGACCGCCCCGCTGCCGCGGCCGTCGGCCTCCAGCTGCTCGATGGCCGCGCGCACGCCCTCGACCTTGTCGGTCAGTCCGTCGAGCGGGCCGGACGAGACGTAGGTGCCGGACCCGGTCGTGGCGGTGCCGGACACCGCCGGGTCCTCCTCGCCGGTGTCGATGACCATCCGCACCGGCAGGTCCATCGCCCGGGCGAAGTCGAGGTCGCGCTGGTCGTGGGCCGGCACGGCCATGATCGCGCCGGTGCCGTAGTCGGCCAGCACGTAGTCGCTCGCCCACACCGGCACCTGCTCGCCGTTGACCGGGTTGGTCGCGGTCACGCCCAGGTCGACGCCGGTCTTGGGGCGCTCGGTCGAGAGCCGGTCGATGTCGGAGGCGGTCCGCACCTCGACCAGGTAGTCCTCCAGCACCTGCGCCCGGTCGGGCGCGACCAGCTCGGCGGCCAGCGCGGCGTCGGCGGCGACGACCATGAAGGTCGCGCCGTGCAGCGTGTCGGGCCGCGTCGTGTAGACCTCCAACGGCCGGACGTCGCCCGAGGCCAGGTGCACGTCGAAGGTGACGTGGGCGCCCTCGGAGCGACCGATCCAGTTGCGCTGGGCCGTCACGACGCGGGCGGGCCAGCTCTGCTCCAGCTCGTCGAGCCCGTCGAGCAGCTCCTGGGCGTAGTCGGTGATCTTGAAGTACCACTGCGTCAGCTCGCGCTTGGTCACCGTCGCGCCGCACCGCTCGCAGGTGCCGTCGACGACCTGCTCGTTGGCCAGCACCGTCTGGTCCTGCGGGCACCAGTTGACCGGCGAGTTCTTGCGGTAGGCGAGCCCGCGCTCGCGGAACTTCAGGAACAGCCACTGCGTCCAGCGGTAGTACTCCGGGTCGGAGGTGTGCAGCCGCCGCGACCAGTCGAAGGACACGGCGTACCGCTTGAAGCTGTCGGCCTGCGTCTCGATGTTGGCGTAGGTGTAGGTCGCCGGGTGCTCGTCGTTGCGGATCGCGGCGTTCTCGGCGGGCAGGCCGAAGGAGTCCCACCCGATGGGGTTCATCACCTCGAAGCCGCGCTGCCACCAGTAGCGCGCGATCACGTCGTGCAGCGCGGTGACCTCGGCGTGGCCCATGTGCAGGTCGCCCGAGGGGTAGGGGAACATCGTGAGCGCGTACTTCTGCGGGCGCTCGCTGGTCTCGTCGGCGCGGAACGGGTCGAGCCCGGCCCACACCGGCTGCCACTTCGCCTCGACGTCGCGGAAGTCCAGGTGGGTGTCCTGCTGCTCGTGCTCGCTCATCTCTCCGTCTTCCCTCGGTCTGCTCCAGACACACAAAAGCCCCTCGCGCAGAGGGGCGGCCGCGTCGTACGACGCGGCTAGGCAAGGAGCAGGGCGTGTGTCACGGACTCATCGTACGCCGCAGCACGTGTCCCGACCGGACCGCCCGACGCGCCACGACCCGCCCGGACCACCTGCTCCCTGAGGAGGTTGCGCAGCAACCGTCTCGAAGGGCCGCCGCACCGTCCTCCGGGTGCGGGGTCTCGAGGCCCTCGCCCGGGGGCTCGGGCACCTCGACCACCCCTGCCGGACTGGGGTGGTCGAGGAGCATCGGCCTCCCTTGGCTGGTCGAGGTGCGAGGAGCGCAAGCGACGAGCCTCGAGACCCGGTGACCTCCCCACGAGCTCTGCTCCCTGGAGAGGTTGCGCCGCACGGCCCCTGCTCCCTGAGGAGGTTGCGCAGCGGCCGTCTCGAAGTCAACGGTCCCGCAGGGGCCGCGCGGTCGTTCGGGTGCGGGGTGGAGGTTCGCCCGGGGGCTCGGGCACCTCGACCACCCCTGCCGGACTGGGGTGGTCGAGGTGCGAGGAGCGCAAGCGACGAGCCTCGAGACCCAGCCAGGCGCCTACCACCCTGGGCCGCTGCCCGTCCACATGCTGTCGATCATCTGTTCGATTGTCAGTTACAAGCGGTAGACTTCGGTCATGAAGACCGCGCCTCTCGACACCGCCGACAGGGCACCTGTCGACGTGCGGGCGGCCATCATCGACGAGCTCCTGACTGCCCGAGCCGACGCCCACGCGGCTGAGGTGAAGCAGGTCTGGATGGCGGTGCAGTGGGCGCTGGCCTACCCGGCCGAGGTCGATGCCGACGGCGTCGTGGTCGACTACGCCGGGTGGGGTGAGCCGGGCCTGCTCGCCACCGACAAGTCGCGAGTGCTCATCCCTCTCGCCGGCCCCGGTGCGCCGCTGGTGCACCCGCTCGCGCCGCTCGAGCTCGGTGCGGCGCTGGACCGGTCGCACGACCACGCCCGCCAGCTCATCGGCGACGCCCTCGAGCTCGCCTTCCGACTCCCCCGACTCTGGGCGCTGACCCAGGAGGGGCGGGTGCCGGTGTGGCTCGCCCGACAGATCAGCCGGGAGACCCACGACCTGACCTACGACGCCGCGCTGCACGCCGACCGGCTCATCACCGCCGTCCCGCAGAAGATCGCCGCCGTCGACGCCCGCAGGCTGATCCACGAGGCCCGGCTCACCGCCGACCCCGACCGCGCCGTCGCCGACGAGGAAGCAGCCGCCACCCGTCGTGGGGTGTGGCTGCGCCGGGACCACCGCGCCCCGGGCGTGGTGGACGTCAACATGACCCTCGACGCCGACGACGCCGACCTCCTCGACGCCACCGTCTCCCGCATCGCCGCCGACCTGCGCGACCTCGGCGACACCAGCGACCGCGACGTCCGGCGGGCGACCGCGGTCGGGATCCTCGCCGACCCCCAGCACGCCCTCGACCTCATGTCGGGCCGCACCACCCACCCTGACCCCGGCGCCGCGGCTGGCACCGACCTCGTCGTCCACCTCACCCCCGCCGACCTCACCAGCGAGCACGGCACCTTCGTCGAGGAGACCCGCGGCGCCGTCTCTGCCCCACAGCTCGCCGCGTGGGTCCGCCGACGCGCCGCTCACGGAGGCAGGGTCCGGGTCAGGGCGGTGACGGCCGGGGGGTCTCGAGGCGGTTGCTGTACAACCTCCTCGACCACCGGGGTCCAGTCCTGGCTGACCCGCCACGGCATCGACGCACCCATCACCACCCTCCGGCCCATCGACCTCGCCAGCGACCCGGCCGTCGACACCCACGACCCGAAACCGCTCATGCACGAGCAGGTCGTCCTCCGCGACGCCCACTGCGTCTTCCCCGGCTGCCGACGCGACTCACGACGCTGCGACCTCGACCACATCGACGCCTACCAGTCACCAGACGACGGCGGACCACTCGGCCAGACACGAGCATCGAACCTCGCTCCGCTGTGCCGGCGCCACCACAACGCCAAGACCCACCACGACTGGACCTACCGGCGAGACCGCCACGGCACCTACACCTGGACCAGCCCCACCGGCCACACGTACACCGTCGTCCCCCACACCCGCGCACCCCTCGGCCCCTGACCCGACCGGCGACCGGCCCGTCCGCGTGCCCACCCGTCGCGAGTCGAGCCAGTTCGCGTGGCCACGCGGTGACGCCCCCTAGCCTGGCGCCATGCGCCTGCCCCGCTCCGTCGTCGTGTGCGTGCTCGTCCTGGTCGTGGCCGGGTGCGGTGGTGGTGGAGGGTCGGGGTCGACGGAGGAGCCGTCGGGAGACCGGCTCGACGCCGACGGCTTCCAACAGCTCCGCACGCAGACCCAGCAGGTCGGCACCGACGCCTTCGCCGCGGCCGCCGAGGCGGTCGGCGCGACCGACGTCCCCGGCTCGGGGCGAGCCTCGGCCGAGCCGTGCAGCGGGGCGCCCGACGGCACGGTGCGCCTGACGATGGGCTCGACGCTCGTCTACGGGCCGCCCGCGCCAGCCAGCGGTCTCGACGACCTGGCGTCGAGCTGGGAGGAGCTCGGGCTCGACGTCAGCGACGACGACGGCGGGCTCCTCGGCGAGACCGCGGTCGACGGCGTGTCCGTGCGCGTGGTCATCGGCTCGGCCATCGCCGCCGAGGACGGCTCCGACCGCGAGCTGCGCTACCTGACGCTCCGCTCCGACTGCGTCGACGTCGGCCCCGACCTCGCCCGCGACCTCGGCTGAGGTCGGAAGCCGCGGCCGACGCCGCGTCGGTCAACTAACCTGCCGCCATGACCACGGGGGGTTACCGGGCGCTCGACCCGTTCTTCGACGAGCTGCGACGACGTCAGCCCGACATCGACATCGTCGTGCTGCCACCTGACGTGACGCCGCCCGACGCCCCACCGCTCGGGCCCTCTGCGCGGCGCGCCCGAGCCGACGAGGTCGACCGCATCCTCGACGGCCTCGTCCGGCACACCGGCCTCGACGACGGACGCCGCACCGGCGGCTGGCGGCGTACGACGGGCGCGGCCCACCGCTACGCCGCCCGGACGAGCTGGACCGACCTGACGCCGCAGCAGAGCATCGGCGCGCTGCGCTCGCTGCGCGACCACCTCGTCGACGACCCCGCGTGGGACGCGCGGCCAGGCCCCGGGGGCGGGGCCCGGCTCGTCGCGGTCGACGCCGCGGCCCGGTTCGTGGTCGAGGCGCACGCGGAGCCACACAGCCTCGTGGTCGGGGTCAGGGGCGCCGAGGTCGTCCTCGACGACGAGCAGGAGCGCAGCGATGGCTGAGGGATACCTCGTCAACCCGACGGCGCTGCGGACGGCTGCGACGACGTGGGACGACCAGAGCGAGGTGCTGCGCGGCGGCAAGAAGCGGCTGCTCGACGCCGAGGACGCCGTGGCCGACCTCGGTCCGCGCTTGGGACCGGCCGCGACGGCCTTCATATCGACCTGGCTCACGCAGGTCCAGGACCTGGTCGACGCCGCCGAGGGCCACGCCGAGGCGCTCGACGCGACCGCGGCCGACTACACGGGCCAGGACCAGGTGGTCGGCCACGACCTGGCCCAGCTGCTGCCCTGGGGGCAGCACGACGGCGCGCCCACCCCGCACTACACCTCGACGGGCGGTCCGCAGTGAGCGTCGTGATCCCGGCGCCGCCGGTCGAGGTGCCCGAGTGCGAGGTCAAGGCCTCCGGACGCGGCTTCGTGACGGGCATCCGGGCGGCCGCCGTCGGCGCCTCCGACGCCGGCGACGTCATGCGCGACAACGCGGCCCCTGCCGAGTGGGAGGGCGACGCCGCCGAGGTGGCCAACCACGCCATGACCTCGACGGCCGACGACCTCGAGGGTGCGGTGGCGGCGATGCAGGACGTCGTGACCGCCGGTGACACCTTCTTCGACACCCTCGACGGCCTGCTCGACCGCCGCCAGTCGCTCGTCACCCGGCGCACGTACCTCGTGAGCGACCGGCTCGACCTGTCGCAGCGGGCGGAGTCCTACGACATCGCGACCGAGGAGGCCGGGCTGGAGCAGGAGGCCGAGGCCCTGCGCCGGCGCATCGTCGACTTCGACGACGACGTCACGACGTGGGGCGACGACCTCACCACCGCCGAGGACGCCTTCATCGCGGTGCTGCGGGCCAACGACACCGTCGCCGAGGGCGCGACCGCGGCCGAGAGTGCCCCCGACACCGGGCGTCTGGCGCAGCAGCTCTCCGAGCGGGCGGGCGACCCCGAGGCGATGAACCGCTGGTGGGAGTCACTGACCCCCGCCCAGCAGGAGGCGCTCAAGATCAGCCACCCCGACCTGGTGGGTGGCGGCAACGGCATCCCCGCCGTCGAGCGCGACGACGCCAACCGGGCCAACCTCTCCGAGGACCTCAACACGCTGCTGCAGAAGCAGGAGGACGGCGAGCTGACCGACGAGGAGCAGGAGCGGCTCGACCGCCTCGAGCACCTCTACGGGGCCCTGGGCACGGCCGGGGAGGGCGACGAGCCCGTGCTCGACCCCGCGACGATGGAGCCGCTGCAGCCGTTGCTCATGATCTACGACCCCGACGCGGCGGCAGGCGACGGCATGGCGGCCCTCTCGTGGGGCAACCCCGACACCGCCGACAACGTCTCGGTCAACGTGCCCGGGCTCACCTCGACCATGGACAACTTCCAGGGCGTCACCGGTGACGCGCTCAACGTCTACCGGGAGGCGGTGGAGCAGGGCAACGGGTCCGTCGCCTCCATCGCCTGGCTGGGCTACGACGCACCGAGCCCCGACGGCATCCTCGAGGGTCCCCTCGACACGATCCACGGCATCGAGGACGTCGCCCAGGTGGCGGAGGAGGACTACGCGCGTGCCGGGGCGGCCAACCTGTCCGACTTCATCGACGGTCTCCGGGCCAGCGACCAGGGCGGCCAGGCCCACCTGACCGCGATCGGCCACAGCTACGGCTCGACGACGGTCGCCATCGCTTCCGGCGACGGGATCCCCGTCGACAACACCGTCCTCGTCGGCAGCCCCGGGGCCGGCGGCGGCAACGAGCACGCCTCCGACCTCTCGGGCGACGTCTACGTCGGCTCCGCCCAGGACGACTTCGTGACCCGCCTGGGCAACCCCACGATGGCCGGACTGGGCGACGACCCCGCCGAGTCCGACTTCGGGGCGCACCGGTTCCAGGTCGACAACGCGACCGACGAGGTCTTCACGAGCCTCGACAACCACACCTCCTACTTCGACCCCGGCTCGACCTCGCTGGACAACATCGGCCGCATCGTGGCCGGCGAGGGCGACCAGGTCGAGCAGGTCGACGGCCGGAGCGACTCCGAGACGCCGTTGTGGTGGGCCGACCAGACCGTCGGCGAAGGTGTCCGATGGGTCGAGGAGCAGGGCCAGCGGATCGAGGACGAGGTCGAGGGCCGGCTGGAGGACGCCGGGGAGGCCGTCGTCGAGGCGGGTGGCCGACTCTGGCCGTTCTGAGGCTCGGGCGCGGCCCCCTACGGTGGGGCGCGTGACCTCGCGCCTCGACGTCCCCGGCAACCCCGTCGCACACCCGGAGGCGGTGGTGACCGGCGACCGGTGGCGGATCACCGTGCTCACGCCCGGCCTCGTGCGGCTCGAGTGGTCCGACACCGGCGAGTTCGAGGACCGCGCCAGCACCTTCGCCGTCGACCGGGCGCTGCCCGTGCCTCACTTCGTCGTACGCCGCGACGAGGGCGGCCGCGTCGAGGTCGACACCGCCTGCTTCCACCTCGAGCACGACGGCGGGCCGTTCAGCCCGAGCGGCCTCAAGGTCACCGTCGCCCGGAGCCTCGACTCCAAGCACACCAGCGTCTGGCGCTACGGCGAGCCGGCCGACGGGCTGGGCGGCACGACCCGCACCCTCGACGACGTCGACGGCGCGGCACCCCTGGGTGGCGGGGTGGTCTCGCGCACGGGCATCGCCGTCGTCGACGACTCGACGTCGTTCCTGCTGGAGGACGGGGCGCCCGCGCCGCGGCGGCAGGGTCACCGCGACCTCTACGTCTTCGCCCGCGGCCTCGACCACCGGGCCGCCGTGCGCGACCTGCACGCGGTCTCGGGCGCCGTGCCGCGGCTGCCGCGCTGGACGCTCGGGACGTGGTGGAGCCGCTACCACCCCTACTCGGCCGAGGAGTACCTCGCGCTGATGGACCGCTTCGAGGCCGAGCGGGTGCCGCTGTCGGTGGCCGTCATCGACATGGACTGGCACTGGGTCGACATCGACCCGCGCCACGGCGTCGGGTGGACGGGCTACTCGTGGAACACCGACCTCTTCCCCGACCCCGAGGCGTTCCTCGGCGAGCTGCACGAGCGCGGGCTCAAGGTCACCCTCAACGTGCACCCGGCCGACGGGGTGCGCTCCTTCGAGGACGCCTACCCCGCGATGGCCGAGGCGATGGGCCTCGACCCGGGGAGCGGGCAGCCGGTCGCCTTCGACCCGACCGACCCGCGGTTCCTCGACGCCTACTTCACGCTGCTGCACCACCCACTCGAGGAGCAGGGCGTCGACTTCTGGTGGCTCGACTGGCAGCAGGGCGAGCACACCCGGGTGCCCGGCGTCGACCCGCTCTGGCTGCTCAACATGGCTCACTACGCCGACTCCGGGCGCGACGGCGAGGTGCCGCTGACGTTCAGCCGGTACGCCGGCCCCGGCAGCCACCGCTACCCCATCGGGTTCTCCGGCGACACCGTGGTCAGCTGGGCGTCGCTGGCCTTCCAGCCCCACTTCACCGCGACCGCCTCCAACATCGGCTACGGCTGGTGGAGCCACGACGTCGGCGGCCACCTGTGGGGCCGGCGCGACCACGACCTGCACAACCGCTGGGTGCAGCTCGGGTGCTTCTCCCCCGTGCTCCGGCTGCACTCCACGCTGCACCCCTTCATCCGCAAGGAGCCGTGGTCGTTCCCGGCCGAGACCCGGGCCAGCATCGACGCGTTCCTGCGGCTGCGGCACCGCCTCGTCCCCTACCTGCACACGATGAACGTCCGCGCAGCAGAACGGTCGGTGCCGCTGGTGGAGCCGATGTACTGGGAGCACCCCGAGGAGCAGGCGGCCTACGAGGTGCCGACGCAGTTCCGCTTCGGCTCGCAGGTCGTCGTGGCGAGCATCGTCGAGCCGCTGCACCCCGAGCTGCTGACCGCGAGCACCCGCGCCTGGCTGCCGGCAGGCGGCTGGACCGACCTGTTCACCGGCACCCGCTACGTCGGCGGCCGCGAGCTGCGGCTGCACCGTCCGGCCGAGCACTACCCCGTGCTGCTGCCCGACGGCGCCCTGCTGCCGCTGGCCGGCCTCGACGACGAGGCCGTCGGCACCGAGCACCCCGAGGTGGTCGAGCTGGCGCTCGCCCCCGGCGCCGACGGCGCCTTCGACCTCGTCGAGGACGACGGGACCGTCGACGGGGCGCGGGCGACCACCCCGGTGCGCTGGGACGACGCCTCCGGCGAGCTGCGCATCGGCCCGGTGGTCGGCGACCACGCCGCGGTGCCCGAGCGGCGTACCTGGCACCTGCGGCTGCTCGGGGCCACCACCGGGGGCCACGAGCGCCGCGAGCTCGGCACCGTCGGGCCCGACGACGCGCTCGCGGTACGCCTGGAGGGAGTCGTCCCCCACGGCTGGGAGCACACCCTCGAGCAGGTCGACGGGCTGCTCCACCGCGCACAGGTCGAGCACGACACCAAGCTGCGGGTGCACGAGGTCGTCCGCGCGGCGTCCGACGCCGCCGCCGCGACCGCCGCCGTGCGCGGCCTCGAGCTCGACCGCGACCTCGAGGACGCCGTGCTCGAGCTCGTGCTCGCCGACCCCCACCGGGCCGCCCGTACCGTGTGAGCGTGGTCCCCGCGGCACGCTGGCTGCTGGTGCTCGCCGTGGCCGTGGTGCTCGCGGGGGCGCCGGTGCTCGTGCGCGCCTGGCCCGTCGAGCCCAGCGACCTCGACGCCCCGGCGCTCGCCGACGCGGTGCGCGACGCCTACGACACCGGCTGGTCGGGCGAGGTCTACACCCAGGGCTCGGTCGAGATCCCCGAGAGCGACTCCGACCTGGACGGCGTCGCCCGCCTGCTGGGCGAGTCGAGCACGCTGCGCGTGTGGTGGCGCTCCCCCGACGAGCACCGTGTCGACCGCCTGCGCACCAGCGGCGAGACCGACATCCTCCGCGCCGGCGACGTGAGCGTGCGCTGGCGCTACGAGGGCAACCGCGTCACCGTCACCTTCGACGACGACCTGCGCCTGCCCGACGACCCCGACGTCGTGCCCGTCGCGCTGGCCCGCCGGCTGCTCGCCGGGGTCACCGACGACGAGCTGAGCCGGTTGCCCGACGAGCGCGTCGCGGGACGGCCCGCGGCGGGCCTGCGGGTGGTGCCGTCCGACCCGCGCTCCACCCTCGACCGCATCGACCTGTGGGCCGACCAGGACAGCGGCGTGCCGCTGCGTGTCGAGGTGTACGGCGTCGGCGAGACCTCCCCCGCGCTGGTCAGCACCGTGACCGACCTCGACCTGCGTCGCCCCACCACCCGTCAGGCGCAGATCGAGTTCACCCGCGGCGTCGAGGTCTCGCGCGGTCGTGGCTTCGAGGCCCGGGCCGACGGCTTCTTCGTCCGACCCGACCGGATCGCCGGGCTGCCGCTGCGTGCGGACGCCGAGGTCGGGGACGCCGGCGTCTACGGCCGCGGGGCCACCAGCACCGCGGTGATCCCGGTGCGCGACAGCGTGGCCCGAGGGCTGCGTGAGCAGCTGCGGCGCGTCGCCGCCACCATCGACACCGGGGCCCGCCAGGCCGTGGCCTTCGGGCCGGTCTCGGTGGTCCTGACGCAGTCCGACGAGCAGGCCCTCCTGCTCGTCGGCACCGTGACCCTGCCGACCCTGCAGCAGGCGGCCGACGAGCTGGAGGTCCGCCGATGACCGACACGTTGGTGCGCACCCGGGCGCTGACCAAGCTCTACCGCGGCGGGGTCCGCGCGGTCGACGACGTCGCCCTCGAGGTACGCCGCGGCGATGTCTACGGCTTCCTCGGCGCCAACGGCTCCGGCAAGACCACGACCATCCGGATGCTGCTCGGACTGGTGCGCCCGACGTCCGGCGAGGTCGACCTTCTCGGCGAGCCGATGCCGAGGGCGGCCTCGCGGGTGCTGCCGCGGGTGGGTGCCCTCGTCGAGGGGCCCGGCGCCTACGCCCACCTCTCGGGCCGCGCCAACCTCGGGGTGCTCGACGCGGCCGGCCGTGGGTCGGAGCGCCGGGCCGCACGCGGGCGGCGTACCGACGAGGTGCTCGAGCAGGTCGGCCTCGACCCCCGCGACCGTCGGCCCGTGCGCACCTACTCCCTGGGGATGCGGCAGCGCCTGGGGCTGGCGGCCGCGCTGTACCAGCGGCCCGAGCTGCTGGTGCTCGACGAGCCGACCAACGGCCTCGACCCGCAGGGCATCACCGAGATCCGCGAGCTGCTCCTCGCGCTCAACCGGGAGGGCACCACCATCCTGCTGTCCAGCCACCTGCTCGCCGAGGTCGAGCAGATGTCGACCCGCGTGGGGGTGCTCGCCGACGGTCGGCTGGTGCTGCAGGACGCGCTCGCCGCCGTGCACGCCCCGACCGGACGGGTGCGGCTGCGCACCCCCGACCCCGACCGGGTCGTCGGCCTGCTCGGCGGGCGCGTGGAGCGTCGCGACGGCGAGGTGCTGCTGGTGCGCGCCCCCGACGCGGCGCGGCTCAACGCCGACCTGGTGGGTGCGGGTGTCCGCGTCGCCGAGATCGGGCCCGAGCGCCGGACCCTGGAGGAGGTCGTGCTGGAGACGACGGAGCGGCAGGTGGCCTCGTGATCCGCGTCGAGCTGTGGCAGCTGCTGCGCCGCCCCCGCACCTGGGTCACCATCGCGGCGCTCAACGCCCTGCCCGCGGTCGTCGCGGTGCTGCTGGCGCTGACCGACCTCGGCCCCCGTCCCGGCACCGGCCCGCCCTTCCTGTCGGCGGTGCTGACCGACGGCACGCTGTTCCCGCTCGCCGCGCTCGGCCTGGTGCTGCCGCTGTTCCTGCCGGTCGCCGTCGCGGTCGTGGGCGGCGACGCCATCGCCGGGGAGTCGCAGGGCGGCACGCTGCGCTACCTGCTGGTGCGCCCCGTCGCCCGCGGTCGGCTGCTCGTCGCCAAGCTGGTGAGCGTCGTGTTCTTCGTCGTCATCGCCACCCTGGCCGTCGGGCTGGTCGGCTACCTGCTCGGCCTGGCGCTCCTCGGTGACGCCCCCGTCACCGGGGTGGTCAGCGTGTCCGGCAGCACCCTCACCCCGGCCGAGATGTACACCCGGACCGCGATGACCTTCGTCTACGTGGTGCTGTGCATGCTCGGCGTTGCCGCCATCGCGCTCTTCTTCAGCACCACCACCGAGTCGGCGGTCGGCGCCGCGCTCGGCACCATCGGCCTGCTCGTGGCCTCTACGGTGCTGCTCGGGCTCGACGCCGCCGAGCCGCTCGAGCCCTACCTGATGACCCGGCACTGGCTGGCCTTCGTCGACCTCTTCCGCGACCCGATCCGCTGGGGCGACGTCGTCGACGGCACGCTGACCCAGCTGGCCTACCTCGTCGTGTTCGCCGGCGCCGCCTGGGCCAACTTCGCCACCAAGGACGTCGCCCGCTAGCTGTAGTTCCCCGGCAGGTTGTGAACGCCGAGGCGTAGACGAATAGCGAGGACCTTCGGTACGGAGGGGTTACCACACCAACCTCCGACCGAAGGTCCTCAATGACTCACGCTAACGCTCCACTGACCCCTGTCGGCCGGCAACGCCTCGCCGAGCTCATCGTCGTGCAGGGGTGGCCCGTGC